>NZ_JAXCWH010000004.1:0-472509 GCF_034045165.1 Massilia sp. CFBP9026
CGCCGCGCTGGCCACCGACACACCGCGCGACGGCGCCGACACCGCGCCGACCACCGCCGCCGCCAGCGTCACCGCCCCGAGCCAGCCGGCCGCCGCGCGCGGCGCCGGCAGCGTGGTCCTGGCCGGTCCGCCGACCGCCTGGCGCCAGACCCTGCAGGAAGCGCTGGGCGAGCGGCTCCAGGTCCAGCTCGGCCGCGGCGCCGAACAGGCCACGATCCGCCTCGAGCCGCCGATGCTGGGCCGGATCGACATCTCGATCCGCCACAGCGGCGGCAACCTCGAGGTGCACATCGCCGCCACCAATACCGAAGTGCTGCGCCAGCTGAACACGGTCAGCGACAACCTGCGCAACGACCTGGCCGGACGCCAGTACAGCAACGTCTCGGTCAATGTGAGCGAGACCCCGCGCGCCCAAGCCACCGCCCAGGCCGGCAACCAGCCATCCAGCCAGCCGGGCGCCGATGCCCAGGGCCGCGGCCGCCAGGATGAGCAGCAACAGCGCCAGCGCACGCCCGGACTGGCCCTGAACGATGCCGGCGACGCCGGTTCCCTGTTTTCGATGAATGACCGCGACTAGACCATGAAAGCAAAACTGATCATCGCATTCGCCGGCGTCGCAGTAGCGGCCGCCGCCGCCGCCGGCGGCGCCATGTGGTATATGAACCCGGCCCCGGCCGCCGGCGCCGTCGCCGCCAAGCCGGCCCCGGAGAAGAAGCTGACCAAGTACGTCACCCTGGACAAGGTGATCGTCATGCTGCGCCGCGCGCCGAACGAGCAGGCCGCGCACTACCTGTCGGTCGACCTGGTGCTGGCCACCACCCCAGCCGAGGAGAAGGAAGCCAAGGAACAGCTGCCGCTGCTGCGCAGCATCGCCGTGTCGGCGCTGTCGGCGCGCACCCTGGCCGAAGCCTCAAGCATGTCGGTCGACCAGTACGCGGCCGAGCTGAACAAGGTATTCGACGCCAACTATGAAAAGGAAAACCATGTGAAGCCGTTTTCCGAAGTCATGGTCGGCAAGCTGATCATCGAGTGACGCGAATCCACCTGGTGACCACGTGGCCTATATGAGCGACTACCTCGACGTTGCCGCCGCCGACTACGGCGATGCGGCGACCAGCGCCGGCATGAGCGCGCAGGAGGAAGGACGACACCTGCTGGCCTATGCGCCGCTGGTCAAGCGCATCGCGCGCCAGCTCGGCAGCCAGGTCTCGGGCGCGCTTGGGCGCGAAGACATGGAACAGATCGGCCTGATGGGACTGCTCGAAGCGCTGCGCCGCTACGGCCAGCCCGACGCCGGTTTTTCGAGCTATGCGGCGCTGCGCGTGCGCGGCGCCATCCTCGACGAGCTGCGGCGCCAGGACTGGCGTCCGCGCGCGGTGCGCCAGGAAAGCCATCGCCAGCGCGATGCCCTGCGCGCGCTGACCCGCAGCCTGGGGCGCGAGCCGAACGAGAAGGAAGCGGCCGAGGCCCTGGGCCTGTCCGCGGAACAGTATCAACAGTATCTGCTCGACGACAGCGCCGAGGAAATGCTGAGCTTCGATGAAGTATTGCAGGAAGCGGTCGGCGAAGCCCATCACACCCCCGGCCCCGAAGAACAGTTCATGGTGCGGCGCAGCCTGGAGCAGGTGCTGTCCGCCCTCAACGAGAAGGAGCAGCGCGTGATCCAGATGATCTACGAGTTCGAACTGAGCTACAAGGAAATCGCCGCCGTGCTCGACCTGTCCGACGCCCGCGTCTGCCAGCTCAACAAGAGCGCGCTGGCCAAGATGAAGGCCGCGCTGCAGCGCGACTGAACCGAATTACAAAGAAAAAAGGCCCTACGTCATGCAGCAACTACTCGGCATCGCCATCGTGCTCGGCGCCATCTTCGGTGGATTCACCCTGATGGGCGGCACCTTCGCCTCGATCTTCCACCCGGTCGAGATCCTGATCATCGGCGGCGCCGCCTTCGGCGCGCTGGTGCTCGGCAATCCGAAGCACGTGCTGTCCGAGATGGGCCACCAGCTCAAGAAGGTCGCGGCGCGCAAGAAGCACGACTCGGAATTCCAGCGCCAGCTGCTGCTCCTGATGTACGAACTGCTGCAGACCGCCGCCGGCGGCCTGAAGGCGCTCGACGCCCACGTCGAGGCGCCTGCCGAAAGCCCGCTGTTCCAGCGCTATCCGGCGATCCTGGCCGAGCCGAAGCTGCTGGCCTTCATCGTCGATAACTTCCGCCTGATGGCCATGGGCAAGATCAACGCCCATGAGCTGGAAGGCGTGCTTGAGCAGGAGCTGGAAGCGATCCACGAAGAGCTGACCCAGCCGTCGAAGTCGCTGCAAAAAATCGCCGAAGCGATGCCGGGCTTCGGCATCCTGGCCGCGGTGCTGGGCATCGTGATGGCCATGTACTCGGTCTCGGGCGGCGCCGATTCGGGCGAGATCGCCGAGAAGGTTGGCGCGGCCATGGTCGGCACCTTCATCGGCATCTTCTTCTGCTACGGCGTGCTCGAGCCGCTGGCCAACCTGATGAAGCAGACCGTCAATTCGGATGCATCGACCATGGAGACCGTCAAGGTCGTGCTGTGCACCCACGTGGCCGGCAAGCCGGCCCTGCTGGCGATCGACGCCGGCCGGCGCCTGATCCAGCTCAATACCAAGCCCAGCTTCGCCCAGCTCGAACAGTGGATCAACGCCATGGGCGGCGAAGACGAATCGCAGAACAAGCGGCGCCGCGGCGGCGACCGCATGGCGGGGTAACACGTGTCGAAACCGAACGACAAGCACGAATCGACCATCGTCAAGCGCGGCGGCGGCAAGCACCAGCACGACGAGCACGGCGGGGCCTGGAAAGTCGCGTTCGCCGATTTCTGCCTGGCCCTGATGGCGCTGTTCCTGGTGCTGTGGCTGATCGCCGCGCGCGAGCAGCAGAACCTCAAGGCGATCGTGCGCGACGCAACCGACTCCGGCATGCTCGAGGGCCAGGGCCAGAAGCCGGCCATCGCCACCGAGCCGAGCGGCAGCCTGATCGAGCGCTTCGAGGTCCCGCGCACCGGCAATGCCGGCACCAGCAACCCGGGCAGCCCGAGCGCCCCGCGCACCGCCTACGAGACCCCGGCCGACCTGGCCGCCCTGTCGAAGGCCCTGACCGAGCTGTCGGAGAGCGCCGGCCTGGCCTCGAACCTGTCCACCGTGGTCACGCCCTACGGCCTGCGCGTGATGCTGCACGACACCGATAAACAGGGCATGTTCATGCGCGGCAGCGCGCTGCCCACCGGCCGCTTCGCGCGCCTGCTGCAAAAGATGGGTCCGCTGTTCGCCCAGATGCGCAACCAGATGCTGATCATCGGCCATACCGATTCCAGCCGCTACGCCGGCGTGGACAAGGGCGGCTATTCGAACTGGGCGCTGTCGACCGACCGCGCGCTGGCCGCGCGCGCCCAGCTGCTCACCGGCGGCATGCAGAGCAGCACCGTGCTGCAGGTGGTCGGCATGGCCGACCGCGGCCCGCTGCACCCGGAAGCCCCGCTCGACGGCATGAACCGCCGCATCGAACTGCTGATCCTGACCAGCGCCCAGTCGCGCGCGGTGGCGAATATGTTCGGCGCCCCCGGCAGCCACGGCACGGCGCTGGGCAGCGGCGCGTCGGTCACCATGCCGGACGCCGCGGACCTGGAACAACTGCGCGGCCAACTGCCGACTTCGCCATGACGATCCAACCGAAATCCCGAGGTAACCGCATGAAAATCACCGGCTCGTCCGTATCCACCGTCACCATCGGCGCCCAGACCGTGTCGGTGCCGGTACAGGCCGAGGCGCCGGCCGCGCCGGCCGCCGCCCTGCAATCCGAAGTTCTCAAGCCGGCCGCCGAAGCGATGCGCGCGATGCCCGATTTCGACGCCGCCCGCGTGGCTGAACTGCGCGATGCGCTGGCGCGCGGCGAGCTGCCCTTCGATCCGGGCCGCCTGGCCGGCCTGATCCAGAAATTCCACGGAGGACGCTGAGCATGGCCACCCTCACCCGCCAGGCGGCCAATACGCTGCTGCTCGAAGGCGTCCAGAAAGACCTGGCCGAAGCGGCCACCATCCACACCTTGCTGGAACAGCAGTTCGAGGCCGCCGTGCGCCACCGCAGCGCCGAGCTGAGCGCGCTGGCGGAGAATCTGGAGCCGCTGCTCGAGGCGATGGAAGCGCGCCGCCAGCAGCGCCTGCAGCTGGTGCGCGCCCTGCTCGGCCCGGACGCCTCGATGGCGCAGTACAGCGCCAGCCTGGCCGCCGGCGCCCGCACAACCTTCGACGCCGCCTGGGCCGAGCTGGAAGCGATCGTGCGCGCCTGCAAGGAGGCGACCACGCGCAACGGCCGCCTGCTGGCCGAGCAATATTCCGTGATGCAGCGCGTGCTGCACGGCGAGGACGAGATCTATGCGCCACGCTGATTTCTCGATCGCGTCGACGGCGCCGACCGCCGCCACCAGCGCTACCCGTCCCACCGCAGGCCTCGGCGGCGGCGGCGACGCCAGCTTCGGCCGGCTGTTCAGCGAGCTGCAGGGCGAAGTGACCGCCTACATCCAGCATGGCGATGCCGGCGCCGACAGCGGCGCGGCCAGCAGCCTCTCCGCGGAAGGCGCCCTGCTGCGCCTGCGCGCCAAAGGCCTGATCATGGGTGAAGAAGAACAGGTGGACGCAGCCACGGCCAGCGGCGGCGCGGCCGCCAGCACGCCCGAGCAGCAGGCTTTCCTGGACAGCATCGCCCCGTGGGCGCGCCAGGCCGCCGACCGGCTGGGCGTGGCGCCGGAACTGGTGCAGGCCCACGCCGCGCTGGAATCCGGCTGGGGCCAGCGTCCGCTGCGCACCGCCGACGGCGCCAGCAGCCACAACCTGTTCGGGATCAAGGCCGGCGCCGGCTGGAATGGCGCGACCGGCGACTCGAGCACCACCGAATACGTGAATGGCGCCGCGCTCAAGACGCGCGAGCGCTTCCGCGCCTATCCGGACGCGGCCAGCGCCTTCCAGGACTACACCCGGGTATTGATGGACAATCCGCGCTACCGCGGCGCCCTGAATACGGGCAGCGATGCCCAGGCCTTCGCCCAGGGCCTGGCGCGCGGCGGTTATGCGACCGACCCCGGCTATGCCGCCAAGCTGGCCCGCATCGCGGGCGGGCTGCAGGGATCGAAGGAATGAAGCCTTGTTCGACGCCTTATTCGCCCAGCGGCATGTCGATCGGCTGCACGGCGCCGGCGCCCAGCACCCGCATGCGCACCACCTGGCCGCTGGCGCTGTTCTTGACCCGCACCACGGCGCCGCGCGCGCCGGCGTCGAGCGCCTCGCCCGCCATGGTCACCTCGATCCCGTCCTGGCGCGCGGTCATGACCACCGCTTCGCCACGTTTCACCACGATCGGCGCCACCAGCTGGCTGGCGCGCAGGACCTCGCCGGCGCGCAGGCTGCGCCGGCTGGACTGGCCGACGGCTTCGTCGAGCATGCCGATCGGATCGCGCACCTGGGTAATGTCGCGCCGCTCGAGCGTGACGTCGGCCTCGGATAGTTCACGGTTGGCCGCCACCGGCGCCGCCGTCACCGCCACCAGGGCCGAGATGCGGGCGCGCACCACGAAGTCGTGGCGCCAGCCATTGCCGTCCGGGCAGCGCGCCACGAAGCGCATGCGCGCCGGCTGGCGCGTGTCGATCGCCTCGACCGTGACCGGCCCCTTGCAAACCGGCGCCGGACGGCTGCTCGACACCGTCAGGTCGAACTGGGGATCACCCAGCCCGACGGCGTCGGCGCCCTTCTCGAGCTGCTCGCGCGCTGCTTGTTCTATCTCTACGGAAAGAGTTTGTGCCGCCTCTGCTGTGGTGCACAACAGACAGGTTACAATACTTATAGTTGCCTTGCGGAAAGCAATCATTGGACAATACGGGTCAGGCGGAAAGGCCCATTCTAACCAAACTCACTGCAGTTCACTGGAGAATCGCCATGTCGATTAATTTCAAGGAAGCTCTCGGCGTCAGCGCCGATGCGCTCCAGTTGCGCGCCGAACGCACCCGCGTGCTGGCAGCGAACATCGCCAACGAGAGCACGCCTGGCTATACGGCGCGCGACCTCGATTTCGCTTCCGTGATGCAAGCCCGGATGGACGCCGACGACGGCGCGCCGACGCTGTCGGAAGATGGCCCCCTGTTCCGCGTTCCCTACCACCCGAGCGCCGACGGCAATACCGTCGAGATCGGCGTCGAGCAGGCCGCCTTTTCGCAGAACGCCTCCGATTTCCAGACCAGCCTGACCTTCATCAATATGAAGCTGCGCGGCCTCAACAAAGCCATCACCGGCCAATAAGGAGCGCTGAATGAGTTTTAAAGACATTTCCCTGATCGCTGGCTCGGCCATGGCCGCCCAGACCGTGCGCATGAACACGATCGCCAGCAACCTGGCCAACGCGAATGCCGTGGCCACCACCGAGGACGAAGCCTACCGCGCCCGCAAGCCGGTGTTCGCCGCGATGCTCGACGGCGAAGGCGTGGCCAAGGTCAAGGTGCTGGACGTGGTGCAGTCGAGCGAACCGCTGCGCCGCGTGCACGAACCGGACAATCCGCTGGCCGACGCCGACGGCATGGTGTTTTACGCCAACGTCAATGAAGTGGCCGAGATGGCCGACATGATGTCCGCCTCGCGCGCCTTTGAAACGAATGTCGAGGTCATGGGCCGCATCAAGTCGATGCAGCAGTCCCTGATCCGTATGGGAGAAAGCTGATCATGGTCACGACCACCAATAACTTCGGTTTCAGCAGCAACTACAGCAATACCAGCAACAGCCCGGCCGGCGTGCCGATGAGCGAGAACAAGGACATGTTCACCAAGCTGCTGGTGGCGCAGATCCGCAACCAGGATCCGCTGGCCCCGTCCGATCCGGCCACCTTCGTCAACCAGCTGTCGCAGCTGTCGCAGACCGAGGCGCTGGAAAACATGACGCAAACCACCGCCGCCAGCGCCGCCATGCTGCAGAGCCTGCAGGTGCTGGCGATGGGCGGCCAGGTCGGCAGCCAGGTCTCGGTCGAGACCAGCCGCGTGGAACTGGGCGATACCCCGATCACCGGCAGCGTGCGCCTGGAAGGCGCCAGCACCCTCACCCACGTGATCCTGACCGACATCGCCGGCAAGCAGACCAGGATCGAACTGCCGTCGCACGGCACCGGCGGCCAGGAATTCACGCTCGACCCGGCCAAGCTCGGCCTCCCGGCCGGCAAGTACAGCATCGCCGCCGAAGCCTCGGACGGCACCAAGCCGGCGATCGAGATCAACGGCCGCCTGAACAGCGTTCGTCTCGACTCGACCGGCGGCATCCTGATGCAGGTGGCCGGCGTCGGCGAAGTCGAGCCGGGCTGGATCACCGGTTTCAACGGTAAAAACAATTCCGCCGACCTGGCGTTCACCAACTAAAGGATTCCCCCATGAGCTTCAATATCGCCCTGTCGGGCATCCAGGCCATCAACGAGCAGCTGAACACCCTGTCGAACAATATCGCCAACGCCGGCACCTACGGCTTCAAGAGCAGCCGCGCCAACTTCTCGTCGGTGTACGCGGGCGAGATGGCCAACGGCGTGCAGGTCGGTTCGCTGACCCAGGACATCAACAAGAACGGCAGCCTGCAGACCACCGGCCGCGGCCTCGACGCCGCCATCCTCGGCCGCGGTTTCTTCACCAGCCGCGACGACCAGGGCGTGGTCTCGTACTCGCGCGTCGGCATCTTCAATACCAATGCCGACGGTTACCTGGTCGACGCCACCGGCAAGCGGGTGCAGGGCTATGGCCCGACCGTGAACGGTGTGATGGGCGCCATGGGCGACATCGAGGTCCCGACCGGCCAGATCCCGGCCGTGGCCACCACCCGCGTCGCCTACGCGGGCAATATGTCGAACGAATGGCCGACCAAGGACGCCGCTGACTTCGACTTCGAGGATTCCAGCACCTACAGCATGGTCAAGCAGTCGGTGGTCTACGATTCGCTGGGCACCCAGCACACCGTGTCGCAATACTTCATCAAGACCGACGACCAGACCGTCACCGTGCGCTACAGCCTGAACGGCGAGGAGCCGGCCGCCGCCGCCACCTTCGACATCGACTTCGACTTGAATGGCCGCGTCGTGGAAACCCAGACGGCCGGGCCGAACCTGACGATCACGGCCCCCGGCGCAGAAGATCTGGTGTTCAACTTCGATTACGCCGGCACCACCAAGCTCGGCGGCGCCGCGACCAACACCGCCAACCGCCCGAACGGCTATGCCTCCGGCACCTTCGTCGGTGTGGAAATGGCCGAAAACGGCTCGATCGTCGCCAAGTACAGCAACGAACAGCAGCAGGTCGTGGGCACCGTGGCGATCGCCACCTTCCCCGACGAAGGCAGCCTGGCCCCGGTCAGCGACACCAGCTGGGTCGCCAACGCCAACTCGGGCGCGCCGCTGTACAGCACCCCGGGCGTCGGCCTGGCCGGCAAGCTGTCCAAGGGCACGCTGGAAGGCTCGAACGTGGACATCACCTCGGAACTGGTCGGCCTGATGACCTCGCAGCGCAACTACCAGGCCAACTCGAAGGTGATCACCGCCGAGAACCAGATGATGCAGTCGCTGATGCAGGCGCTGTAAGCGTAGGCCATGGACAAGTTCATCTTCACCGCCGTCAGCGCCGCCCAGCGCACCCTGCAGGCACAGCAGGTGCGCGCCAACAACCTGGCCAACGCCGACACCGCGGGCTTTCGCGCCAATATCGAGCTGGCGTCGAGCCAGGCGCTGGCCGGCTACGGCTATGACGACGTGCACCTGGCGCGCGGCATGGCCGATGCCGTCTCGACCCGCAACGGCACCGTGCGCGACACCGGCCGCGCGCTGGACGTCGCCGTCAACGGCAACGGCTACCTGGCGGTGGAGTTCGGCGAAGGCGAGGCGTATACCCGCGCCGGCGCGATCGACATCGACGCCAACGGCGCGCTGTCGGTCAACGGCCGTCCGCTGCTGGGCGAAGGCGGCCCCATCGTGCTGCCGCCGCACACCGCGGTCGACATCGCCAACGACGGCACCATCTCGGTGATGCCCGAAGGCGGCACGATCACCCAGATCATCGACCGGCTGCGCCTGGTCAGCGCGGAAGGCGCCCAGCTGGCCAAGAACGAGGCCGGCCTGATCGTCACGCGCGAAGGCGAGCCGCTGGCGGCCGACCCGAACGTGACCGTGCGCGGCCGCGCCCTCGAAGGCAGCAACGTCTCGGCGGTCGAAGAGATGGTTGCCGTGATGAGCCTGAACCGCAGCTTCGAACTGCAGATGAAGATGTTCAAGGCCAGCGACAGCATGAACGAGTCGGGCAACCGCCTCATCGGTGCGTAAGCATCGGCACACTCAATAAGGAGCAACCATGAATCCAGCAATGTGGATCAGCAAGACCGGCGTGCAGGCACAGGATGCCAAGCTGCAGGCGATCGCCAACAACCTGGCCAACGTCAACACCGTCGGCTTCAAGCGCGACCGCGTCGTGTTCGAAGACCTGTTCTACCAGGTCGACGCCCAGCCGGGCGCCCAGAACGCCGACAACACCGTCAACGGCGGCGTCCAGCTCGGCAACGGCGTGCGCGTGGTCGGCACCCAGAAGGCCTTCACCAACGGCAGCCTGCAGACCACCAGCCAGCCGCTCGACGTCGCCATCTCGGGCGCCGGCTTCCTGCAGGTGCTGCGTCCGAACGGCGAACCGGCCTATACCCGCGCCGGCCAGCTCAAGCTCGACCCGAACGGCACGCTGACCAATGCCCAGGGCCTGGCCATCGTCCCGCAGATCACGATTCCGCAGAATGCCAGCGGCATCACCATCGGCGAGAACGGCGTGGTCTCGGTGACCTTCCCGAACCAGCCGGCGCCGCAGGAAATCGGCCAGATCAACCTGACCGCCTTCATCAACCCGACGGGCCTCCTGGCCCTGGGCGACAACCTGTTCCAGGAAACCGCCGCCAGCGGCGCGCCGAACGAAGGCCGTCCGGGCGACGCCGCCTTCGGCGCGCTGAAACAGGGCGCGCTGGAAGGCTCGAACGTGCAGGTGGTCGAAGAGATGGTCGACATGATCGCCGCCCAGCGCACCTACGAGATGAACACCAAGGTGCTGTCGGCGGCCGACAATATGCTGCAATACCTGTCGCAGGCGGCACGCTGATGAAAACCCTGGCCGCCCTGCTTGGCATCGTCCTGCTGGCCGGCTGCGCCACGCCGGCGCAGGTCGCCATGCGCGACGACGATGACGACCACATGCCGCTGCAGCGCATGGCGCGCGGCGGCGTCTCGGGCGGCGTGTTCACCGCCGACACCGTCTCGCTGACCTCGGACAGCCGCGCCTACCGCGTGGGCGACGCCGTCACCGTGATCCTGCAAGAGACCACCCAGGCCAGCAAGCGCGCCGGCACCAGCATCTCGAAGGGCTCGTCGGTCGGCATCTCCCCGCTCGCCGCACTGGGCAAGGTCTACGACAAGGTGGCGGTCGACATCACGGCCGACCGCGATTTCCAGGGCGACGCCACCAGCACCCAGCAGAATGCGCTGTCCGGCTCGCTGACCGTGATCGTGCAGGAAGTGCTGCCCAACGGCCTCTTGCGCGTGGCCGGCGAAAAGAACCTGATGCTGAACCAGGGCGAGGAATTCGTGCGCCTGAAGGGCTTTGTGCGCTCGGCCGACGTCGACAGCGACAACCGCGTGTCCTCGCTGCGCGTGGCCAATGCCCGCATCGCCTATTCGGCGCGCGGTGCGCTGGCCGACGCCAACCAGCCGGGCTGGCTGACGCGCTTCTTCAACAGCCCCCTGATGCCGTTCTGAGGATCACATGAATCTGCGCCGAATCGCCCCTCTCCTGCTCGCCGCCGCCCTCGGCTGCGCCGCCCTTCCTGCCAGCGCCGCGCAAGCCCTGCGCAACCTGGTCAGCGTCGAAGGCGTGCGCGAAAACCCGCTGGTCGGCTATGGCCTGGTGGTCGGCCTGAACGGCTCGGGCGACTCGACCCAGGTCAAGTTCGCCAGCCAGTCGGTCATCAATATGCTCAAGCAGTTCGGCGTGCGCCTGCCGGAAGGCGAGGACGCCAAGAACAAGAACGTGGCCGCCGTCATGGTGTCGGCCACCTTCCCACCCGGCTACCGCCGCGGCCAGGCCATCGACGTCACCGTCTCTTCGCTGGGCGACGCCAAGAGCCTGCGCGGCGGCACCCTGCTGCTCACGCAATTGCGCGCGGCCGACAACGAAATCTACGCCCTGGCCCAGGGCAATGTGGTGGTCGGCGGCCTGAACGCCACCGGCCGCAGCGGTTCCTCGGTCACCGTCAACACCCCGACCGCCGGCCGGGTGCCGAACGGCGCCCTGATCGAGCGCGAGATCGCGACCGACTTCGCGACCCGCCCGCAAGTGCTGCTGCGCCTGCGCCAGCCGCACTTCGAGACCGCCACCAACGTGGTCAATGCGATCAACAAGCGCTATGGTCCGATCGCCACCACCCTGGACGGCACCAGCGTCGAAGTCATCGCCCCCGAGAACCCGACCGAGCGCGTGGCCTTCGTGGCCAGCCTGAACGCCATCAGCGTGGAAGCCGGCATCGAGGTGCCGAAGGTCGTGTTCAACTCGCGCACCGGCACCGTCGTCATCGCCGACGGCCTGCGCGTGAAGGCGGCCGCCGTGACCCATGGCTCGCTCAAGGTGATCATCTCGGAAAGCTCGCGCGTCAGCCAGCCGGGCCCGTTCGCGCGCGGCCAGACCGCGGTGACGCCGGAATCCAAATTGTCGGTCGACCAGGGCTCGGGCCAGATGTTCCGCTGGCCGCCGGGCGCGCGCCTGCAGACCATCATCGATACCGTGAACAGCCTGGGCGCCTCGCCCGACGACATCATGGCGATCCTGCAGGCCCTCGACCAGGCCGGCGCGATCGAAGGCGAACTGGTGGTGATCTGATGCGCATCGACGATCTTCGCAACGACGCGCTCAAGGCCGCAACCGAAGCGCCGGTCGCGCCCGCCGCCGACCAACCGGACCCGGCCTACGTGGCGAAAGCCACCCAGGCCGCGGTCGAGTTCGAACGCTTCTTCATCAGCCACATGCTGCGCACGATGCGCTCCTCGACCCGCGAACTGGCGAGCGAGGACAGCGTCTTCAACAACCGCGTCAACCAGGACATGCAGGACATGGCCGACGACCTGGTGGCCGGGAACATGGCCGGCCAGCGCGCCTTCGGCATCGCCGACGCCATCCTGCGCCAACTGGTACCGGGCGCCGGTACCGGCAAGCGCTAGAAATGCGGCAAACGGATCGGATCCCGGGCGCGATCCGATTTATACAAAAAACTTAATAGACAGCAATAATCGGTCGCCTTTACAGGTTAACCTGTCTCGAGGACGAATTCGTACCATGACGATCATCAATAATGCCCTCTCCGGCGCCCTCGCCGCCCAGCTTTCCCTCGCGGCAAGCAGCCACAACATCGCCAACCTGCAGACCAAGGGCTATACCCGCCAGTCGGCGCTGCTGATGGCGGTCGGCCCGGATGCCAGCGGCCGCTCGGCCGGCAATGGCGTGCAGGTGACCTCGCTGCTGCGCTTCTCGGACAACTACAAGACCCAGGCCATGTGGCGCGCCAATTCGGAACAGGGCGTGTACTCGCAATCGCAGCAATACCTGACCCAGCTCGAAAGCGTGATGGGCGACACCTCGGCCAGCCTGTCGGCCGGCATCGACGATTTCTTCAAGGCGGTCAATGCGGTGGCGGGAGACCCGGGCTCGACCCCGCTGCGTCAGCAGGTGCTGACCGCCGCCGGCCTGATGGGCGAGCGCTTCAACGGCCTGAACAACGTCTTCAATACCCAGCTGACCTCGGTGCGCCAGCAGCGCAGCGCCCTGGTCGACTCGGCCAACGTCGACATCGCCACCATTGCCCGCCTGAACAAGCAGATCATCGAAACCCAGGCCAGCGGCGTCTCGGCCTCGAGCCTGATCGACGCGCGCGACCAGGCCATCGACGACCTGTCGAACAAGATGGGGGTCGAAGTCTCGGACAATGGCGACGGCAGCCGCGACGTCTCGCTCAAGAGCGGCCAGGCGCTGGTGATCGGCAGCATGCACGGCACCCTCAAGGCGGCCCCGAGCGCCGATTCGCCGCAGGCGTTTTCGATCTCCTTCGCCAACTCGACCTTCACGCTCGACGCCAGCAAGATGGGCGGCCAGCTCGGCGGGCTGACCCAGTTCGAGCAAAACACCTTGATCCCGATGCAGAAAGACGTCGAGGCCCTGGCGAAAGAGATCGCCGACCGCGTCAACGGACAGCTGCAGCTCGGCTACAATGCGCCTGGCGCGGCGCCGAATGGAGTCCCGCTGTTCGTCTTCACTCCCGGCAATGGCTCGAACATGCTCAAGACGGTCGAGGGTTTCAAGGCCCAGGACCTGGCGTTCTCGAGCGACGGCACGCCGGGCGATACCGGCAATCTGCAAAAGCTGGCCGCGCTCAAGTCCGCGTCGATCGACCTGCCCAATATCGGCAGCGTGCTGCTGAGCGATGCCGACACCCAGATGCTGGGCAAACTGGCCGTGGACAGCAAGATCAACAAGGCCGCCCTGAAGACCGCCGAGACCGTGCGCGTCCAGTCGATCAACGACTGGCTGTCGACCAGCGGCGTCAACGAAGACGAAGAAGCGGTCAAGCTGGTGGAGTTCCAGCGCATGTACCAGGCCAATATGCAGGTGATCTCGATCGCCAATTCGCTGTTCGACGCCACCCTGGCCATGATGCAGTAAGGAGAACATGATGCGTATCGCTACCGCCCAGTACCAATCGACGATGAACCAGTCGCTCCAGAACAACCAGGACCGGCTCAGCTACATCATGCGCCAGCTCGATACGCAAAAGCGCATCCTGCTGCCATCGGACGACCCGGTCGACAGCGTGCGCCTGTCGCGCCTGGCGCGCGAGGAATCCACGGTCGGCCAGTACCGCAGCAATATCGCCTCGCTCCAGCTGCGCCTGACCAAGTCGGAAGGCTACCTGAGCAATATGGTCAACGAGATGATCCCGGGCCGCGACCAGCTGGTCTGGGCCCTGGACGGCGCCAATACCCCGGACGACCTGAAGGCCATGATCGCGCCGCTGCAATCGCTGCGCGACAGCCTGTTCCATACCGGCAACACGATCGACGAAGAAGGCAACTACCTGTTCGCCGGCACGCTGACCAAGACCGCGCCGTTGGTCTACAACGAGGCTGCGGACCCTGGCGAGCGCTACAGCTTCGCAGGCAATACCAATGCGCAGAACGTCGTGGTCGGCAACGGCCTGACCCAGCCTGCCAACGAGAACCTCGATGGCCTGCAGAAACTGCTGAACCAGATCGACGCCACCATCGAGGTGATGTCGCAGCCAGGCGCCACGCCCAACGATCCGGCCATCCGCGCGGTGCTGAATGCCAACCTGGCCGGTTTCGACGAAGCGCAAGCCCTGATCTCGAGCAAGATCGCCGACCTGGGCGGACGCCAGAACATCATCAAGACGCTGGACGACAACCACACCAACATCAGCCTGTCGAACAAGATCGCGATCACCGACATCGGCGCGCTCGACGTCGGCGTCGCCGCCACTGAGCTCAACGGTTACTCGACCGCCCTGCAGGCGACCTACAAGGCGTACGCCAAGATCGGCAACCTGTCGCTGTTCAATGCCATCTGACGGCCATGGAAGCACTCTCCAGACCAGCCGCCGCCAGCCCGACCGCCTCGGGCGCCACCGCTAACAGCACCGTCGTCAGCGGCAACACCGGCGCCCAGAGCACCTCGGCCACCGGGAGGGCCCACGCCGTGCCACCGCTCGACGCCGACAGCCGCGCGATCACCCGCACTCCGCCGACCTCGAGCCCGCTGCGGCGCGGCGTCGGCATGAACCAGAACCTGCAGAGCGAGGTCGCACGGGCCCAGCAGGCGCTCGACTACCTGGCCCGCATGGCCAGCCAGCTCGAGTCGCTCAAGGCCGACCTGAGCACGCGCCTGTCGAGCCGCGGCGCGGCCGCCTCGCGCGATCTCGAGGCGCGGGTGCGCCAGCTTACGGCGGCGCTGGAAGGCCGCCGCCAGCAGGCCGGCGACGGCGTCGACGCCGCGCTCGACTTCGACGCCGTGGCCGGCGCCCAGCAGCGTTTCCGGATCCAGGGCCTGAACATCGCCACCCTGCGCAGCGGCGGCACCCAGACCATGGGCTTCTCGGTCGGCAGCGCCGGCGGCCCACAGCTGGCGGCCACGATCGAGCCCGGCATGACGCCCGAAGAAATCGCCCAGCGCCTCGACCGCACCCTGGCCCCGGTCAAGGTACGCGCGGGCCTGGACCAGGGAGGCGAGCTGGTGTTTACCACGCGCGAATCGACGTTCACGGGCATCAAGGACGCGATCGCGGTGACCGGCCGCGGCCGGGTCGACACGATGCCCCTGCCCGCCGCCCTCGACCCGCAGAACTGGGAGCTGGGCAACCCCGACGCCCTGCGCCAGAGCCTGCGCGAAGTGGTGCAGGCGCTGGCCCGGGTGCGCCGCTCGCAAGACGCGGCCTCGCTGGCGCTGAGCACCGCCATGGCGCGCAACACCCAGCCCGAGATCCCGAGCGCCGAACTGGCCATGATCGCCCAGGATTTCACCGCCACCGCCGCCAGCCACGACTACGATTCGCTGCTGGCCATCACCTCGGCCCTGGTCGGCGTCAGCCGCGACCGGGTGACCGCCCTGCTCGGCCTGCGCTAGGCCAGTCCCCGGTGGCCGGGACTTGACCGTTCCGGCCACCGATACAATCGATGACTGTTCACGATCGCCTTTTCATGCGATAAAGCAAGGGTAGCAACCTCCGGTTGCACGACATTCCCGACCAGGATTATCGAGCCATGCTGACAACTTCCACCACGGGACTCGCGTCCCAGCCCGCCGCCAGGCAATACGGCGACATCCGCACCAACCTGACGCAATCGCTGCTGGCCCAGAATCCCGGCCTGAAAGTCCTCGACGCCCAGGTCAAGCGCGACGACGCGCGCCTGTCATCCATCGGCAAGATGGCGCTGGCGCTGGACGGCTTCCGCTCGGTCGCGGCCGGCCTTACCGGCGGCAAGCTCGACATGCTCGCGACCGCCAGCGGCAGCGCCCTGACGGCCAAGCTGAGCGCCGCTTCCGCCACGCCCGGCAAGTACACGGTCGACGTCCAGCAACTGGCCCAGGGCCAGAAGCTGCAAACGAAGGCGGTGGCGGACAAGGATGCGGCGCTGGGCACTGGCGGCGCCAGCACGATCACGGTCGAAACCGGATCCGGCGCCAATGCCAAGAAGACCACGGTGCACATCGATCCGAACGACAGCAGCCTCGAAGGCATTGCCAAGGCCATGCGCGAGGCCGGCCTGGATGCCGAGGTCGCCAAGAATGGCGACGGCTATTCGCTGAGCCTGACCGGCGAGACGGGCGCCGCCAACGGCATGCGCATCAGCGTCGCCGGCGACCCGGTATTGGGAGGGCTGCTCGCTTACCAGCCGGGCAAGGAAGGCGCCATGCAGCAGGTGGCCGCGGCCCAGGATGCGCGCGTGGTGGTCGGCGACAAGACCGTCACCTCCGCCACCAACTCGGTCACCGAAGCCATCCCCGGCCTGAACCTGACCCTCAAGGAGACCGGTAAAAGCGAGGTCGAGGTGCGCAGCGATCCGGCCGCGATTGCCGGCAACGTGAAGGATTTCGTCAAGGCCTTCAATGAGCTGAACACCCAGCTGGGCAAGCTGGAAACGGGCGATGCCCGCTCCGACACCACGCTGCTGCGGATGAAAGCCCAGATCGGCAACATCGTCAACAGCAGCAGTGTGCGTGACCTGGCGGCTTTTGGCATCACGCAAAAGGATGGCGCACTGGCGCTGGACGAGGACAAGCTCAAGGCAGCCATCGCCGCCGATCCGGCGCGCGCCAACAAGGTATTCAGCGACAAGGGCGGCCTGGCCGATCGCCTGGTGGCCCAGGTCGACAAGCAGATCGGCACCAGCGGCACCCTGGGCGTGGAAGCGGCCAGCGTGCTGCGCGAGCGCGACCGCCTGCTCGACCAGCGCGACAAGGTGATCGACACCGTGACCCGCCAGGCCACGCTCATGGCCCAGCAATACCAGATGGCCGGCAGCGGCAACGGGCTGTTGTTCGGCGGCGGTGCGGGGCGGCCGATGTCGCTGTTCGATTACATGGCATAAGGCATCTCGAATCAAAAAAAATCCCGCTGCATGCAGCGGGATTTTTTTCGTCCAGGGACGGCGAACCGCCCCTGAGTGATTGCTTACGCCTCGCGGCTGGCTTTCTTGCGCTCGTGCTCTTTCAGGTAGCGCTTGCGCAGGCGGATCGATTTCGGGGTGATCTCGACCAGTTCGTCGTCCTCGATGAACTCGACGGCGTATTCCAGCGACATCTGGATCGGCGGCACCAGGCGCACTGCTTCGTCGGTACCCGACGAACGCACGTTGGTCAGCTGCTTGCCCTTGATCGGGTTGACGACCAGGTCGTTGTCGCGCGAGTGGATGCCGATGATCATGCCTTCGTACACCGGGGTGTTGTGCTCGACGAACATGCGGCCGCGGTCTTGCAGCTTCCAGATCGCGTAGGCCACGGCGGCGCCGTCGTCCTGCGAGATCAGCACGCCGTTACGGCGGCCAGCCAGTTCGCCCTTGCTGTTGTCGACGGCAGCGTATTCGTGGAACACGTGGCTCATCAGGCCGGTGCCGCGGGTCAGGGTCATGAACTCGCCCTGGAAGCCGATCAGGCCACGGGCCGGGATCAGGTATTCCAGACGCACGCGACCTTTACCGTCCGACTCCATGTTCTGCAGGTCGCCACGACGGCGGCCCAGTTCTTCCATCACGCCGCCCTGGTTGGCTTCTTCGACGTCAACGGTCAGGTTCTCGTATGGCTCTTGACGGACGCCATCAACCATCTTGTACACGACGCGTGGACGCGACACCGCCAGCTCGAAGCCTTCGCGACGCATGTTTTCCAGCAGGATGGTCAGGTGCAGCTCGCCGCGGCCCGAGACTTCGAAGGTGGTGTCGTCGTCGGTCGGCAGCACGCGCAGTGCGACGTTGGCCTTCAGTTCACGTTCCAGGCGCTCGCGCAGCTGGCGGCTGGTGACGAACTTGCCTTCGCGGCCGGCCAGTGGCGAGTTGTTGACCATGAAGTTCATGGTCAGGGTCGGCTCGTCGACGGTCAGCATCGGCAGCGCTTCCGGCGTGTCCACGGCGCAGACGGTCGAACCGATGCCGATGTCTTCGATACCGTTGATCAGGCAGATGTCGCCGGCAACAGCCGAGTCGACCAGCACGCGCTCCAGGCCCTTGAAGTTCAGCACCTGGTTGATGCGGCCCTTGATCGGGGTCGAATCAGGGCCATTCAGGATGAGCACATCCTGGCCGGTCTTGACGGTACCGCGGTTGACGCGGCCGATGCCGATCTTGCCGACGTACGACGAGTAGTCGAGCGAGGTGATCTGCATCTGCAGCGGGCCGTCCGGGTTGTCGTCACGCACCGGCACGTATTTCAGGATGGCGTCGAACAGCGGCTTCATATCGCCTTCGCGCACGCTTTCGTCCAGGCCGGCATAGCCGTTCAGGCCCGATGCATAGACGATCGGGAAGTCCAGCTGCTCGTCGTTCGCGCCCAGCTTGTCGAACAGTTCGAAGGTCTGGTTGATGGCCCAGTCGGCGCGCGCGCCCGGACGGTCGACCTTGTTGACGACGACGATTGGCTTCAGGCCCAGGGCCAGCGCCTTGCGGGTCACGAAGCGGGTCTGCGGCATCGGGCCTTCCTGCGCATCGACCAGCAGCAGCACCGAGTCGACCATCGACAGCACGCGCTCGACTTCGCCGCCGAAGTCGGCGTGGCCTGGGGTGTCGACGATGTTGATGTGGGTGCCTTCGTACTCGACGGCGCAGTTCTTCGACAGAATGGTAATGCCGCGCTCTTTCTCGAGATCGTTCGAGTCCATCACGCGGGTGTCCACGGCCTGGTTTTCACGGAAGGTGCCGGACTGACGCAGCAGTTGGTCGACGAGCGTGGTCTTGCCGTGGTCAACGTGGGCAATGATTGCGATATTACGAATCGCGCGTTTGGTGTTTGACATGATTTTTGAGAAGTAGCGTGGAGTACAGAATGTACTGGAACTGCAAGTCCGATGCTGCCGCTTACTGAAACAGATTTCGGAAACCGACTAGTATAGCATGGGAAGCGGCCCAGTCTGAATCTTGCGCGGGAAAGACACGTTTTTTTGGCGGACTGCCGGCGCGTCGTCACCGCAGCAGCTTAGCCGCTGCCGGTGACAGGCGCGTGACATGCGCTCAGGCAAGGCTCGCGCAAGAAGTCAGGCCGGCGCCGCGGTCGAGATCAGGCGCTCCGGCGCCAGGATTGCATACTCGCCCAACTGGCCGGTGCCGAGCAGGCGGCCGTCGTGGTAGATGCGCACCCTGCCCTGCTGCTCCGGCACGGCGACGTTCTCCTTGCCCAGGGCCAGGCGCTGGCCCTGCAGGAAGCGCTTCGCCAGTTCCGGCGTCAGCTCGATGGCCGGGAAGGTCGACAGCAGCGCGTCCACCGGCCGCAGCAGCGACAGGGGATCGGGATGGGCCAGCAGATCGTCCAGCGTGATCATGCCGGTCACGTCCAGCGCACCGACCTCGATCCGGCGCAGCGCGTTCAGGTGCGCTCCACAGCCGAGCGCGGCACCGATGTCCTCGCCCAGCACGCGCACATACGTGCCCTTGCTGCAGGTGACGCGGATCTTCAGGAATGGCGCATCGTAGGCCATCATCGACAGTGCGTGGATGGTCACCGGCCGCGCCTCGCGCTCGAGCACGATGCCCTCGCGCGCGTATTCGTACAGGGCCTTGCCGTCGCGCTTGAGCGCCGAATACATCGGCGGCACCTGCTGGATCGGACCGCGGAAACGCGCCAGCGCCGCCTCGATCTGCTCGATCGTGACGTCGACCGGCAGGGTCTCGATCGCCTCGCCTTCGGTGTCGCCGGTCGTCGTCATGATGCCGAGGTGAACCGTGGCTTCATAGGTCTTGTCGGCCTCGAGCAGGTCTTGCGAGAACTTGGTCGCTTCGCCGAAGCACAGCGGCAGCAAGCCGGTGGCGAACGGGTCGAGCGTGCCGGTATGGCCGGCCTTCTTCGCGTTCAGCACGCGCTTGGCCTTGATGAGGGCGTCGTTCGACGACAGTCCGACCGGCTTGTCGAGCAGCAGCACGCCATCGACGAGGTCGCGCGGTTTTTTCGCGGGACGTCCGTTCACTCTTTCTCCGCCGGGTCGGCTGCTTCCTGCGATTCGGGATCGTCCTTGGCGCGCGTCGCGTTGGCCTGGTCGATCAGGGCCGACATCGCCAGGCCGCGCACGGTCGAGGTGTCGTGCAGGAAGTGCAGCGACGGCAGCGTATGGATGTGCAGGCGCTTGCCCAACATATTGCGCAGGTAGCCGGACGCCTTGTTCAAGCCTTCCAGGGTCTGGCGCACGTCTTCCGCGCTGTCCTTGAGCAGGGTGAAATAGATCTTGGCGTGGGCGTAATCCGGGGTCAGCTGGACTTCGCTGATCGTGACCATGCCGACGCGCGGGTCCTTCAGTTCGAAGGCGATGAGTTCCGACAAATCCTTCTGGATCTGGTCGGCCACGCGCAGGCCGCGCTGTGGAATGCTTTTACTGTGTTTAGCCATGATGGTTCACTACTTTATTCTTTTGTTAGCGTCGTCCCCGCGCAGGCGGGGACCCAAGTTTCTTAGCTCAGCAGCTGCGCTTGCGGGTAGCGGTCAAGCGAACAAACTTGGGTTCCCGCCTTCGCGGGAACGACGTGCTCGGGCCGGTGGCCGCCCCGCTCCTGTACGGATAAAAAAGGGCCAGGCCCTCCGCGGCATTGCCGCGAAGCGTCCTGGCCCCCATGGTACGCCAACGGCGTGACTTACAGCGTACGCGCCACTTCGGTGACTTCGAACACCTCCAGGACGTCGCCGACCTGGATTTCGTTGTTGCCCTTCAGCGACAGACCGCACTCGAGACCGGCGCGCACTTCTTTCGCGTCGTCCTTGAAGCGTTTCAGCGAATCGATCTCGCCGGTCCAGATCACGATATTGTTGCGCAGCAGGCGGACCGAGGAGGTACGCTTGACCACGCCATCGGTGACCAGGCAGCCCGCGATCGCGCCGACCTTCGACACCAGGATGACCTGGCGAATCTCGACCTGGCCGGTGATGGTCTCGCGCTTCTCCGGCGCCAGCATGCCCGACAGTGCGGTCTTGATCTCGTCGATCGCATCGTAAATGATGCTGTAGTAACGGATGTCGACGCCGTTCGCTTCGGCCAGCTTGCGCGCCTGGGCGTCGGCACGGGCGTTGAAGCCGATGATGACTGCCTTCGATGCGGTTGCCAGGTTGACGTCCGACTCGGTGATGCCACCGACCGCGGCGTGCACGATCTGCACCCGGACTTCGGAAGTCGACAGCTTCTGCAGCGAGCCGACCAGCGCTTCCTGCGAACCCTGCACGTCGGTCTTGACGATCAGCGGCAGGTTCTTGACTTCGCCTTCGGCCATCTGCTCGAACATGTTCTCGAGTTTCGCGGCTTGCTGCTTGGCCAGTTTCACGTCACGGAACTTACCTTGACGGAACAGGGCGATTTCACGCGCCTTGCGCTCGTCGGCCATGACCATGACTTCTTCGCCGGCGCTCGGCACTTCGGTCAGGCCCTGGATCTCGACCGGGATCGACGGACCGGCTGCGGCGATCGATTTGCCGTTCTCGTCCAGCATGGCACGAACGCGACCGAACGAGGAACCCGCCAGCACGACGTCGCCGCGCTTCAAGGTACCCGACTGCACCAGGATCGTCGCGACCGGGCCGCGGCCCTTGTCCAGACGGGCTTCGACCACCAGGCCACGGGCCGGGGCTTCGGTCGGCGCCTTCAGTTCCAGCACTTCGGCCTGCAACAGCACCTGTTCCAGCAGATCCTCGATACCGGTGCCGACCTTGGCCGACACTGGCACGAATGGCGAATCGCCACCGTATTCTTCCGGCACCACGCCTTCGGCAACCAGTTCCTGCGTCACGCGGTCGGCGTTGGCGCCCTGCTTGTCGATCTTGTTGATCGCAACGACCAGCGGCACACCAGCGGCTTTTGCGTGAGCAATTGCCTCTTTGGTTTGCGGCATCACGCCGTCGTCCGCCGCCACCACCAGGATGACGATGTCGGTCGCCTTGGCGCCACGGGCACGCATCGCGGTAAACGCTTCGTGGCCCGGGGTATCAAGGAAGGTGATCATGCCGCGCGGGGTGTCCACGTGGTATGCACCGATGTGCTGGGTAATGCCGCCGGCTTCGCCCGAAGCGACCTTGGCGCGACGGATGTAATCCAGCAGCGAGGTCTTACCATGGTCGACGTGACCCATGACGGTGACCACCGGTGCGCGCGAGCTCGACTCGTACTCGGTGTGCTCGCCCTGGTCGGCCAGCAATGCTTCCGGATCGTCCTCGGCGGCAGCGAAGGCCTTGTGGCCCATCTCTTCCACCAGGATCATCGCGGTTTCCTGATCCAGCACCTGGTTGATGGTGCACATCTGGCCCAGCTTCATCAGCTGCTTGATGACCTCGGATGCCTTGACCGACATCTTGTGCGCCAGTTCGGCCACGGTGATGGTCTCGGGAACGTGGACGTCCTTCACGATCGCCTCGGTAGGCGCCTGGAAGTTCGATTCACGATCGTCGCCATGACCGCGACGGCCGCCACGGCCACCGCTGCGCCAGCCGTCACGGCCACCGCCGCCGGCAGGTGCGCCACGGGTTTTCAGGCCGGTGCCGCCACGCTTCTTGTCGTCCGACCAGGTCGACGACACATTGGCCGACTTGATCGACTTCTTGTCGCCCGGCTTCTTGGCGTCGTCCTTCTTGACTTCGCCCGGCTTCTTGTCCGCAGGCTTGTGCAGCGTGCCGGCGGGAGCTGCCGGAGCGGCTGGCTTGGCCACCGGTTCCGGCGCCTTGATCACGCGGCGCGGCTGGCTCATCATGAGCTTGATCTGCGCCACTTCGTCGGCCACGGCCTTGCGTGCACGCTCGGTGGCGGCAGCGCGTTCGGCGGCTTCCTTGGCAGCGACTTCTTTCGCCGCCTTGGCGTCGTCGGCAACTTTCTTGGCAGCCTCGTCGGCGCCAGCAGCGGCTTCCTTGCCGGCAGCAGCTTCCTTGGCGGCAGCGGCAATCGCGGCCTTTTCGGCGGCGTCGCGCTTGGCCTGTTCGGCAGCTTCGCGCTTGGCCTGCTCTTCAGCAGCCGCGGCTTGCGCCTTTTCTTCGGCTTCCAGCTTGGCCAGGCGTTCCTGCTTTTCACGCAGGTCGGCTTCCTGACGGGCGATCAGCTCGTTCTGGCGGGCCGCTTCTTCCTCGCGGCGCGCCTGTTCGGCAGGGTCGATCACCGGTTCTTCGGCCGCCTTGGTCGTGACCAGGTCGTCGCGCTGCACGAAGGTGCGCTTCTTGCGGACTTCGACCTGGATGGTGCGCGATTTACCCGACGAATCGGCTTGCTTGATTTCGCTGGTTTCCTTGCGCGTCACCGTGATCTTCTTCTTCTCGCCGGTATCGGCTGCGCCGTGGGTACGGCGCAGATGGTTCAGCAGCTTGTCCTTATCATCTTTCGACAAGGGATCTGACGTCGAGCTTTTCTCGACGCCGGCCGACCGCAGCTGGGTCAGCAGCAGGTCTGCAGGCATCTTCAGCTCGGTGGCAAATTGGGCTACGTTGTTACTCGCCATTCAGTCCTCTTTTCTACGTGTCGCGACAGATGATAAAGAAATTTTCAAGCTTTGGCCGTTTCTACCAGGCTCCAGGCTTTCGCCTGCAGTGCTTTCGCCCGGTCGTCGTACTTGCCATCGACCAGTTTCATCTCGTCGTCGGTCACATCATTAAATTCACTCTTGATCAGGTCGCGGGCGCGGTCCGACGACAGTGCCAGGATGGCGCCGAATTCGTCATAGGCCAGTGCCGCGAATGCTTCGACCGTCTTGATGCCAGCCAGGCCAAGCTTGCCGGCAACGGTACGGTCCATGCCTTCCAGATTGACCAGAGCTTCTTCCATGCCTTCGAGACCTTCCTCGGAAGCGATCGCTTCGGTCACCAGCGCGTCACGGGCGCGGGTGCGCAGTTCGTTGACGGTGTCCTCATCGAACGATTCAATTTCCAGCATCTCGGAAATTGGCACGTAGGCGATTTCTTCCAGGCTCGAGAAGCCTTCTTCAACCAGGATATCGGCCACTTCCTGGTCGACGTCCAGTTTTTCCATGAACAGCGCGCGGATCGCGGCCGATTCTTGTTCCACCTTGTTCGCCGATTCCTCGGCGGTCATGATATTGATCTTCCAGCCGGTCAGCTCGGACGCCAGGCGCACGTTCTGGCCCGAACGGCCGATCGCGATGGCCAGGTTTTCTTCGTCCACGACCACGTCCATCGCATGCTTTTCTTCGTCGACCATGATCGACGAAACATTCGCCGGAGCCAGGGCGCCGATCACGAACTGGGCCGGATCGTCCGACCACAGCACGATGTCCACGCGCTCGCCGCCCAGCTCGCCGGTCACGGCCTGCACGCGCGAACCGCGCATGCCGACGCAGGTGCCGATCGGGTCGATGCGCTTGTCGGCCGTGAACACGGCGATCTTGGCGCGCACGCCGGCATCACGGGCTGCCGATTTGATCTGCAGCAGGCCTTGTTCGATCTCTGGCACTTCCAGCTCGAACAGCTTCATGATGAAGTCTGGCGCAGTGCGCGACAGGATCACCTGCGGGCCACGCATATTGCGGTCCACACGTAGGATGAAAGCACGCACGCGGTCGCCGATGCGCAGGTTTTCTTTCGGGATCATCTGGTCGCGCGGCAGGCGCGCTTCGATCTTGCCCGACTCGACGATCGCATCGCCGCGTTCCATGCGTTTGATGGTGCCGGTCACCAGCGAATCGCCGCGCTCCAAAAAGTCTTGCAGGATCTGCTCGCGTTCGGCATCGCGCACGCGCTGCAGCACGACCTGCTTGGTGTCCTGGGCAAAACGGCGGCCGAAATCAACCGATTCGATCGGCTCTTCGATGTACTCGTCGACTTCGATATCAGGAATCTGTTCCTTGGCTTCGAAGTGCAGGATTTCCTGGTCAGGCAGCTGCAGGCCCGCTTCATCCGGCACCACGTGCCAGCGGCGGAAAGTCTCGAACTCACCGGTGTCGCGATCGATCGACACGCGAATGTCGACTTCGCCTTCATAGCGCTTCTTCGTGGCCTGTGCCAGCGCGAACTCGAGCGCACCGAAAACGACTTCCTTGTCGACGTTCTTTTCGCGCGCAAGCGCATCCACCAGCAATAAAATTTCGCGACTCATGCTTTGCGACTCCTAAAATCCACCTGTGGCACCAAACGTGCCTTGTCCAATTCGGCCAGCGTAAATTCCATCAACGCCGGGCCATCCTTACTGTCAAATTCCAAACCGACCTTGTCGTTCTCGACGCCGCGCAGGATACCGGTGAACGTCTTGCGGTTATCACTGCCGGGCACCGCGACGCGCAGCTTGACCGTGCACTCATGGCCGGCGAAGCGCGCAAAATCGGCGAGGGTCCGTACCGGGCGATCGAGGCCCGGCGACGAAATTTCCAATCGTTCGTAATCGACGTTTTCCACGGTCAGCACGTGCGACAGCTGGTGGCTCACCTTGGCGCAGTCCTCGACCGTGATCGGGCCCTTGTCGTCCGCGTCGGCAGCCGGGAAATCGATATATACACGCAGGATCCCGCGCTCGCCTCGTTCCACATCGACGAGGTCATAGCCGAGTCCACTGACTGTCGTGGCGATTAAGTCAAACTGCTGCACGGCACTTCTCCAGGGCTTTAAAACGATTTACCAAAAAAAAAATGGGCATCTGCCCATCTTTTTGTACTTACAACCCAACCAGATGAAAGCACTTGCACCAGTGTCACGCGAATCTCGATTCGCGGATACAACATTCGGGAAGGACTTCGATTAGGCTGCAAATTATACTGCTTTTCCACTTCTCTCGCAATCTCCATACCACAAATGAGATTTTAAACAACAGTTGGCGAGATGATATGGACTACGAAACATTTTACGCTGATCGGGCGGCGGATGCGCGGCCTACGCATCCTTGCGCAGGCCGGTCAAGCCGCGTTTAGCCGCGACGGCCGCGGCGCGGCAGGCCGTGTTCCGAGCCGCGCGGGCCCTGGCCGCCACGACGACCGCCACCGCCGCTGCCGGCGAAGCCGAAAGTGGTCTGCAGCGGGTCCGGCTGGCGCGGACGGCTGCTGCTGGCGCCGCTATTGCCACCGCCTTTGCCGCCACCAGCGCCCGCGCCACGGCCCTTGCCGCCACCCTGGCCGCCCTGGCCGCCGAAGCCGCCCTGGCGACCGCCGGCAGGCTTGCCGCCCGGCACTGGGCCGTTCAGGATGCCCTGTCCACGGGTGCTGCCGACCCGCGCCACCGGCGGGCCGAAGGGATCGACATTGCGGTTGGCGTCGGCGCGGTCGATGCGATTGCCGTCGCTGCGGTCGTTGCTGCGGTCGTTGCTGCGCTCGGCGCCATGGCTGACCTCGGCGCGCATGCCGTTCGGACGCGGGCCCTTGCCCTTGTGACCGCCCTTGACGTGCTTCTCGGGGGCAGCGCCTTTCTTTTCGACGCCGAAGGCCGTCATCAGCGCGCGCACGTCGTTTTCCTCGAACTCTTCCCAACGGCCACGCTTGAGGCCGCTCGGCAGGGTCATGGCGCCGTAGCGGGTACGGATCAGGCGCGAAACTGTCAGGCCGACCGCCTCGAACATGCGGCGCACCTCGCGGTTGCGGCCCTCGCCGATCACTACGCGGTACCAGCGGTTGATGCCTTCGCCGCCGCCGTTCTGGATCTTCGAGAACGCCGCCTTGCCGTCGTCCAGCTCGACGCCGGACAGCAGCTTCTGGCGCATGCCTTCTTCGAGCTCGCCCAGGGTGCGCACCGCGTATTCGCGGTCGATGTTGTAGCGCGGGTGCATCAGCCGGTTGGCCAGGTCGCCCGAGGTCGTGAACAGCAGCAGGCCTTCGGTATTGAAGTCGAGGCGGCCGACGGCCAGCCACTTGCCGGCCTTCATGGTCGGCAGGCGGTCGAACACCGATGGACGGCCTTCCGGATCGTCATGGCTGACGATCTCGCCGGCCGGCTTGTGGTAGACCAGCACGCGCGGCGGCTTGCTGCTCACGCGGCGCTGGATCAGCTTGCCGTTGATGCGGACCGCGTCGGTCGGCAGGATGCGCTGGCCGATATGGGCCGGCTCACCATTGACCGACACGCGGCCGGCGACGATCAGGTCTTCCATGTCGCGGCGCGAACCCAGGCCAGCCTCGGCCAGCACCTTGTGCAGCTTCGGCGCATCGTCGTCGGCGGTCAGGTCGCGGCGCACCGGCTTGGCCGGCGCATTGCTGCGCGCGCCGTCGTTGGCGTCGAAGTCGTCCGAGGTCACGAAGGAGAACACATTGTCCGCTTCGTTGCCGGGCTGCTGCTTGCCACCCCTGCCCTGCGGCTGCTGCTTGCCGCCGCGGCCGATCTGCTTGGCCGGACGTCCGCCCTCGGTTGGACGACCGCTTTGCTGGGTCGGACGGCCGCTTTGCTGGCCGCGCTTGCCCTGCTTGGGCTGGCCGCGGCCGCGCGCATCTTGCTTACCTTCCTGATTACCCTCTTGCTCGCCTTCCGGCGCAGCATCGACGCCAGCTTCGGGCGCCGGAGCGGCCTGCTCGGCGACAGCCGGCGCGGCGGCCTGCTGCAAGGCTTCGCGTTCGGCGCGCTTTTCGCGCATCTGGCGCGGGCCGCGCGGCTTGCGCGCTTCCTGGGCCGGAGCGACGTCGGCGGTGGCCGGCGCTTCAGCTGCTGCCGGCGCGGCGGCCGACTCTTCTTTCGCGGCCTTGGTGGCGCGCGGCTTGCGGGCCTTCGGCGCCGGCGCGTCAAAGGCCGGCGCAGGCGCGGCCTGCTCGGCAGTCACCGGCTCGGCGGCGACGGCCGCCTTGCGGGTGCGCTTCGGCTTGGCCGGCGCCTCGGCCGCTACGGCCTCGCCTGGCGCAGTGTCGGCAACGGCAGCCGCCTTGCGCGTACGCTTCGGCTTGGCTGCTGCTGGCTCGCCTGCATCCACAGGCTTGGTCTCGTTTTGTTCAGTTGGGTTCATCGTTCGTGTCTTTATTGTGCTGACCCGCCTCGGCAATCCCGTCATCAAGCGTGTCGCGGATCGGAACTTCAACGGGTGAAGTAGCTAAATCTATATCGTCGGCGGGCGCGGAGGCGCCCACCTTGTCAAAATTGTCGTTCAATGCCGCCTCGAGGGCTTCCAGGCTGCGGCTGTCGGGGCCTTCGGCCAGCGGCTGCAGCGGCGGCAACTGCGACAGCGAGGCCAGGCCCAGGTCGTCCAGGAACTGGCGCGTGGTGCCCAGCAGCGCCGGCCGCCCCACCACTTCGCGGTGGCCGACGACGTCGATCCAGCCGCGGTCTTCCAGCATCTTGACGGTCTGCGAATTGACCGCGACGCCGCGGATCTCTTCGATGTCGCCGCGCGTGACCGGCTGGCGGTAGGCGATGATCGCCAGCGTTTCCAGGGTCGCCCTCGAATACTTGGGCGGCTTTTCGGGCGACAGGCGGTCGAGATAGGGCTTCATCTCGGGACGGCTCTGGAAGCGCCAGCCCGATGCCAGGCTGACGATCTCGATGCCGCGCCCATCCCAGTCCTGGCGCAGTTCTTCCAGCAAGATTTTGATCGTATCGGCGCCGACGCCGGCGCCAACCTGCCGTCCTTGCGGGTCGACCTCGGCGAACAGTTTCTTCATGCCATGGATCGACATCGGCTCGCGGGCGCATAGCAAGGCGGTTTCGAGGACTCTCTTGGCCTCGTCAGTATTCATATCGCGATGTCGTCAATCAAACAATTCGGCCAATCGGGGTCGGGACAGCATCGATGCGAGTGACGCGCATGCCTGCATGCCATGCGCCGGCCTTGCCTGCGCTCTGCTGCCTGAAACCGGAATCCGTGGGCCCGGCGCGCTGAGCGCCGGAGCTATTACATGGCGGGCAAGGAACCCGACAGGGGCAACCCGCCTGCGCGACGGGCCGCTGGTGTTGATCTTCATTGCGAAACGAGGAACTCGGCGAGACTCGGCAAAACTCTGCTGTCTCTCAGGCACGCCCGCGATCGGGGCTTCGCCGGGGAGCGACTTGTGTTGCACGAGAGTGCGGCACGCGAGCGGACGACGTCGTTTCTTCCAACTGGCGGCCATTGTAACCGATAAAACCCCGCAGCGGACAAGGGGGCGGCGCTGCGATGCGCGCCTATTTGCGTCAGTCGGACAGTTTTTCCGACAAAATCGCCGATACGCCAAGGAATGCGGGGTACTCGGCGGTGATCACATAGGTCGGCACGTCGGCCAGATAGCCGACGAAGCGCCCCTTCTGCTCGAAGCGGCGGCGGAACGAGGAACGGTCGAAGCGCTCCCCGAGGCGCGGCACGATGCCGCCGCCGATGTACACGCCGCCCTGGGCGCCGAGGGTGACGGCGAGATTGCCGGCCACAGTGCCGAGCATGCCGCAAAAGGCTTCCAGCACCTCGTCACACAGTGCGCATTCACCCGTGAGCGCACGGCGCGAGATCTCGGCCGCGCCGAGGCGCTCGCCGGGACGGCCGTCACGATCGGCCAGCGCACGGTAGATGAGCTCGACGCCGGCGCCGGACAGGAAGCGCTCGAACGAGACATGCTCGAACTCGCGCCAGGCATATTGCAGGATCGCGATTTCCTGCTCGTTGACGGGAGCGAAGCTGACGTGGCCGCCTTCGCTGCGCAGCGCGGTCCAGCTGTCGCCGCACGGCACCAGGCCGGAAACGCCGAGGCCGGTGCCGGCGCCCAGCAGGCCCAGCGCCGCGTCCGGCTGCGGCGTACCGCCGCCCACCTGGCGTTTTTGCTCGCCCAGGTGCGGCAGCGAACGGGCCAGGGCCGAGAAATCATTCACTACCAGCAGGATCTCGAAACCGCATTCCTGCCGCAAGGCTTCAGTGGAAAATTCCCAGTGATGATTGGTCATGCGCACATAGTCGCCGTTCACCGGGTTGGCGATGGCGATCGCGGCGTGACGAATCGGCGCCGCGCTGCAGGCCTTGACCGCCGCGCTGCCCAGGTAGGCGCGCATGGCCTCGCCCAGGGTCGCATAGTCGGCGCAAGGCAGCACCTCGACCGCCTCGAGCCGGCCCGGACCCAGCTCCAGCACGAAGCGGCAGTTGGTGCCGCCGACATCGGCAAGCAGGCGGGCGCCGCCGCGGTGGGAGCGGTCGGTGGATGAGCTGAGCGGGGAGGCAGTCATGGTGGAGCGTGATTAAGAGACGCCCAAGCTTACTAAATTTTTTGCCCTGAAGACAAGTGTTTTCTGTAGTTTAGGTACACCACCCGCAACAGGATGGATGAAAACACGCCACCCATCGATCAGCGCGAAGTAGTAGAACTACTTTTTTATGACAGTTGGAGAGAATCGCGCCACCTGCCCGCCAGCGTGCCGGTCAGCAAGTCGCCGGATCGAGCTCGGGATCGTTGCCGCGTTGGGCGTTCCAGGCGTCGAGCCCGCCCTTGAGCGGCCGGGCACGGTGGAAACCGTTGACCATGAACTGGCGCGCCACTTCGGCGGCGGTGACGTCGTCCGGACAGCTGCAATAGACGACAATGTGGCGGTCGCGGTCGAGCGAGGCCATCAGGTGTTCGGGCTGGCAAGCCTTGAAGATCACCGCGCCCGGGATCGCGGCTTCCATCTGTTGCGCGCTCAGGCTGCGCGCATCGATGATCACCGGATCGTGGCCGGCGTCGATCAGGGCCAGCACCTCGTCGATGTCGATGCGCTCGATCGCACTGCGCGAGCGGTGGCGGCGCCGCTCGGCATACTTGAAGGCGATGAACAGGGCCAGCAGGCCGGCCACGATCGTCAGCGCCGTGCTGCCCATGGTCGAGAGCGTATCGAGCACGCCGTCGACGCTGTTATGGAACCAGACGCCGAGCAGGATGCCGGTGCCGCTCCACAGCGCCGCGCCGCTCACCGCATACAGCAGGAAGAGGCGCGGGTTGACGCCCATGGCGCCCGACAGCGGCGCCGCGATGGTATTGAAGCCGGGGACGAACTTGGACACCAGCAGCGACTTGACGCCGAACTTGCTGAAGCGGTCTTCGGTCTGGTTGACGCAGGAATCGGGGGACAGCGAAATCTTGCACAGCAGCCGCAGGATGCGCTTGCCGTAGAAGCGGCCGGCGCGGAACCAGAAGGCGTCGCAGATCAGGCAGGCCAGGATGGCCGCCATCCATACCATCTGCCAGCTCACGTCGGCGGTGACCGAGAGCGCGCCGGCCACGATCAGGACCGGGTAGGCGGGTATGGGCAGACCGAACTGTTCGACGAGGACGATGCCGAACACGATCAGCACGCCATAGACTTGGAGGAGTTCGGCTAGCTGGGGCATTTTTGTATATTAGCGCAATTGTGTGGTCGGCACAGGAACACCCCCTATTCCCTTTGGCGTAAGCGCAACGCCGGGGACGGATGAGCGAATTCTACAAGACACCGCGCGGAATCGCCGCCAGCAGCGAGCGCGTGTAGGGGTGCTGCGGGTCGCGGTACAGCGTGTCGGAATCGGCCATCTCGACCACGCTGCCGTGGTGCATCACCATCACCTGGTCCGAGATGTACTTGACCACCGACAGGTCGTGCGAGATGAAGATATAGCTCATGCCGTATTCGTCCTGCAGGTCTTGCAGCAGGTTCAGCACCTGGGCCTGGACCGAGACGTCGAGCGCCGACACCGATTCGTCGCACACCAGGATCTCGGGCCGCATGGTCAGGCAGCGCGCGATCGCGATGCGCTGGCGCTGGCCGCCCGAGAACTCGTGCGGATAGCGGCCATAGGCGGCGTCCGGCAGGCCCACCCGTCCCAGCAACTGGCGCGCCAGTGCTGTGCGCTCCATCTCGCCCGCGCCGATGCCATGGATGCGCATCGGTTCCAGCAATATCTGGCCCACCGTGAAACGCGGATTGAGCGAAGCATAGGGATTCTGGAAGATGATCTGGATCCGGCGTTTATAGGCTTGATATTCGCGGTCGGACATGGCCAGCAGGTCGCGCCCCTCGAACAGCGCCGATCCACCGCTCGCGCGGTGCAGGCGCAGCAGCGTCAGGCCCACCGTGGTCTTGCCCGAGCCCGACTCGCCCACCACGCCCAGGGTCTTGCCGCGGCCCAGGGTGAACGAAACGTCCTTGACCGCCTTGAATTCGCGCTTGCCGAACAGGCCTTCGCGCAGCCAGAAGCTCTTGGCCAGCTTATTGACCACCAGCACCGGCTGGTCGTCCGGCGCCGTGCCGCGCACGCGCTGCGCCGGCGCCCGATCCGGCTCGATGCGACCGCTCAGGTAATCGTCGATCACCGGCAAACGCAGCGGCCGCGCATCGAGCGACGGCCGGCAATGCAGCAAGGCCTTGGTATATGCGTCGGCCGGGGCGCCGAACACCTGGCTGGCTTCGCCCTCCTCGCGCACCTCGCCGTGGCGCATCACGATCACGCGGTCGGCGATCTCGCCCACCAGCCCCAGGTCGTGGGTGATGAACAGCACCGCCATGCGGCGCTCGCGCTGCAGGCGCGCGATCAGGTCCATGATCTGCTTCTGGATCGTCACGTCCAGCGCCGTGGTCGGCTCGTCGGCGATCAGGAGGCGCGGCTCGCAGGCGATCGCCATCGCGATCATCACCCGCTGCTGCTGGCCGCCCGACATCTGGGTCGGGTAGGCGTCGATCTTGCGCTCGGGATCGGGAATGCCGACCTCATGCAGCAGCTCCAGGGTGCGCGCCCGCGCCGCGCGCTTCGTCATGCCCATGTGCAGGCGCAGGACTTCGCCGATCTGGAAGCCGACCGTGAACACCGGATTGAGCGAGGACATCGGCTCCTGGAAGATCATCGCGATGTCCTTGCCGCACAAGGCGCGCTGTTCGCGCAGGGGCAGGCCGAGCAGTTCGCGGCCGGCGAAGCGGATGCTGGAAGCGGGATCGATGACGGTTGTCTGCGCCGGCAGCAGGCCCATCACGGCCAGCGAGCTGACAGACTTGCCGCTGCCCGACTCGCCCACCAGCGCCACCGTGCCGGTCGTCGGCACGTCGAACGAGATGCCTTTCAGGGCCTCGAAGGTGTTGTGCTTGTCGGTACGAAAGGCAATGCGCAGGTCTCGCACTTGCAGCAACGGTTCCTGGGTCATAGTGAGGGTCATTTGATCTTGGGGTCCAGTGCGTCGCGCAGGGCATCGGCGAACAGCGAGAAGCTCGTCACCAGCAGCGCCATGGCGCCGGCGGCGGCGGCCAACTGCCACCATTTGCCGAGGATCAGTTCATTTTGCGCCTCGTTGAGCATGCTGCCCCAGGAGACGGTGCCGACCGGCACGCCGAAGCCCAGGAAGGACAGGATCACCTCGGCCTTGATGAAACCCACCACCAGGATCGACATCTGCACCAGCGCCACGTGCGAGACATTGGGCAAGATGTGGCCGAACATGCGCTGCCAGGCGGAAGCGCCGATGGCATCGGCCGCCATCACGTATTCGCGCGCGCCGTGCTTGATGTATTCGGCGCGCATCAGGCGATACGGCCCGGTCCAGCCGGTCAGGCCGAGGATCAGCACGATGGTGGCCACGCCTTTTTGCTGGAGCACGGCGGCCACGGTCAGGATCATGAGGATCGCCGGGATCGCCGTGAAGATGCTGTAGAACCAGTTGAACAGGTCGTCGACCCAGCCGCCATAAAAGCCCGAGACGGCGCCGAACAGGGTGCCCAGCGCCACCGCCAGCAGGGCCGCCACCAGGCCCACCACGATCGAGGTCTCGCCGCCCTTGACGGTCTTCTTGACGATGTCGTGGCCCCATTTGTCGGCGCCGAACGGCAGGGTCGTGCGCTTTTCTACAGGCGGATGGGTCTGCGCCACCTGCGCCTCGAGCTCGGCCAGCTCGGCAGCCAGCGGATCGAAGGCGTTCGGCGGCGTGGCGCGCGGCAGCTGGGCCTGGGCCAGCGCGCGCGCAGTGGCATCGGCGCCAACAAACGTTGGCGGCGCATAGTTGACCGCCACCTCGTCTTCCCAATCGCTGGCCAGCATGCCCGTGGCGGACAACAGCACCAGCAGCAGGAAGCCGGCGACGACGGCCAGCGCCGCCATCCCGACGCGATCGGCGCACAGGCGCCGCCAGGCGAGCGCCCACAGGCCAGGCGAATGCGTTTGCATGGTCGTCATCGTCATTTGAGCTGCACGCGCGGATCGACCGCCTGGTACAGCAGGTCGGCCAGCAGGTTGAACACCATGGTCGCGACGGCCACATAGACCGTGATCGCCTTGATCACCGGGAAGTCGCTGCGTTCGACGGCCAGGATCACTTCGCGGCCGATGCCGGGAATGCCGAAGAAGCGTTCGAGCAGGAAGGCGCCGATCAGCAGCGCCGGCAGGTTGGCCATCACGTGGGTGATGATCGGGATCGCGGCATTGCGCAGCACGTGGACCCAGACGATCCGGCCCTCCGACAGGCCCTTGGCGCGCGCGGTGCGCACATAGTCCTGCCCTGCTTCGTCGAGCACGAAGCTGCGGTACAGGCGCAGGGTCGGCGCGATCGACACCGCCAGGCCGATGATGATCGGCAGCAGCGCATAGCGCAGCAGGTTCTCGCCCAGGCTATTGCCCCAGCCCTGGACCGGAAACAGCCCCAACTGGTAGGCAAACACGTACTGGAACACGATGATGTAGACCAGGATCGAGATCGACATCCCGACCGTGCAGGCGACCATCACGGCGCGGTCGGTCAGCGAGCCGCGCACGAAGGCGATCGCCAGCGCCAGCGCGATGCCGAATACGGTTTCCAGCACGGTGAGCGGAATCAGGACCGTGAGCGACGGCCCCAGGCGGCTGGCGATGATGTGCGATACCGGCTCGCCCGTGCTCCAGGCATTGCCGAAGTCGAAGGTCAGGATCTGCTTGACGAAGATCCACAGCTGCACGGTATAAGGCTGGTCGGTGCCGAGCTGGCGCCGGATGTTCTCGATCGCGCCCGCGTCGGCCATCTTGCCCGCCAGCAGGTAGGCCGGATCGCCGCCGACCCAGTTGAACAAGAAAAACACCAGCAGCACGACACCGGCCATCGTCGGCAGCATCTGCCACAAGCGGCGCAAGACATAAGCGAGCATCGCACTCCCGAATTTGCGGATTGGGCGAATGGCCCGCCTCCAGGGTTTGCCACCAAGCGAAATCCACGGTGGCCAAAACGACACGATAGCGCATATCTGTACGCGCCAACAGACGCGCAATCTTATGCCTCGATCACTCCAAGTTATTGCTAAGTAATGACATGACTATCACTGATTCGTATAAGAAGCTTGCGCTGCCCGCCAAACATGCAGATCGCATTTAAAGCAATTTCATACCAATAAAATATAGTTTGATCGAACTAAATTTCATTTCAAACTTTATTTTCCGCATGATATTTCACGTTTCGAGTTTTGTGACTTCTATGTGACTAGCACCAACGAAATAAATTGTAAAGACAAGTTATCAAGTAGTTGTATTTTGGATGTGTGCATACTTTGCTGATTGACACTATCTACCCGTAAATGTTTTTATTGCCAAGTAGTAAAAACATGTCGCGTCCATATCACGCGGCGATTCACTGACTTTACTGGCAGCGTGACCCGCTGCCAGGTCTTACGGGGAAGACTGACTATGATGGTTGAAACTGTGTTATCTCGATCGGTGCGCCTGATCTGTGCCGGCGGCCTGGCCGTCGCCTGCACGACGGCGTACGCCCAGGAAACGGCGCCTGCCGCCGAATCGCTCCAACGTGTGGAAGTGACCGGCTCGCGCATCGCGACCGCCAACCTGGAAAGCGTCAGCCCGGTGACCGTGGTCAACGCCAAGGACATCAAGATGGAAGGTGTCCGGTCGGTCGAGAACCTGCTGAACAACCTGCCACAGGTCTTCGCCGACCAGGGTGGCTCGGTCTCGAACGGCTCGTCCGGCACCGCCACCGTCAACCTGCGCAACTTCGGCGCCGACCGCACCCTGGTGCTGGTCAACGGCCGTCGCCTGCCGGCCGGCAGCCCGCGCAATACCGCGGCCGACTTGAACCAGATCCCGGTGGGCCTGATCAAGCGCGTCGAAGTGCTGACCGGCGGCGCCGGCGCCATCTACGGCTCGGACGCCGTGGCCGGCGTGGTCAACTTCATCATGGACGACCGCTTCCAGGGCGTCCAGATCGATGCCAACTACCAGTTCTACAACCACGACCAGAACGGCGGCCCGGTGGCCGACGCTGCCAACCGCCGCAACTTCGCGCTGCCGGGCGACAAGGGCGCCGACGGCAAGGTCAAGGACATCAGCCTGACCATGGGCGGCAACTTCGCCGACGGCAAGGGCAATGCGGTCGTGTTCTTCGGCTACAAGAAGGAAGATGCGCTGCTGCAGTCCGAGCGTGATTTCACCGCCTGCTCGCTGGGTGGCGCCACCCGTGGCGACGTCTTCAACTGCGGCGGCTCCGGCACCAGCTTCCCTGGCCAGTTCATCACCGCCACCGGCCTGAAAACCGTCGCCGACGCCGCCGGCAACGTGCGCAACTACGTGGCCGCCCAGGACGCCTACAACTTCGGCCCGCTGAACTACTTCCGCCGTCCGTCGGAACGCTATACCTTCAGCTCGTTCACCCACTACGACATCAACGACAAGGCCCGCCTGTACGCCGAGGCCAGCTTCCACGACGACAGCACCGTGGCCCAGATCGCGCCATCCGGCCTGTTCGGCCTGGACGCTTCCGGCGCCAACGCGATCCGTTGGGAAAATCCGCTGCTGTCCGACGCCTGGCGCAGCGCGCTGGGCATGACCGGCCCCGGCGACACCGCCGACGTCGTCATCCTGCGCCGTAACGTCGAAGGCGGCGGCCGCCGCGACGACCTGCGCCACACCTCCTACCGCGGCGTGGTCGGCGTCAAGGGCGACATCGGCAACTGGCAGTACGACGCCTTCGCCCAGGTCGGCAAGGTGCTGTACTCGGAAACCTATTTCAACGACTTCTCGGTCTCGCGCAGCGCACGCGCACTGAACGTGGTCCCAGGCGCCAACGGCCAGCCGGTCTGCGCCAGCACGCTCAACGGCGTCGACCCGAACTGCGTCCCGTACAATATCTGGAGCCTGGGCGGCGTGACCCCGGAAGCGCTGACCTACCTGCAGACCCCTGGCTTCCAGAAGGGCCATACCTCGCAGACCGTGCAGGGCATCAACCTGTCGTCGGACCTGGGCGAATACGGCATCAAGCTCCCGACCAGCAGCGAAGGCGTGGGCGTGGCGTTCGGTTGGGAACACCGTACCGAGAAGCTCGAGCTGAACTCGGACGTGGCGTTCGAATCCGGCGACCTGGCCGGCCAGGGCGGCCCGACCAAGAACGTGAGCGGCCAGTTCAGCGTGCGCGACTACTTCGCCGAAACCCGCATCCCGATCCTGCAGAACGTGCCGTTCGCCGACCAGCTGACCCTGACCGGCAGCTACCGCAAATCGGATTACTCGACTGGCCAGGACACCAACTCCTACGGTTTCGGCCTCGAGTGGGCTCCGGTGAAAGAAGCCAAGTTCCGCTTCAGCTACCAGCGCGCCGCCCGCGCCGCCAACGTGGTCGAACTGTACACCCCGGCCGGCCTGGCCCTGTTCGGCATGGATATCGATCCTTGCGCCGGCGCCACCCCGTCCGCGACCCTGGCACAGTGCGCACGCACCGGCGTGACCGCCGCCCAGTACGGCAACATCCTGAACTCGCCGGCCCAGCAGTACAACCAGATCATCGGTGGCAACACCAACCTGGAACCGGAAGAATCGGATTCGTACACCCTGGGCCTGGTGCTGACCCCGACCCGCAACACCTCGCTGACCATCGACGCCTTCGACATGAAAGTCAACGGCACGATCGGCGGCCTGCCGGCATCGACCACCCTGACCCAGTGCCTGGAAACCGGCGACCCGCAGTTCTGCGGCCTGATCACGCGTGACCGCCTGGGCAGCCTGTGGGCCCTGGAAAGCGCCAACATCGTCGCCACCAACCAGAACCTGGGCATGAGCTCGACCAAGGGCGTCGACCTGGGCGCCAACTGGAACACCAAGCTCGGCGCATGGGGCAGCCTGAACCTGTCGCTGATGGGCACCTACCTGAAAGAGTTCAAGCAGGAAGACTTCCCGGGTTCGGGCGAGTATGACTGCGCGGGCCTGCACGGCACCACCTGCGGCGTCCCACTGCCGAAATGGCGTCACAAGGTGCGCGCGGTGTGGGGCACCCCATGGCGTGGCGTGGAACTGGGCGCGACCTGGCGCTACGTCAAGGCCACCGACCTCGACTCGACCAGCGACCAGCCTCTGCTGAGCGGCACCTTCCAGGCAGCCGATGCACGTCTCGGCGCGCGCAACTACCTGGACCTGACCGCCGGTTGGCAGATCAACCAGATGTTCTCGCTGCGCGGCGGCATGAACAACGCGCTGGACAAGGATCCTCCGGTGTCGGGCGTCGTGGCTGAAGTCTTTGGTAACGGCAACACCTACCCGCAAGTGTTCGACTCGATGGGCCGTCACGTGTTCCTGAACCTGACCGCCAAGTTCTAATCCTCACCGGCTAGAAACAAGAAGGGCGCACCTCGGTGCGCCCTTCTTCATTTCTCACGCGGTCGTTCGGAAGAACGACCGCATCTACCGCATCTACCGCTTCATTCTTGCCGCAGCCGGCGCTGGCGCACCGCCGCCGCCAGTCCTTCCAGCACGCCCACGCTGGTATCCCAGTCGATGCAGCCATCGGTCACCGACTGGCCATAGGTCAGTTCCTTGCCCGGCACCAGGTCTTGCCGTCCGGCCACCAGGTGCGACTCGATCATCACGCCGACGATGCGGTCGTCGCCGCCCGCGATCTGGGCCGCGATGTCGGCGCACACCGGCACCTGGTTCTCGGGCTTCTTGGAACTGTTCGCATGCGAGGCGTCGATCATCAGGCGGCTGGCCAGGCCGAGCGCGGCGATCTGGCGGCAGGCCTCCTCGACGCTGGCGGCATCGTAGTTCGGCGTCTTGCCGCCGCGCAGGATGATGTGGCAATCCTCGTTGCCCGAGGTCGACACGATGGCCGAATGGCCGCCCTTGGTCACCGACAGGAAGTGGTGCGGCTGCGATGCGGCCTTGATGGCCTCGGTCGCGATCTTGATATTGCCGTCGGTACCGTTCTTGAAACCGACGGGACACGACAGGCCCGAAGCCAGCTCGCGGTGCACCTGCGACTCGGTGGTGCGGGCGCCGATCGCGCCCCAGCTGACCAGGTCGGCGATGTACTGCGGGCTGATCACGTCGAGGAATTCGGTGCCGGCCGGCAGGCCCATCTCGTTGATGTCGCGCAGCAGCTCGCGCGCCATGCGCAGGCCGTCGTTGATGCGGAAGCTGTTGTCCATGTACGGGTCGTTGATCAGGCCTTTCCAGCCGACCGTGGTGCGCGGCTTCTCGAAATAGACCCGCATCACGATCTCGAGCTCGCCGGCAAAGCGCTGGCGCTCCTTGACCAGCCTGCGCGCGTACTCGAGCGCGGCCTTCGGGTCGTGGATCGAGCACGGTCCGATCACCACCATCAGGCGGTCGTCCTGGCCGTGCAGGATGCGGTGCAGGTCGACGCGCGCGCCGGCCGCGGTCTGCTCGGCCTGCGGGGTCACCGGGAACTCGCGGATCAGGTGCGAGGGCGGCGTCAGTTCCTTCATTTCACGGATGCGTAAATCGTCGGTGCGGGGCATGCTGGGACTCCCTTTCGTGCTGTTCTGTACTGGTCTTGTTCAGGACTGGAAATAAAAAAACCGCCATCGCTGGCGGTTTGTCTGGATGCTGCCGGGACTGTTACTGCGCGTACCCGCCGCTACTCCACCGCCTGAGGCTGGAATGGCTAAAGTAAAAAAAGCGGGTAAAGAAAGCGTGGCGCATGGTGTCGTCCGGGTTTGGTCGAATTGACTATAACAACAAGGCATGAAAGTTGGCAAGCCTTTTGTCGCCGGTCCCACGCTTGTACAGACAACAATCGGTTGCAGCGAACTGACATCCCTCCTTGCGCATGAGCGTCACCTTACGCGCATCTTGCGCTACCTCATTCCCGACGCGGCTACCGATGCAACAGTCGATTCAAGCCCGGCTGCCGCTCGTGTTGATTGTAGACACAAACAGGTACCAAGAGGTGCCAAGGAAATTGATCGGCGATAAGGATCAAGCCCTCCACCGCGCGGCATCCGAATCTTCCCATCCACTGGAGTGTCGGACCATGACTGAAACCCTGCTTTCCCGTTCCGTGCGCCGCCTGTTCGCGGGCGGCGGCGCCGCCGGCCTGGCGCTCGCCGGCCCTGTGCTGCTGGCCCTTCCCCACCCTGCTCTCGCACAGGAAGCCGCTCCCGTGGCCCGCGTGGAGATCACCGGCTCGAACATCCGCCGCGCCCAGGCCGAGACCGCGTCCAGCGTGCTCACCGTCAACCGCGCCGACATCGAACGCTCGGGCAAGACCACGGTGGCCGAGCTGCTGCAGACCCTGGCGGTCGACAACCAGGGCTCGGTGCCGATGAGCTTCGGCAGCGGCTTCGCGGCCGGCGCCTCCGGCATCTCGCTGCGCGGCCTGGGCACGGCCTCGACCCTGGTGCTGCTCAATGGCCGCCGCATGGCGCCCTACGGCCTGGCCGACGACGGCCAGAAGGTGTTCGCCGACCTCAACGTGATCCCGACCGACGCCGTCGAGCGCATCGAGATCCTCAAGGACGGCGCCTCGGCCATCTATGGCTCGGACGCGATCGCCGGCGTGGTCAACATCATCCTGCGCCGCAACTTCCAGGGCACCAGCGCGCGCGCCCTGTACGGCAGCGGCGAGGCCGGCGACGGCCAGCAGCACAACCTGGCCCTGGCCTGGGGCTTCGGCAACCTCGAGACCGACCGCTACAACGTGCTGGTCAACGTCGAGTACAAGCACACGCAAGAGATCTGGTACCGCAACCGCGGCAACCGCGACTACATCGGCAAGATCGACCTGCGGCCCTATGGCTATTCGGCCCAGGAAGGCTTCGGCGGCACCGGCGCCATCACCGGCAACAACCAGTCGGGCAATGCCATCAACGGCAATGTGCGCAACCCCGACACGCTGGAGTACTACAACCGCGGCAACCTGGCCGGGCCCGGCTTCACGCGCACCTTCCCGGGCGCCGCCTGCGGCAACTTCACCAATCACCCGCAGGGCGATCCGGGCGGCGGCTGCCTGGTCGATTCCGCCTTCCTGTACAACCAGATCCAGCCCGACAGCGAAAACCTGTCGCTGTACACCCGCGGCACGCTCAAGTTGCAGGGCAATACCGAGGCCTATGCCGAACTGAATCTGTACAACAGCCTGGCCCAGTCCAGCACCACGCCGAACCCGATCGCGGCCAGCGTCGGCTATCCCGGCGGCCCGGTCAGCAATGCCGGCGTCCAGCTCGGCGCCGAGCACCCCGACAACCCGTATTTCGGCCGGGCGGCGCGGCTGCGCTACCTGCCCTTCGACGTCGGTCCGCGCCAGTCCGACATCTCCTCGAACTTCCTGCGCGCCCTGTTCGGCGCGCGCGGCACCAGCGGCGCCTGGGACTGGGATACCTCGCTGCTGTATTCGACCAGCAGGGTCGACAACGACCGCCGCGGCTACCTGCAGCGCGACGCCACCTTCGCCCTGCTCGACCCGTCGGCCGCGAACGTGGCGGCGGCCCAGGCCAATCCCGGCTACCGCGCCCTGCCGGCCGGCACCTATTGGCGCATCGGCGAAAGCGCGGGCCTCAATTCTCCGGGCGTGTACGCCGCCCTGTCGCCGACCATCTCGAACGACGCCAAGACCGAGATCGCCCAGGTCGACTTCAAGGCCTCGCGCGAGATCGGCAAGCTGGCCGGCGGCGCGGTGGGCGTGGCCCTGGGCGCCGAGTTCCGCCACGAATCGGCGCGCCTGGATCCGACCGCAGGTACCGAGCGCGGCAACATCATCGGCCTGGGCTATTCGGCCTATGACGGGCAGCGCAACGTGACCGGGCTGTACGGCGAAGTGCTGGCGCCGGTGCTGCCGGGCCTCGAACTGACCGGCGCCATGCGCTACGACCACTTCACCGACGTCGGCGACGCCTGGACCCCGAAGGTCGGCGTCAAGTGGAACCCACGGCGCGAACTGGCGTTGCGCGCCACCTGGGCCAAGGGCTTCCGCGCGCCGAGTCCGGCCGAGAACGGCGTCGGCGGCCTGGCCGCCTTCGCCAACGCCACCGATCCGGTGCGCTGCGCGCTGGGCGTGCAGACCGCCTGCAACCCGGCGTCGGTGTCGGTCATTACCTCGCCCAACCAGGACCTGAGCCCGGAACGCTCGAAGAGCTGGAATATCGGCGCGATCTGGGATCCGCTGCCGCGCACCAGTTTCTCTCTCGACTTCTGGAACATCAAGCGCAAGAACGAGATCAACCAGCAGCAGATCGACGCCGCGATCGCGGCCGGCGACGTGGCGCGCGATCCGAGCACGGCGGTGCCGACGATCCCGGGCGACCCGGGCGCCATCACGGCGGTGCTGGCCGAATACGTGAACTCGGCCGAGACCGAGGTGCGCGGCATCGACCTCGACGCGCGCCAGGGCTTCGGGCTGCCGAACAACTGGGGCACCCTGACCTTCGACGTCAAGTACACCTACCTCGACAAATGGGAGCGCACCGAACAGGACGGCACCACGCGCGACTACGCCGGCAGCCACGGCAACTGCGACGTCAGCAACTGCATGGGCACGCCGGACCACAAGGCCAACCTGCGCGCGACCTGGGAGCGCGCCAACTGGCGCGTGTCGGCCAACGTCAACTACCGGGGACCGATCGACAACACCTTCTTCAAGGACGATCCGGAAGGCTGCGCCAGCCACTTCGCCAACGGCGACGATGCGCCGAGCGATTGCGAACTGGCTTCGTTCACGACGGTCGACCTGGTGTTCCGCTGGAAGCCGCAACCGCGCTGGGAAGTCTACGGCTCGATCCAGAACCTGTTCGACAAGCAGGCGCCGCTCGATCCGCTGACCTATGGCGCGGTGTCGTACAACCCGCTGGACTATTACGGCGCGATCGGGCGCTTCTTCACGCTGGGGGCGAGATACGCATTTTGAGCTGGCGGCGGTTGAACAAGTGGACGGGAAACCCGACTGCGCGTCCCGGTCCACCCTACGTCACATTCGCGTAGGGTGGACGGCTCTGCCGTCCACGCGTCCAACGAACGCCGATCAGCCGCACCCGCCCCACTTCAACAATTCAGGACCTTCAACCCCCGAAGTGATAATTCAACTCGACCCACCCGGTCCGTCCTGCCGGGCTGTAGCTGCCCACCGCATAATTCGGCCAGCCGCCTGTGGTGTCGTGCTTGATGCGGTCGAACAGGTTGTTGACGATGGCCGACAGGGTCAGGCGGTCGTTCACGCGATACACGACGCTGGCATTGACCAGGGTGGTCGGCGTCAGGTAGTCGGTCTGCGCCGAGTTCGGGATCTTGCCGTAGCGGGTCGCGAACACCGTCGACGACCAGGCTCCGCCGTTCCAGTTCAGGCTGGCCGCCAGCTTGTCCGGCCAATCCGAACTGGTGAGCGAATTGAGTTCGTCGCGCACCGTGTCGCCGGCAAACTGTTTCGAGCGGCGGGTCAGGGTTTTCGAGTAATTGCCGCGCAAGGTGAACGTGCCCCATCCCGTGGTGCGCAGCGCATAGCGGGCGCTGACGTCGATGCCGCTGCTCGATTCCTGGGCCGCATTGATCGGATTGACGCGGATCTCGCGGATCTCGCCCGGACGCACCGGCGAATTGGCCGCGTAGCGCGTGATGCGCGAGATCGTGTCTGCGCACAGCGAAGAGCCGATGTCCAGCGAGCCCAGGCGGCAGGCCGCTTCGTCGCGCAGCAGCTGGTCGGCCGACAGATTGGTCACCAGGTCGTCGATCTTGATGTCCCAGTAATCGACCGAGGCATCGAAGTTCGTACTTGGCGACCAGACGATGCCGGCGCCATACGACTTGCCCTGCTCCGGCTTGAGGTCGGCGCTGCCGTACTGCACGTAGTCGGCGCCCGGCGAGTAGCTGGCGAATTCGCAGTTCGCCAGCGGCTGGCCGGTCACGCCGCAGCGGTAGTGGTCGGTGGTCGACGAGTAGTAGCCGGTGCCGCGCGCCTTGTAGATGTAATTCATGTCCGGCGCGCGGAAGCTGGTGGCATAGTTGGCGCGCACCAGCAGTTCGCGCGTCGGCCGCAATTCCAGTCCGCCGGCATAGGTGAACTTTCCGCTGTCGCGCTCGGCGAATTCATAACGGTCGTAACGGCCGGCCAGGGTCGCGGTGAGGATCTTGTGCAAGGGGATGCTGGCCTCGGTGCCGAGCGCATAACGATTGCGGGTACCGGCCGTGACGGCGGTGTTCGGCGCCAGGTTGAAGTAGCCGGCGTTGATGCGCTCGTCGGGCGCATTGGTGAAGCCCTGGCGGCCGGCCTCGGCCACCACCGCCAGTTGCAGCGGACCGGCCGGCAGTTGCAGCACCTCGCCGTTGGCGCTGGCCGATACCGTATGGGTCCAGGATTCGTCGTCGCTTTCGGCATAGCCGGTGATGGTCCCGAATTCATCCGGGTTCACGCGGGTCGCCAGCCGCGCCGGATCCGGCGCGTAGATGGCGACGCCGCTGGCGTCCGTTCCCAGGCGCGGCCCGAGGAAGAAGCTGTCGATGTTCGACAGTGCGCGCGGGGTCTTGCCCTTGCTCTCATACCAAGAGGCGCTGTAGCCCGCTTCCCACTTCCAGCTGGTGCCGGGCACGATGCCGCGCGCGCCGAGCGAGGCGGCGACGGCGCCGTCTTCCCAGAAGCGGTTGTAGCGCGACAGGCCGCCCATCTCTTCCGGCGAAATATAACGGGTCCAGGCTTCGTAGTGCCCCGTGCCCTGGTTCAGGAAATAACCGTTGTTCAGGGAATTCGAGGTCCACGACGGGCCGCGCGTATTGTTGACCGTGTTATTGCGGCCCAGCAGGACGTCGGCGAACAGCGTCGTGTTCTCGTCGAGCTCATAGGTGGCGCTGCCGAAGGCATTCTTGCTCTGGTTCTCGGTCTGCACCGACCAGTAGGTGGGACTCACTTTATTGCTGGCGCAGTAGTTACCGGTGCGCGAAGCGTAGTTGACGACGCTGCCCCCGAACAGGTCGCCCAATTGTCCGCAGGTCGCGCCCGGATCGATGTAGCGGCCGACGGTGGCGTCGCGGCGCGACAGCATATTGGTCGGCGTGCCCGAGCGTTCGGCCATGAAGTCGCGCTGGTAGGCGCCGATCGGATTGCGTTCCGAGTACTCGAGCGCGAACACGGTGCTCAGGCGGTCGAACTGCTTGCCGCCAGTGACTTGCACGCGCCGCTCGGCGCCGCCGCCGCGGCTGGTGCCGCCCAGCTTGACGTTGACGTCGAAGCCTTCGGCCTTCTTCTTGAGGATGATGTTCACGACGCCGGCGATCGCATCCGAACCATAGATGGCCGAGGCGCCGCCGGACAGGATCTCGATGCGCTCGACGATGGACGACGGAATATTGGCCAGGTTGGTGAAGTTGACCGTGCCCTCGTAGGCGATCGGGAAATCGGCCAGGCGCCGGCCATTGAGCAGGACCAGCGTGTGGTTCGGCCCCAGCCCGCGCAGGCTGATGGTGTTGGCCGACGGCGTGAAGGTATTGCCGAAGTCGGCGCCCTGCACGAAGCCGCTGTTCTGCACCTGGTTGTTCAGGGCGTCGAATACGTTCTTGTAACCTTGGCGCGTGATCTCGTCGCCAGTGATGACGGTGACCGCCGACGGACCGTCCAGCTGTGCGCGGGCGATGCGCGAGCCGGTGACGAGGACCGACGCCGGCGCGGCGTTGGTGGTGGCAGCGGCGGCGGCCGGCGCCTCGGCGGAGGTCGGCGCCGTCTGGGCGTGGGCCAGCAGCGGCGCGCCGATGGCGGCGGCCAGGAGGTAGGTATGTTTCATGATTGGCTTGTTTTTATTGGGAAACGAACTCTAACAAGCCAACAAGTCAGTACAAACGAATTATTCTGAGCAACTTTATAACAATAATGTTTGGCGCTGCCCGCACAAACAAGAACGCCCGGCATCAGGCCGGGCGTCTTTATCGGAGAAAGGAAGAACGGATCAGGCCGTGCCGCCCACCGTCACCCCATCGATGCGCAGGGTCGGCTGGCCGACGCCCACCGGCACGCTCTGGCCTTCCTTGCCGCACACGCCGACGCCCGAATCCAGGCGCATATCGTTGCCGATCATCGAGATGCGGTTCATCACGTCCGGGCCGTTGCCGATCAGGGTCGCGCCCTTCACCGGATAGGTGATCTTGCCGTCCTCGATCATATAGGCCTCGCTGGCCGAGAACACGAACTTGCCGTTGGTGATGTCGACCTGGCCGCCGCCGAAATTGGCTGCATAGATGCCGTTCTTGACCGAGGCCAGGATTTCCTGCGGGTCCTTGTCGCCGCCGAGCATATAGGTATTGGTCATGCGCGGCATCGGCAGGTGGGCGAACGATTCGCGGCGCGCATTGCCGGTGACCGGCATCTTCATCAGGCGCGCATTCATCGTGTCCTGGATATAGCCTTTCAGGATGCCGTCCTCGATCAGCGTGGTGCACTGGGTCGGGTTGCCTTCGTCGTCGATGTTCAGCGAACCGCGGCGGTCCTGCAGGGTGCCGTCGTCGACCACGGTCACGCCCTTGGCCGCCACGCGCTGGCCGATCATGCCGGCATACGAGGACGAGCCCTTGCGATTGAAGTCGCCCTCCAGGCCGTGGCCGACCGCCTCGTGCAGCAGCACGCCGGGCCAGCCCGGTCCCAGCACGATGGTCATCGGACCAGCCGGGGCCGGACGCGCCTCCAGGTTGACGCAGGCCGACTTGACGGCCTCGGTGGCGTAGCGGTCGAGCACTTCGTCGTCGAAGTAGCCATAGTCGAAACGGCCACCGCCGCCCGAGGAGCCGACTTCGCGCCGGCCGTTCTGCTCGGCGATCACGGTCACCGACACGCGCACCAGCGGACGGATGTCGGCCGCCAGCACGCCGTCGCTGCGCACCACCAGCACCACGTCGTATTCGCCGGCCAGGCCCGCCATCACCTGCACCACGCGCGGATCTTTTGCGCGCGCCATCTTTTCGACGCGCTCGAGCAGTTTCACTTTCGCGGTGGCGTCGAGCGAGGCCAGCGGATCGTTGGGCAGGTACAGCGAACGGCCGCCGGTCGGGAGCGCGCTGCCGGCCACCTTGATGCGGCCGGCGCCCTGGCGACCGATGGTGCGGGTGGCGGCGGCAGCGTCGAGCAGCGCCGCTTCGGAAATCTCGTCGGAATACGCAAACGCGGTCTTGTCGCCCGAGATGGCGCGCACGCCGACGCCCTGGTCGATCGAGAAGCTGCCGGTCTTGACGATGCCTTCTTCCAGGCTCCAGCCTTCGCTCTTGGTGAACTGGAAGTACAGGTCGGCGTAGTCGACCTTGTGCGTGAACATCGTTCCCAGCGCGCGCAGCAGCTTGCCTTCGTCGAGGCCGAATGGCGTCAACAGCACGTCGCGTGCGACGGCGATGGAAGAAAGATTCGGTTCGAATGGAGTCATGTTTGCGTTCGGTCTTTCATATGGATAGGTCATTGTGCCATATCCAGTTCTTTCACACTGGACGCATGCCCGATGCGTCCATGCCATTCCTTACATCTTGCGATGCCGCAATGCCGGCAGGCTTTCGCGCACCCCGGCCAGGTAGGCCGGATCGAGTTCGCCGCTGACCACGCCCTCGCCTTCCGGCAGCACCGCCTTGACCTCGCCCCAGGGGTCGACCAGCATGCTGTGTCCATAGGTGCGGCGGCCGTTGACGTGCAGCCCGCCCTGGGCCGCGGCCAGCACATAGCACTGGTTCTCGATCGCGCGGGCGCGCAGCAGCACTTCCCAGTGCGCGCGGCCGGTGGTGTGGGTGAAGGCGGCCGGCACGATGATCAGGGCGCACTCGCCCATCGCGCGGTACAGCTCGGGGAAACGCAGGTCGTAGCACACCGACAGGCCGACCCGGCCGAACGGCGCATCGAACACGCCCACCGTCTCGCCCGGCACGATGGTGCGCGCTTCGTCATACGATTCGGCGCCCTTGTTGAAGCCGAACAGGTGGATTTTGTCGTAGCGGCTCATCGACTGGCCCTGCGGGTCATAGACCAGGGTGGTGTTGAGCACCTTGCCGGCTTCTGGCGAGGCCATCGGCAGGGTGCCGCCGACCAGCCAGATCCCGTGTTCGCGCGCCAGTTGCGCCATGCAGTCCTGGATCGGACCGCTGCCCGGCTGCTCCGCATGCGCGACCTTGTCGGCGTCGCTCATGCCCATGATCGGCCAGTATTCCGGCAAGGCCACCAGGGTGGCGCCCCGGCCCGCGGCCTCGGCCACCAGGCGGCGCATGGTGGCCAGGTTCTCGCCGACCTCGGGGGTGGAAACCATCTGGATCGCGGCTACGGTCGTCATATCACTCCTTCTTGGCTGGTGGGCTAGCGGCGGCGGCCGCCGGGTTATCGATTTTGGTGATGACCGGCGCCTTCCACGGCCCCGTCACCTGCATTTCATAGGTCAGCGCCTTCATCACCGGCGCGCGCAGGAACAGCTGGGCCAGATAGCCCCCCAGGCCGATCACCGGGTTGACCGCCAGGCCATACACCAGCGGTCCGGTGCCCAGGTTGAACTCGGGGATCACCACCACGCGCAGGTTCGTCGATTCATTGGCGATGTCGGCGCTGCCGTTCATCAGGACGGTGGCCGCCACCCCATGCATTCTAAGGTTGTCGGTGCGCACCACCCCGCGCTGGATCATGGCGTTGGCGCTGATGCCGTCGAACGCCAGGCCTTCCGAGAACACGTCGTGGAAATCGAGCTTGAGCAGGCGCGGCAGCGCTTGCAGGCTGAGCACGCCCAGCAGCTTGGCGGCGCCCGGGTCCTGCTTGAGGAACTGGCCCGATTCCACGTTCATCTCGATCTGGCCCGACAGGCTCGGGATGTCCATCGCATACGGCAGGCCGGCCCACGAGATATCGCCGCTTAGGGTGCCGTTGCCGCGCCCGATGGTGCCGGGGAAGCCCAGGCGGTCGAGCAGCTTGCCGGCGTCGTCCATGTGGAGCGCGAAATTCAGGCTGGTATTGCTCTTGCCATCCTTGGTCAGCCAGCGGCCATTCGCTTTCAGCTGGCCATCCGGATTGGCGAGCAGGACGCGGTCGATGCGCCATTCGCGGCCCGCCAGCGCGCGCACATTGCTGGCGCGCAGTTCCAGCCGGCCGAGGCGCTTGTCGAACAGTTCGAACTGCTCGGCCACGATGTCGAGCGACGGGATGGTGGCGCTGGCGCCGCGGTTCGACTCCAGCAAGTCCTTGACCTCGGCCTCGGCCGATTCGGGAATCGTGAGCGAGGCCAGGCGCGCCGTGACCTTGCCCAGACCGCTCCTGGTCTCGGTCCAGGTAAGGTAGCCGCTGGCCTGGCGCGAATGCAGGTTGGCCTGCCAGGTGTCGCCCGTGTGGGTGGCGCCGACCACCACGTCGGCCACGCGCCGTTCGCCGATGGTCAGCTCGTTGATGCGTCCGGCCAGCACGGTCGGCAGGATGTACTGGGTGAAGTCGGCGCCGTTGGCGGCGGCCGTCGCCGGCCCGGCCATCGCGCCCGGTGCCGGTAATGCGGCGCCGGCCGCCGCGTCCTCGCCGGCGATGGCGCGCCCGGCCGCCAGCCAGTGGTCGATATTGAGCACCTTCGAGTCGACATGGACCATCATGCCTTCGTCGGGCAGCGGCGCCGGCACGTTCACGCCGATGCCGCCCTGGGTCACCCGCCACGGGCCCTTGCCCTGCTTCTCGCGCAGGTAGCGCGCCGCCAGGTTGGGGCCGACGCCGACGCGGATCTCGTCGCGCGCCAGGCCGGCCATGGTCGGCGCGCCTTCCAGCACGAAGCTGAGCGGCAGGCTGGCGTCCGCAACCTTGTTCAGCGGGTGCGGCAGTTCGACGCCCAGGCCCGCCAGGCTGGAATCGATGGCGATCGTGCGCCGGCCTTCGCGCACCACGATCGAGCCGGTGTAGTGGGTGCTGCCCGACAGGCGCTCGGCCAGGCGCCCCAGCGCCGGCGCCGGCGCGGTGCGGCGCATGCCCTCGGCCGACAGCACGCCGTCGAGCAGCACCCGGGTGCTGCCGTCGCGCTGGGTGCCGCCGGCCACCGAGACCGGCTCGCCCAGGAAGTTGGCGCGGATCGCCTCCAGGCCGAAGCCGTGATCGTGGAAATCGATCCGGCCCTGGGCCGCCTGCAGCGTCGGCAGTTCGGGGAACAGGCTGACGTCGTTGTTCTGCAACTGCAGGCTGCCCTGCACCTTGGTGTCATGCAGATGCGACAGCGGCATGCGCAATTTCAGGCCGAGCCTGGCGTTGCCGCTGCCGCGCGTGTCTTCGGTGAAGTGGCCGATCCAGTCCAGCACCGGCGTCACCGCCACATAGCGCAGGAATTCCTGCAGCGGCCCGGCGCCCTGGCCGTCGATCTCGAGCATCATGTTCTCGTGGGCGCCGAGGTCGGGGATCACCGCCTTGACGTTCGACAGCGCCACGCCCAGGGTGCGCAGGGTTTTGCCGTGGATTTCCATGCGCGCCCGGTCGAACGCGATGCTGCCGTCGATCGCCTCGGCCAGCGGCCACAGCGGCGTGCCGTCCGGATGGCGGTGGCCGGGGGCGTATTCGAGGCGCGCCCCTTCGAGCCGGCCGCTCACATTGAATTCGCCGCGCGCGCGCTCGGCGGCGTTGGCGGCATAAAACGGGAAGTGCGCCAGGTCGCCGCGCAGGCGCAGGCTGGCGTCACGCAGGCGTCCGCCCTGCAGGGCGCCGACCAGCCAGTCGTGCAGGCTGTGCGGGGTGGCCAGCGGCAGATAACGTCCGATCTGGTCGATCGCGAAGCCGTCCAGGCTGCCGCTGAAATCGGCGCTGCCGGGGCCGTGGCCGGGCTCGAGCGGCAGCACGTGGCGGCCCGAGATCTCGCCGCTGAATCCGCCCTGGCGGAAGCTCAGGTCGTCGACCTCGACTTGCAACTGCTTGCCTGGCTCGAGCGTCCAGCCGGCCTTGACCGCCAGCCGGTCGAAGGCCATGCGCGGCTCGGCGAACCAGGCCGGCATGAACAGCGCCAGCCCCTGCGAGTCCAGCGCTACGTTGCCGCCGCGCTCGTTCGCATCGATGTGGCCGCTCAGGTGCTCGAAGCCGGGCGTAGCGGGCCGCGCCGGCAGCGCCGGCACGCCGCCCTGGGCGTTTCTCGCCGGGCGCGCGGCCACGGCATTGACCGCCAGGTCGGCGACGTCGCCGCGGATGCGCCAGCCGCTCACGTTCGGGTAGCGCCCATCCCATTCGGCGCTGACGTCGCTCAGCATGCCGCGTGGCGCATAGTCGGCCAGCAGCTGGCGCTGCACCGGCGTGACCGGCAGGTACTGGGCCAGCGCCGCCAGCGCGCCGATGTCGAGCCCGCGCGCGCGCAGGGCGCCGCGTTCGGGCTGGCCATTCTTCGCCGGGCGCCAGGTTTCTTCGAGCGTGGCCGGCGCCAGCGCGCGGCCGCCCTGCACCGCCACCGAGAAATTATCGAGACGGATCGTGTGGCCGTGGGCGCCGAAGGTCGGCCTGCCGTCGGCCCCGTTCGGCAGCAATTCCTCGCGCGCCGACAGGCGGCCGCTGACCCGCGCCAACTGCAGCGGCGCGATGTCCTTGCCGAGCCGCGCATTGACCCCGGCCAGGGCCAGGTCGGCGGTGAAGCCGGCCAGGCGCGCCTGGTCGAAGCTGAGCCAGGCGCGCAGCGAACCGCGGCCGCGCTCGAGCTGGATCGGATAGTCGACGAAGCGCTTCCAGGCGCCGAGGTCGACGTCGCGCAGGTCGGCGTACAGCTCGCCCTTCCAGCGCAGCACGTCCGACGGCCGTTCGCCGAAGCGGTGGCGGAACTGGGCGCGCACGTCGATCGGGCTGCCCAGCGCGCGCGGCGGCGTGGCCTGCAGCGCGAAATGGTGGGTGCCCCAGCGATTGAGCAGCGCCAGCGTCACGCCTTCCAGCGCCAGCGGCGGCGTGCCGCGCAATTCGTCGGTCCAGTCGACCCGGCCGTCGCGGATCACGATCTCGCGCTGGCGCAGCAGCCAGTCGGCGCCGCCGCCGCCGTCGGCCTGGTTGGGGTCGAGCCGGACGCCGGCGACCTCGATCACGCCGTCCAGGCCGCGCCGCACCGCCAGCCGCGGCCCCTTGATCTCGAGCGAGGCGAAGCGCGGCTCGAAGGCGGCCACGCTCCACCAGCCCAGGGTCGCATCGACCTGCGGCAGCGCCAGCACCTGGCGCCCGTCGCGGTCGTGCAGGCGCACCTCGGAGAGCGCCAGGGCCGGCCGCATGCCGTGCCAGGACGCGGCCAGGCGCGCGATCGTGACCCGGCTGCCGAGGGCATTGCCGGCCATGCGCTCGATGTCGCCTTTATATAAGTCGATGTTCGGGAGGATGGCGTAGCGCAGCACCAGGAACAGCACGGCGAGCGCGAAATACACCAGCAGCACGAGCTTGATGGTGAAGCCGAGCACGTGGTGCGAGGCCAGATTGGCCATGCGGTAGGCCGAACGCAGCCGCCGCCAGCGCACGGCGAGCGGTGATGCCGCAGTGGGCGCCTGCGGATCCGGGTTGTGCATCAAGGTGCTAATAACAAAGGCTCGCCGTAAATATAACTCTTTAATAAAACAGGTCGCTTGCAACAGTCGCGGCGTCTACCTTACCATCGGTGCAACCCCAGGCGGCGATGGCCTGGCCATGGCCAGCAGCTCATCCCTTGCCCCTGCCATGCCCATGAAGCGGGCCATTCTACCGCATCGCAAATGACCAGCACCTTAAACCGCCCTCATCTACCAGGATCGACGATGACCACAGCTTCCCCCGCCTGCGCTTCACGTTTCGTCCAGCGCTGGCTCGATGCCGCGCCGGAGCGGGCCGCCCAACTGGCCGCATTGTCATCATTATCGCTGGGCGGCGCCGATTTCCGCGCGCTATTGGAGCGCGAACTGGGCAAGGGGCTGCCGCTGGAACGGGCCATGCGCCGCGTGCGCAACCTGCTGGTCTCGACCATCGTGGCGCGCGACCTGGGCGGCCAGGCCGACCTCGACGAGGTGGTCACGGCCATGACGGCGTTCGCCGACTTCGCGATCCAGACCCACGTCGCCGCCCTCACCGACGAGCTGGTGGCCAGCCACGGCATGCCGATGGGCGAGGAATCCGGCCGTCCCCAGCACCTGATGGTGCTGGCCATGGGCAAGCAGGGCGGCGGCGAACTCAATGTCTCGTCGGACATCGACCTGATCTTCGTCTATCCGGAAGACGGCGAGACCGCGGCCGGCCCCGGCCAGCGGCAGTTGTCGAACCACGAGTTCTTCGTGCGCCTCGGGCGGCGCCTGAACGCGGCCCTGTCCGAGGTGATCGAGGACGGCTTCACGTTCCGGGTCGACATGGCGCTGCGTCCCAACGGCAAATCCGGCCCGCTGGCGGCTAGCCTGGGGATGGTCGAGGAATACCTGATCGTCCAGGGCCGCGAATGGGAGCGCTATGCCTGGGTCAAGGCGCGCGCCGTCACCGGCACGCCCGACGACATCGCGGCGCTCGACGCCATCGTGCGGCCCTTCGTGTTCCGGCGCTACCTCGACTTCGGCGTGATCGACGCGATCCGCAATATGCACGCCCAGATCCGGGCCGAGGTGAAGCGCCAGGAGCGCCTGCATCCCGAGCGCAGCCACAACGTCAAGCTGGGGCGCGGCGGCATCCGCGAGATCGAGTTCCTGGCCCAGGTGTTCCAGCTGATCCGCGGCGGGCGCGATCCGGCCCTGCGCGAGCGCTCCACCCGCAAGACCCTGCTGCTGCTGGCCGAGCGCGAGCTGCTGCCGGCCGAGACGGTCGAGCGCCTGCTGCAGGCCTATGTGTTCCTGCGCAACCTCGAGCACCGCGTGCAATACCTGGAAGACGCCCAGACCCACACCCTGCCGGCCAATCCGGACGACCGGCTGGCGGTGGCGCGCATGATGGGCTGCGCGGACGAAGCCACCCTGCTGCACGAACTGGACGCGCAGCGCAGCTATGTGGCCCAGCAGTTCGACGCCATCTTCGCCGACAAGGAAAAACCGGACGACAAGCCGGACGCCCCGGCCCTGGCCGACGAACTGGACAATATAGACGCGCTCGCCGCCCGCCTGGCCGCGCTCGGCTTCGACGACGCCCGCACCGCCGCCAGCCGCCTGGCCGCCACCCTGCAGGGGCCGCGCCTGTCGAACCTGCCGGACGCCAGCCGAGTAAGGCTTCAAGCGTTAGTGGAAGCCTCCCTCCCCCTGGTGACCACCGTGGTGGTCGAGGCCGGGATCGGCAGCCAGGCCGCCACCCTGGGCCGCCTGCTCGACCTGTTCGAGGCGATCGCGCGCCGCTCGGCCTACCTGTCGCTGCTGACCGAATACCCGCACACGCTCGAGCGCGTGATCAGGATGATCAATGCCAGCGGCTGGGCCGCCACCTTCCTCACCCAGCACCCGATCCTGCTCGACGAACTGCTGGACGACCGCAATGCCGGCGCCGGCGACCTCGGCCAGCTGGCCGCGCTGCTCGACGAGCACCTGGGCGAAGCGGCCGGCGACACCGAGCGCCAGCTCGACATCCTGCGCGAAGCCCACCATGCGCAGCTGTTCCGCCTGCTTGCCCTGGACCTGGCCGGCGAGCTGTCGGTGGAACACCTGGCCGACCACCTGTCGGCCCTGGCCGACATGATCGTCGGCGCCGTGGTCAAGCATGCCTGGCGCGCGGTCAATGGCCGCCACCGCGAGGAACCGGCGTTCGCCGTCATCGCCTACGGCAAGCTGGGCGGCAAGGAGCTGGGCTATGTGTCGGATCTCGACGTGATCTTCCTGTACGACGACGAGGACCAGGACGCCCCGCCCCTGTACGCGCGCCTGGCCCAGCGCTTCATCACCTGGATGACGGCCCATACCGCGGCCGGCATCCTGTTCGACGTCGACATCGCCCTGCGGCCGGACGGCGCCAGCGGCATGCTGGTCTCGTCCGTGGCCGCCTTCGAGCGCTACCAGAACGATGCCGCCTGGCTGTGGGAACACCAGGCCTTGACGCGGGCCCGCTTCTGCGCGGGCGAGCCCGCCATCGGCGCGCGCTTCGAGGCGATCCGCGAGCAGGTGCTGCGCAAGGACCGCGCTGCGCAAGAGGCCCAGCTCAGGGAAGAAGTGGTGCACATGCGCCAGCGCATGCGCGACGCCAACGTCAACCGCAGCGAGCAGTTCGACCTCAAGCACGACGCGGGCGGCATGATCGACATCGAGTTCATCGTGCAATACCTGGTGCTGCGCCACGCCGCGCGCTACCCGCAGCTGACGGCCAACGCCGGCAATATCGCCCTGCTGCGCGTGTGCGGCGAACTGGGCCTGATCGACGCCGGCCTGGCGGCCGAGGTCGCCGACGCCTACCGCGCCATGCGCAAGCTGCAGCACAGCGTGCGGCTGCAGGGCCAGGACAAGACCCGGGTCGAATCCGGCCTGGTGGGCGCCCACCCCGACAGCGTACGGGCGCTGTGGCAGGCCTGTTTCGGCGACTGATCAGCAACTCTTCCTTCCTCTCCACATCCCATTTCGCGCACGCACCGCTCCGGTGCGTGTGCGCTCTCCGCGCACCGAATCTACACGTCAGTACACCTTTTTTGCACCATCGTTAAGCCATTGAATTTCCTGACTTTTTGGTCATTTAATTTCTTTTTGATAACTGTTGTTTTTGCCCCTAATTCCAGCCTTCAACGCGTTGACACTGATCAACACGGAATGGTTTTATATAGATGTGTATGCACGACGGAAACCCCGTTATCCACGGGGCGTCCGCATGCGCACGGGTTGCACCTATTAATCATAAAAAGCCGTTTCACACCCGTGGAACGCAGGATGGAGAGCACATGCAACAACGAACGAAGATCGCATTGGCCGTGGCGCTCGCGCTGCCGGCAATGAGCGCCATCGCGCAGGAAGCACTGCAGCGCGTCGAAGTGACCGGTTCCCGCATTCGCCAGGTCGACCTCGAGACCGCACAGCCGGTCCAGGTGATGAGCCAGGAACAGATCCAGAAGAGCGGCCTGGTCACCGTCGGTGACATCATCAACAGTATGTCCTCGGCGGGCGTTCCGGCGTTCAGCAAGGGCACGGCACTCGGTGCAGGTCGCGAACAGGGCGGTCAGTTCCTCGACATGCGCAACCTCGGTTCGCAACGCCTGCTGGTGCTGGTCGACGGCAAGCGCTGGAGCCAGTCGGTCAACGGCTATACCGACATGTCGACCATCCCGTCGGCACTGATCGAACGCGTCGAGATCCTGAAGGACGGCGCCTCGTCGATCTACGGTTCGGACGCGATCTCGGGCGTGGTCAACATCATCCTGAAGAAATCCATGCAGGGCGGCCAGGCCAGCATCTACCACGGCCAGAACGAAAAGAATGACGGCAAGACCAAGGATTACTCGATCTCCTACGGCGCCGGCGACGACAAGGCTTCGCTGCTGTTCGGCCTGACCCATACCGACCAGGGTCCGGTCTGGGCCAAGACCCGCGACATCACCGCCAGCACCAACGGCCCTGAGCGCGCGAACATCGGCCTGGGAACCGGCCCATGGGGCCGCATCCGCCAGGTCAGCGCGACCGGCGGCCCGACCGGCTTCGACCGCGTCCTGAACCACACCGGCGGTCCGCTGGGCGATGGCGTCGGCGCCGATTCCCGCGATCCGAACAACTACCACACGTTCGCGAATGGCGTGAACGACCTGTTCAACTCGACGAGCCAGATGCACTTCCTGACGCCGAGCAAGCTGACCTCGATCTTCGTCAAGGGCGAAGTGGCGTTGCCGTGGAATATGAACTTCAAGACCACCGCGATGTATGCCGACCGCCAGTCGTCGCGTAGCGTCGCCGGTTATCCGCTGAGCTCGACCTCGCAGGCGGCCTACCCGGTCTATGTCGACAAGGGCAGCTACTACAACCCGTACGGCAACTCGGTCGCCGGCGCCGGCAACGGCCAGGACCTGTTCTTCTACCGCCGCACCATCGACGTGCCGCGCGTGACCGACAATAACAACCGCACCCTGCACATCGACGCGACGTTGGAAGGCGAATTCGCCATCGCCAACAATCCGTGGAACTGGAGCGTCGGCTACAACCACAGCAAGGTCGACGGCGCGGTGCGCGGCTACGGCGACCTGAACCTGCTGAACCTGAAGAAAGCCCTGGGTCCATCGTTCATGAACGCCTCGGGCGTCGTGCAATGCGGCACCCCGGACGCGCCGATCGGCCTGGCCGCCTGCGTGCCGTTCAACATCCTGGGCGGCCCATCGGCCTCGACGCCGGAAGCGCTGGCCTACGTGATGTCCACCGCGCAGGCTTCCTACGGCTCGACCGTCAACAGCGCCACCGCCGACCTGACCGGCGAACTGTTCCAGCTGCCGGCCGGCGGCGTGGGCGTCGCGGGCGGTTTCGAGTACCGTGAAGTGCGCGGCCAGGACGTTCCAGGCCAGTTCGAGCAGTCCGGCTACTCGTCCAGCCTGGCCGGCAACGCGACCTACGGCCGCTACACCGTGCGCGAAGCCTATCTGGAAGCCAACGTGCCGCTGCTGAAAGGCGTGCCGTTCGCTGAACTGCTGAGCCTGAATGCGGCGACCCGCTACTCGGACTACTCGAACTTCGGCTCGACCACCAACAGCAAGTTCAGCTTCATGTGGAAACCGGTGCGCGACGTGCTGACCCGCGGTACCTATGCCGAAGGCTTCCGCTCGCCGACCCTGGGCGACACCTTCGGCGGCGGCTCGCAGACCTTCGCCAGCTACCTGGACGTGTGCGACAGCCTGCACGGCGAAGCGGCGCGCAACCCGACCGTCGCGTCCCGCTGCGCGGCCGCCGGCGTGCCGGCCGGCTTCCGCCAGAAGAACCAGACCGGCGCCGACGTCGGCGCAACCGGCGCCCAGACGCCGTTCCCGTTCACCACCGGCGCCGGCAATGCCTTCCTGGAGCCGGAATCGGCCAAGACCCGTACCCTGGGCCTGGTCATCAGCCCGTCGGCCGTGCCTGGCCTGTCGATGTCCGTGGACTGGTTCAACATCCGCATCGAGAACCTGATCACCGGCGTGTCGGCGACCAACACCCTGGAAGAGTGCTACGTCAACAACGTGTCGAACTTCTGCTCGCTGATCAAGCGTGACACGACCGGCCAGGTGGTCGACCTGCAAATCGGTAACACCAACCGCGGCAAGGTCGAGACCGAAGGCGTCGACGTGGCGATCAACTACCGCCTGCCACGCACCCGCTTCGGCCAGTTCAGCATCCGCAGCGAATCGACGTACACCGATTCGTACAAGCAGCAGTCGACCCTGGACACCGAATGGGTCGAATACGCCGGCGAGTACGACATCTTCCGCGTGAAGTCGAACACTTCGCTGGACTGGAGCATGGGCAACTGGAGCGCCACCTTCACCGCCCGCTTCTACAGCAGCCAGAAGAACCGCTGCTACTCGGCGACCCAGGCCATCTACTGCTCGGATCCAACCGCGTCGGCCAGCTGGGGCACCGGCTACAACCGTCATGGCGAGATGTGGTACGGCGACATGTCGGTCGGCTATGCGCTGCCGTGGAACGCGAAGCTCCTGTTCGGCGCGAACAATGTCTTCGACAAGAAGCCTGAAATCAACTACAGCGCAGGTTCGGCAACTGGCGGCAACTCGTCGTCGTCGTCGGTGTCGCCTGAACTGCCGATCGACCGCTTCTTCTACGTGCGCTACAACCAGGCGTTCTAAGCTTCAAGTTTCAAGCAATTTAATTGCGCAAAAAACCCGTCCGGCGCAAGCCGGGCGGGTTTTTTTTCGCATTGCCAAATTTAGATCAATTATTGACTGCATAGTCAATTACTTGCAACATTGCCAACGGGTAAATACACATTTCTGCAACACATTTGTCATACATGCGTATATGCATTGACAGTGATGCGCCGCGAATGTTTTTATTGCTGACTTGAAAACTCGTTAAACCAATAAGTTGGCGTTTTTCAGGTAGTCGCTTCGCGACATTTTCGGTGGCAGTGCCCTTCCCATGGTGCCGCCGCGTTTTCACCCCTAGGAGTTTGCAACATGATGGAAACACTCTTGTCCCGGTCGGTCCGCGCGATCTGCCTCGGCGGCATGACCCTCGGCATGACCGCAGCGGTCGCACAGGAAACTTCGCAGCAGCAAAACCTGCAGCGCGTCGAAGTGACCGGTTCCCGTATCCGCCAAGTCGACCTGGAAACCGCACAGCCAATTCAGATCATGAACCAGGAGCAGATTCAGCGCACCGGTCTGGTCACCGTCGGCGACATCCTGAACAACCTGTCGTCGGCAGGCGCACCTGACTTCTCCCGCTCGGGCTCGCTGACTTCGAACAGCGAAATCGGCGGCCAGTACGTCAGCCTGCGTAACCTGGGCTCGAACCGCCTGCTGGTCCTGGTGGACGGCAAGCGCTGGACCCAGTCGGTCGACGGCTTCACCGACCTGTCGACCATCCCGTCGGCAATGATCGAGCGCATGGAAATCCTGAAGGATGGCGCTTCGTCGATCTACGGCTCGGACGCGATCGCAGGCGTGGTTAACATCATCCTGAAGAAGAACATGCAGGGCGGCCAGCTGTCCCTGTACACCGGCCAGAACGAAAAGAACGACGGCAAGAACAAGGACTTCTCGCTGAGCTACGGCGCCGGCGATGAAAAAGCTTCGCTGATGTTCGGCCTGTCGCACACCGAATCGGGCCGTGTGGACACCCAGGCCCGCGCGATCACCGCGTTCGGCCGTGGTCCGCAGCACGCATTCGACGGCTTGGGCGCTGGCCCATGGGGCCGTATCACCGCGGTCAACCCGGCCAATGGCGGCACGCTGACCACCGGTCCGAACGGCTTCAACCGCGTCCTGAACCATACCGGCACCTATGACGGCGTGGGCGTCGGCGCGGATTCGCGCAACCCGGCGAACTACCACAACTTCTCGAACAATATTCAAGAAGACAAGTACAATTCGTCGCAAGACATGGACCTGCTCATCCCGAGCAAGCTGGACACCCTGTTCGTCAAGGGCGAAGTCGCGCTGCCGAAAGATATGCGCTTCAAGACCACCGCGATGTACTCGCAGCGCAAGTCGAACCAGCAGATCGCCGGCTACCCGCTGACCTCGACCTCGCAGGCAAACTATCCGGTCTACGTCGACAAGGACAGCTATTACAACCCATACGGCAATCAGGTTGCCGGCGCCGGCCTGGGCCAGGACCTGTTCTTCGCCCGCCGCACCATCGAGCTGACCCGTAATACCGAAACCGAAAACCGCACCCTGCACATCGATGCCACCCTCGAGGGTGAATTCATGATCAAGGACCTGGCGTGGAACTGGAGCGCTGGCTACAACCACAGCAAGGTTTCCGGTTCGCAATTCGGCGTTGGCAACATCAACCTGCTGAACCTGAAGCGCGCCCTGGGCCCATCGTTCATGAACGCCAGCGGCGTCGTGCAGTGCGGTACCCCTGACGCACCGATCGGCCTGTCGAGCTGCACCCCGTTCAATATCCTGGGCGGCCCATCGGCTTCGACCCCGGAAGCGCTGTCCTACATCAACTCGACCTCGCAGAAGAGCTACGGCTCGACCGTGAACAGCGCCACCGCCGACCTGGCTGGCGAACTGTTCCAGCTGCCAGCCGGCGCCGTGGGCCTGGCAGTCGGTATCGAACACCGCGAAGTGAAGGGCCAGGAAGTGCCGGGCCAGTTCGAGCAATCGGGCTACTCGACCGAATTGGCAGGCGCGCCGACCTACGGCCGCTACACCGTGCGCGAAGCGTACGCCGAGCTGAACGTGCCAGTGCTCAAGGACATGCCGTTCGCAGACCTGCTGAGCTTCAACCTCGCGCACCGCTACTCGGACTACAGCAACTTCGGCGTGGCCAACAACAGTAAGTTCAGCTTCATGTACAAGCCGGTCAACGACCTGCTGGTGCGTGGTACCTGGGCTGAGGGCTTCCGTGCTCCGACCCTGGGCGACACCTTCGGCGGCGGCACCCAGACCTTCGACAACTTCCTGGACCCATGCGACACCGTGTTCGGTGAAGCCTCGCGCGATCCGGCTGTCCAGGCACGTTGCGCTGCATCGGGCACCTTCGCCGGCTACCGTCAGGTGAACCAGGCTGGCGCGGCCATCGGCGGCGCCGCTGGCACCCAGTCGACCGTGGCGTTCAACGCAGGCGCTGGTAACCAGTTCCTGCAGCCTGAAACCGCCAAGACCCGTACCGTCGGCTTCGTGTACAGCCCATCGTTCGTGCCTGGCCTGAGCTTCGGCCTCGACTGGTACAACATCCAGATCGAGAACCGCATCACCGCGATCAGCGCGACCTACGTCGCCAACGAGTGCTTCATCAACAACAGCGCGAACTTCTGCTCGGTGATCCGTCGTGACCCAGTCACCGGCCAGATCATCAACCTGCAGCGCGGCAACGCTAACCTCGGTAACATGGAAACCGAGGGCCTGGACATGTCGATCTCGTATCGCCTGCCACGTACCGCGTACGGCCAGTTCGGCGTGCGTAACGAAACCTCGTATGTCGACAAGTTCCGTACCCGCAGCGGTGCCGATTCGGAGTGGAACAACTACGCCGGCGAGTACTTCTACAACCGCGTGAAGTCGAACACCAACTTCGACTGGTCGCTGGGCAACTGGAGCGCCACCTGGGGCTTCCGTTACTACAGCCCGGTCAAGGACATTTGCTACGACGACCTCGAGTGCAACATGCCTGACTACGAAGCATCGTTCGGTACCGGCGCCAACAAGCTGGGTTCGGTCACGATCCACGACGTGAGCGTTGGCTACAAGACCAACTGGGATGCCCGCATCCTGTTCGGTATCAACAACGTGTTCGACAAGTCGCCACGCATCGTCTACAGCACCCAGGCTTCGGCCTCGATGGTGGATGCAGACATGTCGCTGGACCGCTTCTTCTACGTCCGCTACACCCAGAACTTCTAATGGAACGGGGTCGCAAGACCCCTTCCTGACAAGTTCAGTGAATGCCCGTCCGGCCTTGCCGGGCGGGCATTTTTTACTTGGGAGGCCGACCCTACCGCCGCTGACGCGGTATCATGGCGGTTTGCCCGCACCACGCGCCGCCCCATCCCTCACTGTATGACCATCAAACTCAAGAACGATAAAGACATCGCCAAGATGCGCATTGCCGGCCGCCTGGCCGCCGAAGTCCTGGAAATGATCAAGGAATACGTCGTGCCCGGCGTCTCCACGGAAGAACTCGATCGCCGCTGCCACGACTACATCCGCAAGGTGCAGAAGGCCACGCCGGCCAACGTCGGCTACCACGGCTTTCCCAAGACCCTGTGCACCTCGATCAACGGCGTGGTCTGCCACGGCATCCCGAGCGAGAAGGACGTGCTGCAGGACGGCGACATCGTCAACATCGACGTCACCGTGATCAAGGACGGCTGGCACGGCGACACCAGCCGCATGTACTTCGCCGGCACGCCAAGTCCTGAAGCGAAGAAGCTGGTCGACACGACCTATGAAGCGATGATGGCCGGGATCCGCGCCGTGCGTCCGGGCGCGCGCCTGGGCGACGTCGGCCACGCGATCCAGAAGCTGGCCGAAGGCGCCGGCTACTCGGTGGTGCGCGACTACTGCGGCCACGGCATTGGCCGCGTCTACCACGAAGAGCCGCAGGTGCTGCACTACGGCCGCCCGAACACCGGCCTGCTGCTCAAGGAAGGCATGACCTTCACGGTCGAGCCGATGATCAATATTGGCGAAGAAGACGTGATCCAGCTCGATGACGGCTGGACCGTGATGACGCGCGACGGTTCGCTGTCGGCGCAGTGGGAACACATGATCGTGGTGACGAAGAACGGCTTCGAGATCCTGACGCCGTGGCCGGACGCGAAATAATCACCTGAAAACGCCGGGTCGGTACATGCCGCGCCGATCACGGTGCGGCATGCTGCTCGATTCAGCCTAGATGCCGCAACGAGCGTAGCAATCCGTACGGTCCATGTTGCACTGGGCTTCATCGTAGCCATTGGCTACGCATGCCTGATATCCCCTAAGGCATTGCCATGCGCACTGACCCATGTCTTGCTGGAAGGCCGATACCGAGGCTGCGCTACCGACCCCGATTGCGAACAACAGCACTGCAAGCTTCTTGCTCATACATTTCTCCTAGATGATGAAGGCGGCGACATAGCTCGGGAGCCGCGCCGCAGGTCGCGCCGATCCCGACACGGGAAATCGGCAAATAGGCCAGCGGTCAGGGCCGCGCGATGCGGCCTGCCGCGGCAAGAGCGGCGTCCAGGTGGTCCTGGTTGAATCCGGTAAGCATCCGTTCGCCGACCAGAATCACCGGGACCGCCTTCCCGCCTAACTGCGCGAGCTCGCGGTGGCTTTGATCCGAATCCGAAATATTACGATCGATGAATGCGATATTGTGTTCCCGTAGGTAGGCCCGCGCCTGAATGCAATAAGGGCATGAGTTCGTTCCATAGAGAACCACATTGCTTTGTTCATCGGGATAGTAGGCGCTGTAGTCGCCCGTGGCATAAGCGGGCTTCACCAGGTTGACGACGTAGGGGACGCTGGATCCTATACCGAGACCTGCAGCAAGGATGAGCACATACGACAGGATGGTCTTGACGCGTTTTGCAGGCATGGATCGTTCCGGTCAAAGGGACGAATCCACGATACATATATGCACATGGCGTTGTCAATGGATTATGATTGTTGCATGGATTTATCCATGATTTAATGCTTTCGGGGTATTGTACAGACGCAAAAAAACCCCGGATGCGCGCGCACATCCGGGGTGACTGTATGCGGGAAGGATTACTTCGCGTTCATCAGCGCGACGGTGGTGTCGAGCATACGGTTCGAGAAGCCCCACTCGTTGTCGTACCACGAGGTCACTTTCACCAGGCGGCCCGAGACCTTGGTCAGCGTGGCGTCGAAGTTCGACGATGCCGGGTTGTGGTTGAAGTCGACCGAGACCAGCGGATCGGTGTTGTAGGTCAGGATATCCTTCAGCGGGCCTTCGGCTGCGGCCTTCTTCATGATCTCGTTGATCTCTTCGACCGTGGTGTCGCGCTTGGCGATGAACGACAGGTCGACGATCGACACATTGATGGTCGGCACGCGGATCGCGAAGCCGTCCAGCTTGCCGTTCAGTTCCGGCAGCACCAGGCCGACCGCGGCGGCGGCGCCGGTCTTGGTCGGGATCATCGACTGGGTGGCCGAACGGGCGCGGCGCAGGTCTTCGTGCATCACGTCGGTCAGCACCTGGTCGTTGGTGTAGGCGTGCACGGTGGTCATCAGGCCGGTTTCCAGGCCGATGGCGTCATGCAGCGGCTTGACCAGCGGGGCCAGGCAGTTGGTGGTGCAGGAGGCGTTCGAAATCACGGTGTCGGTCGATTTCAGCACGTCCTGGTTCACGCCGAATACGACGGTCGCGTCGACGTCCTTGCCACCCGGTGCCGAGATGATGACCTTCTTGGCGCCGCCCTTCAGGTGGGCCGAGGCTTTCTCTTTGGTGGTGAAGAAGCCGGTGCATTCCAGGACGACGTCCACTTTCAACTCGCCCCATGGGATCTCGGCCGGGTTACGCTGCGCGAACACGCGGATCTTGTCGCCATTGACGATCATGTTATCGCCCTCGACCGTGACGGTGCCCGGGAACTTGCCGTGGGCGGTGTCATAGCGGGTCAGGTGGGCGTTCGATTCGGCGTTGCCGAGGTCGTTGATCGCCACGATCTGGATGTCTTGTTTCTTGCCGCCTTCATAGAAGGCGCGCAGGACGTTGCGGCCGATACGGCCATAACCATTGATTGCAACTTTGATCGTCATGCTGTGCTCCTGATTAGAAAAAAACTTTTTTCGTAACGAACATAGTAAAACGGGCCGCCCCTTCAGGAGCAGCCCGCATGCAGCGAATGCTTATGCTGCGATAACTTCTTTCGCTTTCGCGACGACGTTCTCGACGGTGAAGCCGAAGTGCTTGAACAGCACCGGCGCCGGCGCCGATTCGCCGAAGGTGTCGATGCCGACCACGGCGCCTTCCAGGCCCACGTACTTGTACCAGAAGGCGGTCACGCCGGCTTCGATGGCAACGCGCGGCACGCCTTTGGTCAGCACGCTTGCCTTGTAGGCGGCGTCCTGGCGGTCGAACACGTCGGTCGACGGCATCGAGACCACGCGTGCGGCGATGCCTTCGGCGGCCAGTGCATCAAAGGCTTTCACTGCCAGTTCGACTTCGGAACCGGTGGCGATCAGGATGACTTTCGCGTCGGCGCTGTCGCGCAGCACATAACCGCCCTTGGCGATGTCGCTCACCTGCGCCGCTTCACGCGCCATGAACGGCAGGTTCTGGCGCGAGAAGATCAGGGTCGATGGACCATCCTTGCGCTGCACCGCCGCGCCCCATGCCACCGCCGACTCGACGGTGTCGCATGGACGCCAGTTGTCCAGGCCAGGAATCAGGCGCAGCGACGAGACGTGCTCGATCGACTGGTGGGTTGGACCGTCTTCGCCCAGGCCGATCGAATCGTGGGTGAACACCGAGATCGAACGGATCTTCATCAGCGAAGCCATGCGCAGGGCATTGCGGCTGTAGTCCGAGAAGGTCAGGAAGGTCGCGCCGAACGGGATGAAGCCACCGTGCAGGGCCACGCCGTTCTGGATCGCCGACATGCCGAATTCGCGCACGCCGTAGTTGATGTGGTTGCCGGCGATGCCCGAACGCACAGGCACCGATTCCTTCCAGTTGGTCAGGTTCGAGCCGGTCAGGTCGGCCGAGCCGCCCAGGAATTCAGGCAGCACCGGGGCCAGGGCCTGGATCGCATTCTGCGAGGCCTTGCGGGTGGCGATGGTCTCGGCCTTGTCGATGCAGGCGGCGATCGCCGCGTCCAGGGTCTTGCTGAAATCGGCCGGCAGGTCGCCCTTCATGCGGCGCTCGAATTCGGCGGCCAGCTCGGGGTGGGCGCCGCGGTAGGCCGCGAACAGCGTATTCCACTCGCCTTCGGCTTGCGCGCCGCGGTCTTTTGCGTCCCATGCTTCGTACAGCTCGGCCGGGATGTCGAACGGGATCGGATCCCAGATCAGGTGCTTGCGCACGGCGGCGATCTCGGCGTCGCCCAGCGGCGCGCCGTGGACCTTGTCGCCGCCTTCCAGGTTCGGGGCGCCCTTGCCGATGATGGTCTTGCAGCAGATCAGGGTCGGACGATCCGATTGCTTGGCCTGCTCGATGGCCGCGTCGATGTCTTTCACGCTGTGGCCGTCGACCTTCGGAATCACGTTCCAGCCATACGCTTCAAAACGCTTCTGGGTGTCGTCCGTGAACCAGCCTTCCACGCGGCCGTCGATCGAGATGCCGTTGTCGTCGTACAGCCAGATCAGCTTGTTAAGGCGCAGGGTGCCGGCCAGCGACGCCACTTCGTGCGAGATGCCTTCCATCAGGCAGCCGTCGCCCAGGAAGGCGTAGGTGTAGTGATCCACCACGTCATAGCCTGGACGGTTGAACTCGCTACCCAGCAGCCATTCGGCCAGCGCCATGCCGACCGAGTTGGCGATGCCCTGGCCCAGCGGACCGGTGGTGGTCTCCACGCCCGGGGTGATGCCGACTTCCGGGTGGCCCGGGGTCTTCGAGTGCATCTGGCGGAAGTCGCGCAGGTCGTCCATCGTCAGGTCGTAGCCGGCCAGGTGCAGCAGCGCATAGTGCAGCATCGAGCCGTGGCCGTTCGACAGCAGGAAGCGGTCGCGGTTCGACCAGCCCGGATTGGCCGGATTGTGGCGGTAGTGCTTGTCCCACAGTGCGACGGCAATCTCGGCCATGCCCATCGGCATGCCCGGGTGGCCCGAGTTGGCTTTCTGGACGGCGTCCATCGCCAGCGCGCGGATCGCGTTGGCCATCAGGGTGGTGGTTTGCGTAGATTTCATGGAGATCGTGGATCAGGGATAGGAAAGCGATGGCCCGCGAGGCCGTAGCCCGTTATTCTACCAGACCGGGGTGCGGCCGATTTAAAATGCAGGTTTATTCCTTTAACGCAAGCCCGCGCTGCGAACCCACAGAATGCCCCGTTTTTACTGTCCCCAGCCGCTCGCCATCGGCGCGAGCGTCGACCTGCCGGAAGCCGTCGCCCACCATCTGCACGTGGTGCGCCTGCAGCCGGGCGCGCCGCTCACCCTGTTCAATGGCGAAGGCGGCCAGTACCGCGCCACCCTGCTGGAAACCGGCAAGCGCCGCGCGACCGCGACGGTCGACGCCTTCGAGGATGTCGAGGCCGAGGCGCCCTACTCCGTCACCCTGGCCCAGGGCTTGCCGGAAGGCTCGAAGATGGACTGGATCGTGGAAAAGGCGGTCGAGCTGGGCGCGGCCGCGATCCAGCCGCTGGCGGCCCAGCGCAGCGTGGTGCGCCTGACCGGCGAGCGCGCCGAGAAACGGCAGGCCCACTGGCAGGGCGTGATCGTGGCCGCCTCCGAGCAGTGCGGCCGCAACCGGCTGGCGCAGCTGCATCCGCTGGCCGACGTACAGCCGTGGCTGGCGGCGCCGGCCGGGGGCGTGCGCATCCTGCTCAGCCCGCGCGCGACCGAATCGCTGGCCGGCTGGGCGCGCGCCACTGCGCCGCAGCCGGTAACTTTCCTGATCGGCCCCGAAGGCGGCCTCACGCCGCAAGAAGAAGCCGCGGCCGTTGCCGCCGGCGCCCTGTTCCTGTCGATGGGTCCGCGCGTGCTGCGTACCGAGACCGCCGGCCTGGCGGCGCTGGCGGTGCTGGCCGGGGCCTGGGGCGGGATCTGAGCGGTCCGCCAAATACATTCTATTGTTAACGTAAAAAAACGTCGTTCCCGCGAAGGCGGGAACCCAAGTACTGCTTGCGTGTCGAAACGCTTGCAACCTTAGGTTCCCGCCTACGCGGGAACGACGTGCTGAGGCAGCTGGCCTAAGACTTAGAACGTATAGTTCGCGCCCAGGCTGAAGAAGCGGCCCACCGCGCCAGGCTGGTGCAGCGAGGCGTTGTACGAGGTCTGGTTGCCCGCGTTGCCGTAGGTGGCGACGTCATACGGGGCTTCCTTGTCGAACAGGTTCAGGATCGCGCCACGGATGGTCAGGTTCTCGGTGACCTTGTAGCTCACGTTCAGGTTGGTCGAGGTGAACGACGACACGTCGCAGTACCATGCCGGCTGGACCAGGCCCTGGAAGTAAGGACGGCCGCCGACGTTGGTACCGGTCGAGGCGCAATCGGTCTCGCCCAGGGCCGGGTCGAAGGTCGAGAAGCCGCTCGTGTAGTTCACGGTGGCGGTCACGTCCAGCGGGCCGCGGGCATAGCCGAGGGTGAACTGGGCACGGTCTTTCGGGTTGCCGGTGGCGCCGCCGACCGACGATGGACCCTGGGTGCCTGCCAGCTGGTAGCTGGCGCCCGCCACTTCGGTCTCATAGCCGAACACGTGAGCCGCGCTCAGGTTGGCCGTGATGGTGCCCATATCGCCCAGGCGCCAGCGATAGCGCACATCCGCTTCGATGCCGTGGGTCTCGGTGCTGCCGGCATTGATATACGGCGACAGGCCGTACAGGATCGGACCGGCGGCAGGCACGCCCACCGCGGTGGTGTTGCCGGAGCCGGTCGCGATGTCGATCGGCGCCGCCGGGCCGCGCACCCAGGTCGGGGTGAAGCTCGGATCGTTGCCGGCCTGGGTCACGATCAGGTTCTTGATCTGGATCTTGTAGTAGTCCAGGGTCATGTTCAGGCCGCGCATCGGCTCGAGGATGATGCCGAAGGTGTACGACTTCGACTTCTCGGGCTGCAGGTCAGGATTGGTGGTCTGGACGTACGGCGGGCTGAACGAGCAGGCCGACGGCACGTTGCCGGCCGTGGTCTGGCTGCCGTTGGCGCACAGGATCGGGTCGCTGATCGCGTTGAAGGTGAAGAAGGAGCCCGCATTGCCGACCTCGGCCGGGGCCGGGGCGCGGAAGCCGCGCGCGAAGGTGCCGCGCAGGCCGATCTGCTGGCTCGGCGTCCACTTGAAGTTGGCCGACGGCGTGAACGAACGGCCGTAGGTGTCGTAGTGGTCATAACGGCCGGCCAGGCCGACTTCGACGTTCTTGATCGGGGTCGCCTGCAGCTCGGCGAAGGCCGCCTTGTTGGTTTCCTCGCCGATCGCGAAGGCCGAGGTGTTGGCCACGGCGCCGTTGAGCGTCAGGCTCGACGGTGGCGCATCCTGCTCGCGCTTGTGCCAGTGCAGGCCGGCCGCGAAGTTGAGCGGACCGGCGCCAAAGCTCGACAGCAGCTCGCGCGAACCGATCAGGTCGGCGTAATTCAGGGTCGACTCGATCTTGTTGCTGAAGCGCGGCGACACCTGGCTCATGACGGCCGGCGAGTTGTTGCCCAGCACATTGAAGGTGCCGTTACGCAGTGCGGCGTAGAGCGCGTTGCGGTTGACGTAGCCGCTATAGTCGAGGTCGTTCTTGACCTTGGTGGCGCCGACCGAGGCGGTCACGTCCCAACCATAGGCGCTGCCGATCAGGTCGGCCGAGAAGCGGGTCGCGGTCGACTCGTTCTTGGTGGTCAGGGCGGCGCCGACATCCGGGATGTAACCGTACAGGCGGGCGTTCTGGCCGAACGGGTTGGTGACGTTGGCGCCGACCTGGGCGCCCGGTGCGAAGGTCGTGTCCGGCACAGCGCCGACGCGCGGGGTCAGCACGCCGTTGACCAGGGTGGTGGTGCCGTTGAAGGCGGTCGGATTGAAGGCCAGCGGCGAGGTGCCTGCGCCGTTGCGGTTATTGGTGCTTTCGCGGCGGAACAGCGAACCCTTGAATTGCACTTCCCAGTCTTCGCTCAGCTTCTTGGTCATGCCGACCAGGACGTTGACGTTCTCGGTCGGCGGCTGGATGAACGATTCGGTATCGCGCACCGAGCAACCACCGGCGCGATACTTGGTGAAGTTACAGTTCGGATCCAGGAACTGATAGTTGGCCGGGTTGTTGACGTTCGTCACGCCCGCCGGGTTGTTCGGATTGGCCGGGTTGTACAGGAAGGGGCTGCTCGACGCGGTCAGGAAGTTGTTGATGTTGGTCGGCACGCCCAGGGTCAGGTCGTTGCCGCCGCGTGCGCGCCAGTCGCGGTTGGCGTAGCCGAAGTTTTCGCGGTCGGCCACGTAGATCGGATCCTGCTTGCGGTACTCGGCGGTGATGAAGGCGTTGTAGCCGTCGGCGCCCAGGTCGCCGATGCCGGTGCTGATCGAGGCGCGCTTGGTCTTGCCGCCGCCGTGCTGGGTGTCGCCCACTTCGGCCGACAGGCGGGTGCCGTTCAGGTTTTTCTTGAGCTTGATGTTGATCACGCCCGCGATCGCGTCGGAGCCGTACAGCGAGGAAGCGCCGCTTTTCAGCACTTCGATGCTCTCGATGGCATCGAACGGGATCGCCGACACGTCGACGAAGGAGCGCTGGGCGTCGTCCGACAGCGGATACGGGGCCATGCGGTGGCCGTCGATCAGCACCAGGGTGGCGCCGACGGTCAGGCCGCGCAGCGAGATGCCCGATGCGCCGTTGGCGAAGGCGCCGGCAAAGCCGGTGCCCAGGGTGCCGGCGCCGTTGGCGGCCAGGTCGGTCAGCAGTTCGGCGACCGAGGTCTTGCCGCTCTTCTGGATATCGGCCGCGGTCAGCACCTGGATCGGGGTCGGCGTTTCGGTATTGGTGCGGCTGATCAGCGAGCCGGTCACCACCACACGCTGCGGGCTTGCCTCGGCGTTGCCCTGCTGGGACTGAGCCATGGCCGGCGCTGCGCCGATCAGGGCGCCACTGGCGATCGCGCAGGCGATCGCAAAGGGCATCGACTTGAGTTTCAACATCATGTGTACTTCTCCTTGTGCTTTTCTTGTGAGTGGGTGCCTGCCGCAACATTGGTACCGACAATGTGCGGCGTCCTCTCCGCCGGCAGCCGGCATGGCTCCTCGACGAAACCACGCCCCAGCGCGCGCGGCCAGGAAGAGGATGGACTTTCGTGCGTCTGAATACGATGTCTGCATATTTCCGCATTCACGGCGATGCGTTATATGCATTCCAGATATTAAGGACGAACAGCCTCAATTAGCGTTTGTTATTAAATCAAACGTTATTTAAGTGAACATATAAAAACATAGGGCACGGAAAAGTGTCAATGAGACACAGGGTGTGCAGAGTGTTAAATACAACAGATTTCCGGAGTGAAATTTTAATAAGCACAGTCGGTTCGTGATACGACGCCAGGACAGATATGCACGATGAAATCGGCAACGCCGTCGCAAAATCGCGCTAAATCATTGTATTGACGATAGTTTCATACGCAATGCATACATGAGCCAATGCATTCCGCACACACTTTTCCCCAATTGCGCTCCAAACATTATTTACACCGTATGCATTCAAACCAAGTTGTAGAGAATTTGTAGAATGCTTTGGTGTGGTTGCGTAAAACATACAGAATGTCGCCTCCGATCACTATCACTCAACAAAACTGAACATCCAGGCGCCCTTCCCGGATATCGCAGCAGGACACTGAGGCCGCAAGCCGGGATGCGCTCCGGCCAGCAGAGGCACTAAAGCCATCCCGTCCGAAGCCTGCCGCCGAGGTAAAATAGCGGTTTGCCCGCCTCCATTTTGTTGCCTCACCAGCAACCACCCTCCCATGCTGCGTATTAACGAACTCAAACTCCCCCTGAACCACCCCGAACCAGCCCTGCGCGAGGCCATCCTGGCCCGTCTCGGCGTGCCGGACGCCGACCTGGTCGACTTCAGCGTCTACAAGCGCAGCTACGATGCGCGCAAGAAGGCGGCCATCGTGCTGATCTATTCGATCGACGCCGAAGTGCGCGGCGAAGCGGCGGTGCTGGCGCGCCTCAAGAGCGACCAGCACGTGATGCCCTCGCCCGATGTCGACTACAAGTTCGTGCAGGTCAACAAGCCGGCGCCGGGCACCCCGCGTCCGGTGGTGGTCGGCACCGGCCCCTGCGGCCTGTTCGTGGCGCTGATCCTGGCGCAAATGGGCCTGAACCCGATCATCCTCGAGCGCGGCAAGATCGTGCGCGAGCGCACCGTCGACACCTTCGGCTTCTGGCGCAAGCGCAAGCTCAATACCGAGTCCAACGTGCAGTTCGGCGAAGGCGGCGCCGGCACCTTCTCGGACGGCAAGCTGTACAGCCAGATCAAGGACAGCAACCACCACGGCCGCAAGGTGCTGACCGAGTTCGTGCGCTTCGGCGCTCCTGAAGAGATCATGTACGTCAGCAAGCCGCACATCGGCACCTTCCGCCTGGTCAAGATGGTCGAGCAGATGCGGGCCGAGATCATCCGGCTCGGCGGCGAGATCCGTTTCGGGACGCGCGTCGACGACGTGCTGATCGAGGAGACCGGCGGCGTGCGCCAGGTGGTCGGCGTGCGCCTGGCCAATGGCGAAGAGATCGCCACCCGCCACCTGGCGATGGCGATCGGCCACAGCGCGCGCGACACCTTCCAGATGCTGTACGACCGCGGCGTGTACATCGAAGCCAAGCCGTTCTCGATCGGCTTCCGGGTCGAGCACCCGCAGTCGCTGATCGACGTCTGCCGCTTCGGCCCCAACGCCGGCAACAAGATCCTCGGCGCGGCCGACTACAAGATCGTGCACCACGCATCCAATGGGCGCTCGGTCTACAGCTTCTGCATGTGCCCGGGCGGCACCGTGGTCGCCGCATCGAGCGAGGAAGGCCGCGTCGTCACCAACGGCATGAGCCAGTATTCGCGCGCCGAGCGCAACGCCAACAGCGCGATCGTGGTCGGCATCACGCCCGACGACTATCCCGGCCACCCGCTGGCCGGGATCGACTTCCAGCGCGAGCTCGAATCGCGCGCCTTCGTGCTGGGCGGCGGCACCTATGACGCGCCGGGCCAGCTGATGGGCGACTTCGTCAAGGGCCGGCCGTCGACCGAATTCGGTTCGGTCACCCCGTCGTTCCGTCCGGCGGTCCACCTGACCGACCTGGCGACCTCGCTGCCGGACTACGCGATCGTGGCGATGCGCGAAGCCTTCGTCGCCTTCGACAAGCAGATCAAGGGCTATTACAAGGAAGACGCGGTGCTCACCGGCGTCGAGACCCGCACCTCGTCGCCGATCCGCATCAGGCGCAATAACGACGACCTGCAAAGCCTGAACACGCGCGGCCTGTTCCCGGCCGGCGAAGGCGCCGGCTACGCGGGCGGCATCATGTCGGCCGCGGTGGACGGCATCCGCGTGGCCGAAGCGGTGGCCATAGCGATGGCGGCCAAGTGACAGGCCGGGCCGACGTCACGCCCCACGGCGTCGCTGCGCCCGCGCTGGCGATCCTGGGTTCGCTGGTGTCGGTCAATGCCGGCGCCGCCTGGGCCAAGGGCCTGTTCCCGGCGGTCGGCAGCGCCGGCGTGGTGGCGCTGCGGGTCGGGCTGTCGGCCCTGATCCTGCTGGTGCTGGTGCGGCCCTGGCGTTTCACGCTGCGCCGCGCCGACATCCCGAACATCGTCATCTATGGCGTGATGCTGGGGGCGATGAACCTGTTCATCTACCGCTCCTTCGAACGCATCCCGCTGGGGATCGCGGTCGCGATCGAAGTCACCGGGCCGCTGGCGGTGGTGATCCTGTCCTCGCGCCACGCGCGCGACTTCGTGTGGGTGATCCTCGCCGGCGCGGGATTGTGGCTGCTGCTGCCGACGGCGGCCAGCAGCGCCGCGCTGGACCCGGTCGGCATCGCCTATGCGCTGGCGGCGGCGTTCTGCTGGGCGATGTACATCGTGTTCGGCAAGCGGGTATCAATGCTCAATGGCGGCCAGGCCGTGTCCTGGGGGCTGCTGGCGGCCTGCGTGTTCGTGGTGCCGTTCGGCGTGACGCACGCCGGCGGGGATTTGCTGGCGCCCGCGGTGCTGGGCGGCGGCCTGGCGGTGGCGCTGCTGTCGTCGGCCCTGCCCTATACGCTCGAGATGACGGCGCTCAAGCGCCTGCCGCAGCGCGTGTTCGGCATCCTGGTCAGCGCCGGTCCCGCGGTGGCGGCGCTGGCGGGCTTCTTGCTGCTGGGCGAACGGCTCACGACCGTGCAGTGGCTGGCGATCGGCCTGGTGACGCTGGCCTGCGCCGGCGCGGCGGCAACCGCCGATCGACGGTGATTACAACCAGCCGGCCTTCTTGAACCGCCGGTACAGGTAGGCGCACACGCCCACCATGGTCAAGAGCGCCAGCGGATAGCCCCACTTCCACTTCAGCTCCGGCATGAACTCGAAGTTCATGCCCCACACCCCGGCGAAGGCCGTGAACACGGCGAAGATCGCGGCGTACGAGGCCAGCTTTTTACTGACTTCGTTCTCCTCGATCGCCACCATCGACAGCGTCACCTGGATCGCGGTGTTGATCGTGTCACGCACCGCGTCCAGGCGGCCGGCGATGCGGTACAGGTGGTCGTGCACGTCGCGGAAGTAATCCTGGGTCTCGACCACCACGCCCGGCACCCGGCCGCCGTACAGGCGGCCGACGGCGTCCATCAGCGGCACCACGGCGTGGCGCAGGGTCTGCGCCTTGCGCTTGAGCTCATACAGGCGCTCGACATTGGCGCGCTGCTTGCCCTGCATGCCGAAGATATGGTCCTCGATCGACTCGAGCTCGGATTCGAGCATGTCGACCACCGGGAAGTAGCGGTCGACCACGGCGTCGACCAGCGCATACAGCACGAAGCCGGCGCCCTTCTTGAGTTGATGTGGCTCGCGCTCGGCGCGCGCGCGCACGCCCAGGAAACCCTGGTTGGCGTCGCGCCGCACCGACAGCACGTAGTTCTCGCCGGCGAACACGGCCAGCTGGCCGACGTTCAATTCGTCCCCGGCCAGCTCCACGATCTGGACCACGACGAACAGCGAGTCGCCATATTCCTCGAGCTTGGGCCGCTGGTGGCCGCGCAGCGCGTCTTCGACCGCCAGTTCGTGCAGGCCGAATTCTTCCTGCATCAGGGTGATGTCGGTGGGCGCAGGGTCGCGCAGGGCGACCCAGACGAAGGTGTCGTCCTGTTTCAGGTATTCGCTGATATCCTCGACCGGGATATCACACAGTTTCTTGCCTTCCTGGTAGGCGACGCAGTTGATCAGCATGAAGTGAAAAGGTAGAGCGGGCGATGCAGGAGCTTACACCACCGGCCGTCCTTTTCACCATCAGTCTTTACGACGGCGTTATTCCTCGCGCGCGCCGTCGATCCCCAGTTCCACGATCTTGCGCGTGATGGTGTTGCGCCCGATCCCGAGCCGCATCGCGGCGTCGTTCTTGCGCCCGTGCGTATGCTTGAGGGCCGTCCTGATCAGGGCCGATTCGAACTGGCGCCCCAGGATGTCCATCACGTCCATCTGCCCCGCACTGAGCATGCCGGCCGCCTGCAGCTCGAGCAGGTCGATCCAGCCGTCCGGCGTTTGCGGCGCCTGCGCCGCAACCTGCATGACGATGCCGCCGGCGCCGGCCACCGGCAGTGCGCCCGCCCCCACCATGCCGTCGGACAGCGGCACCGGATTGGCGCCGGCCCCGGCCTGGCCCTGGGTCAGGTCGCGCGGCAAGTCCTTGATCTCGACCGTCTGGCCGGGCGCCATCACGGTGATCCAGTTGCACAGGTTTTCCAGCTGGCGCACATTGCCAGGCAGTTCGAGACCGGACAGGAAACGCATCGCCTGCTCGCTCATGCGCTTCGGTTCGACGCCCAATTGGTGTGCGCTCTGCACCAGGAAGTGGCGCGTGAGGATCGGAATGTCGTCGCTGCGCTCGCGCAAGGACGGCAGCCGCAGGCGGATCACGTTCAGGCGGTGATATAAATCTTCGCGGAACAGGCCGTCGCGCACGCGTTGCTCGAGGTTCTGGTGGGTGGCGGCGATCACGCGCACATTGGCTTTCACCGGCTGGTGGCCGCCGACGCGATAGAAGTGGCCGTCGGACAGCACGCGCAGGAGCCGCGTCTGCAGATCGAACGGCATGTCCCCGATTTCATCCAGGAACAGCGTGCCGTCCTCGGCCTGCTCGAAGCGGCCGCGCCGCATGGCCTGGGCGCCGGTGAAGGCGCCGCGCTCGTGGCCGAACAGTTCCGATTCCAGCAAGTCCTTCGGGATCGCAGCGGTGTTCAGGGCGATGAACGGTTGTTGCGCGCGCGGGCTGTGCTTGTGCAGCGCGCGCGCCACGAGCTCCTTGCCGGTGCCCGACTCGCCCGTGATCAACACCGTCACATTCGATTGCGACAGGCGGCCGATGGCCCGAAACACCTCCTGCATCGCCGGCGCATGGCCCAGGATCTCGGGCGTCTCGGCCGGCAGCGCCTCGACGCTGGCTTCGCGCAGGCTCTCCTCCAGCGCACGCCGGATCAGCGCCACCGCCTTGTCGATGTCGAACGGCTTGGCCAGGTAGTCGAAGGCGCCGCCCTGGAACGAGGACACCGCCGAATCGAGGTCCGAGAAGGCAGTGATGATGATGACCGGCAGGCCGGGATGGCGGGCCTTGACGGCCTGCAGCAGGTCGATGCCGGATTCGCCCGGCATGCGGATGTCCGATACCAGCACCTGCGGGGTATCGGTTTCAAAGGCGGTCAGGGCCTCGCGCGCGTTGGCGAAGCTGCGGGTCTCCAGGCTTTCGCGCGCCAGGGCTTTTTCGAGTACCCAGCGAATCGATGCGTCGTCGTCGACAATCCAGATTGGTTTCATGTATTCGTGCTTCCCGCAACATGGATTCAATAAAGGACTGGTCGGCGCCCTGCTCGCCCGCGCTTATGGCAGGGGCAGCAGGATACGGAAATCCGTCAGTCCAGGCCGGCTTTCGCACTCGATCACCCCCAGGTGCTGCTGCACGAAGGTTTGCGCCAGCGTCAGCCCGAGGCCGCTCCCGCCGTCACGCCCGGATACGAGCGGATAGAAAATGCGGTCGCGGATATCGGGCGCGATGCCCGGTCCATTGTCGATGATATGCAAGTCTAATGCCAGCCCGTAACGGACCTTCGCCAAAGTGACCTGGCGCGCCACGCGGGTGCGTAAAACAATCTCGGCGTCGCCCCGCGCCATGCGGCTGGACAGGGCCTGGGCGGCGTTGTGGGCGATGTTCAGCACCACCTGGATCAGCTGCTCGAAATCGCCGCGGAATTCCGGAATCGAGGCGTCGTAGTCGCGCTTGATCGACAGGCCTTGCGGGAATTCGGCCAGGATCAGGCTGCGCACCCGCTCGCACACTTCATGGATATTGACGTCCCCAACGATGTGGGGCTTGCGGTGTGGCGCCAGCAGGCGGTCGACCAGGGTCTGCAGGCGGTCGGCTTCCTTGATGATCACCTGCGTGTATTCCTGCAGCTCGAGCAGGTGGTGCGGCGGCAGCTCGAGTTCCAGCAGCTGGGCAGCGCCGCGGATGCCGCCCAGCGGGTTCTTGATCTCGTGCGCCAGGTTGCGGATGAGTTCCTTGTTGGCCTGGCTCTGGTCGAGGATGCGCTCCTCGCGGTCGAGCTTCAGCTGCTGCACGTTCTCGCGCAGCTCGATCAGCAGGGTGCCGTCGCCCAGCGCGCTGACGATGCTGTTCACGTGCAGCGGCTCGCGGTTGTTGCGCTGCAGGGTCAGGTCCTGGCGCAGGTCGGCATACTGGTGGGCCAGCGCCTGGCCGATCAGGGCGGCCAGCTCGGCGCCGTTCTGGAACAGCTCGGGCAGGCGATGGCGCTGCAGCGACTTGAACGACAGCTCCATCAGGTTCTCGGCGGCGGCGTTCGCATACAGCACTTCGCCGTCGGCGCCGGTCAGCAGCACGGCCGAGGCCAGCAGGTCGAGGCCGGCGTAGCGCGCCGGATCGCCCGCGTCGAAGGCGGGAACGTCGTTCATGGGTGGCAGGGTCATCTGATATTGCCGATCTCGCGCCGCAGCGCCTCGATATTGCGTTCGGTACGGCTGATCTCGTCGCGCATCGAGGCCACCCGCTCCTGGTACTTGGCGTAATTACGCTCGTTGCCCTGGCGCTCGGGCTCGCCGTTGTTGAACACTTTTTTCAGGTCCAGCAGCTTGCGTTCCTCGATGCGCAATTCGTCGCCCAGGATCTCGCGCCGCTCGTCGTCGCGCGCGCGCTGCACCACATTGTCCACGCGCGGGAAACTGGACGGGGTGCTGGCGGCGGCGGGGGCAGGCGTGCTGGCCGCACCCGATCCGCCCGACGAACGGGGGGCCGGGATCGGCGCCGACGCCGCCGGCGGCGAGCTGTAGCCGGTATCGATCAGCTGGCACTTGCCGACCTTGACGTCGGTGTACAGCGGGCGGCCGTTAGCATCCGTACAGCGGTAGATCTGGGCCTGGGCCGAGGCGCACAACAGCAGGGCGAACATGGCCACGGCGCCGTGAAAAACGATGTTTGTCATTCCTATCACTCGGTAGCTTGCATCGGCGGGAAGATGCATTGTAGTCGCGCCCGACTATACCCGAAGCAACAAAAAACGCGGGGAAAGCCATCGCTTTCCCCGCGTTTCATGGCATCGCCGTCAAGCTTGGCGATGCACAGGCACAACAGCTTGCCAAGTGATTACGACGAATAGTACATGTCGAATTCGGCTGGGTGCGGGGTCATGCGCAGGCGCTGCACTTCGTTCATCTTCAGCTCGATGTAGGCATCGATCATGCTGTCGCTGAACACGCCGCCGCGGGTCAGGAACTCGCGGTCCTTGTCCAGGGCTTCCAGCGCTTCTTCGAGCGAGGCGCACACGGTCGGGATCAGCTTGTCTTCTTCCGGCGGCAGGTGGTACAGGTCCTTGGTCGCGGCTTCGCCCGGGTGGATCTTGTTCTGGATGCCGTCCAGGCCGGCCATCAGCAGCGCAGCGAAGCACAGGTAGACGTTGGCCAGTGGATCCGGGAAGCGGGTCTCGATGCGGCGGCCTTTCGGGTTCGCCACGTGCGGGATGCGGATCGAGGCCGAACGGTTACGGGCCGAATAGGCCAGCTTGACCGGGGCTTCGTAGCCAGGCACCAGGCGCTTGTACGAGTTGGTGCCCGGGTTGGTGATCGCGTTCAGCGCGCGGGCGTGCTTGATGATGCCGCCGATGTAGAACAGCGCGGTTTCCGACAGTCCGGCATAGCCGTCGCCTGCGAACAGGTTCTTGCCGTCTTTCCAGATCGACTGGTGCACGTGCATGCCCGAGCCGTTGTCGCCGTTGATCGGCTTCGGCATGAAGGTCGCGGTCTTGCCGTAGCTGTGGGCGACGTTCCAGATGACGTATTTCAGGTTCTGGGTCCAGTCGGCGCGCTCGACCAGGGTCGAGAACTTGGTGCCCAGCTCATTCTGGCCGGCGCCGGCCACTTCGTGGTGGTGCACTTCGACCGGGATGCCCATCGATTCGAGGATCAGCGACATTTCCGAACGCATGTCCTGGAACGAATCGACCGGTGGGACCGGGAAGTAGCCGCCCTTGACGGTCGGACGGTGGCCGCTGTTGCCGCCTTCGAATTCCTTGTCGGTCGACCACGATGCTTCTTCCGAGTCGATCTTGACGAAGCAACCCGACATGTCCAGCCTCCAGCGGACCGAGTCGAAGATGAAGAATTCAGGTTCCGGGCCGAAGTAGGCGGTGTCGCCGATGCCCGACGATTTCAGGTAGGCTTCGGCGCGCTTGGCGATCGAGCGCGGGTCGCGGTCGTAGCCCTTGCCGTCCGACGGTTCGATGACGTCGCACTGCATGAACAGCGTGGTCTCTTCCATGAACGGGTCGAGGTTGGCGGTGTTCGGGTCTGGCAGCAGGAGCATGTCCGAGGCTTCGATACCTTTCCAGCCGGCGATCGACGAACCGTCGAAGGCGTGGCCGGATTCGAATTTGTCCAGGTCGAAGTGCGACACCGGGACCGTGACGTGCTGTTCCTTGCCGCGGGTATCGGCGAAGCGTAAATCAACGAATTTGACTTCGTTGTCCTTGACCAGTTGCATTACATCTGCGGCGGACTTTGCCATTCGGAATCTCCTAATTGAAAAAAGGAAGTCGGGTCATGAGAACCGACAACTTGCATCATGTTGAAGCACGAAGCATGCCAACTTGGTGACACCCCACGTGCCAAGTTAATTGCATGAGGACATGCACAAATCGTTCTTGGGGGACGGGCCAGTTTACCCATAAAATCGCGTCGATCGGCAGGCTTGTCGAAAGATTTACAGTGCATGCCGAATGCACCAATCAAGTGCAATCATATGCCGACGCACCATGTAAGAGCAGGATACACTGATCCACGATGGTGCAGCGCCTTTGGATGCCCAAAAACGGACCGAACATTATGACGACAGAAAACATTCTCGAGGCTGCGCGCCAGCGTGGCGCAGGCCAGCCCTATGCCGGTGCGGTGACGCCGCAAGAGGCGTTCGAGCTGCTCAGGAGCAGCCCGAAGGTCAAGCTGGTGGACGTGCGCACCAATGCCGAACGCGACTGGGTGGGCCGGGTCGCCATCCCCGATGCCCAGCATGCGGCTGTGCAGTGGGCGACCTATCCGGGCGGCGTGCCGAATCCGGACTTCGGCGCCCAGCTTGAAAAAGTCGCGAGCCAGGATGACATCCTGCTGTTCCTGTGCCGCTCGGGCGTGCGCTCGCGCCACAGCGCCCGCGTGGCGACCGAACTCGGTTATGCGAATGCCTTCGACATCCTCGAGGGTTTCGAGGGCGACAAGGACGGCGAAGGCCATCGCAAGACGCTTGGCGGCTGGTGCAAGGCGGGATTGCCATGGGTGGGTGCATGAGCGACGAGGTAAGTAACCCCATTGAACGCCTGGTGGCGGCGCGCGAACTGGCCGACCAGGGCCAGTACGAGGCCGCGCTGCAAGAGCTGACCTGGTTCCACGAGCATGCACTGGAACAGGATCCATCGCTGGCCGGCGTACGCCGTTCGTATGCGCTGGCCGATTGGGCCGTGCTGGCCGAGGCCTATCCACCGGCGGAAGCGGCGCTCGAGGCGGTACGCGAACGCAGCACCGCCCTGCTGCTGGCCGGCCAGGGCAACCGCGACCACCTGCTCGACGTGGTCTCGATCGACCATGCGCGCGACCAGCCGGTGCGCACGCGCGACCTGTTCCTGCAACTGGAAGACGTGGCGCCGGCGCTGGCCGCGTCCTGCATCCGGGTCGTGCTGCCGCAGGTGATCGCCGCCGGCGACGCCGAACTGGCCGAACGCCTGATGCCGAACCCGGAAGAAAACATCCGCCAGCATGCCGACTACCTGATGGATGCCTTCCGCGAGCGCCGCAAGCGTTTCACCGCCGCGCCCAGCATCCCGGCCGAGATCCACAACTATGTACAGGACGTAAACGCCATCCTGGACGTGCTGGCGGCGCGCGGCCGGCACGCCGACGTGAATCGCCTGCGCCAGCTGGCGGCCGACGCGATTCCCGCCACCACCCTGCGCCGCGAGGTGCGCGCCGCCCTCGTTCCCGGCGCACCCGCATGGTACGAGCGCGGCATCCCGCGCCGTCGCAACGGGTAGCGTCGGCCCCGGCGGCCCGGTGGACGCAAAACCGGGGTCAGGTCTGACATTCGGACACGTTCTCAGCCTTAAAGCAGATTATTACGGCTTGGAAGGCTCGAGAAAATCACGCTGTGGTTAAGGACTGCAGAGCCCGTGTCCGATTGTCAGACCTGACCCCGAAGTTTACGGCATCACCATCAGCTGGAGTCCCGAGGCCGTGCCCGGCGCGCGATAGACGCGCTGGGTCGCCTTCTTGAAATCTTCCGGCTTCGCATCGGGAATGCGCATGAAGGTCTGCGGATTCAGGTCGATCAGCGGGAACCACGAACTCTGCACCTGCACCATGATGCGGTGGCCGCGGCGGAAGGTGTGGTTCACCGCCCCCAGCTCATAGCTGATCGCTTCCACCTTGCCGGGCACGAAGGGCTCCGGCTTCTCGTAGCTGTTGCGGAACTTGCCGCGCAGCGGATTGCCGCGCACCAGCTGCTGGAAGCCGCCCAGTTTCAGGGCCGGCGGTCCGACGTCATTGCCCGCGCGCGGGGCCGCCGGCGTCGGATAGTCGCTTGGGTAGACGTCGATCAGCTTCACTACCCAGTCGGCGTCGGTGCCGGTGGTCGAGACGAACAGCTTCGGCAGTACCGGGCCGGCAACCGTCACGTCCTCTTCCAGCACCTCGCTCTGGTACACAAGCACGTCGGGCCGGGTCGCGGCGAAGCGCTGGTCGGACACCATGTATTCGCGCGGCACGCCCTGCGCCGGGTAGCCGATATAGGGCACTGGACGCTTCGGATCGGCCACGTATTCGTCATAGCCTGTGCCGCCGCCCGCGGCCGGCTGCTGCCAGGTCAGGCTGCCGTTGGCGTTGAAATACAGGGTGCGGGCCCGGGCCGGTTTCGGCGGCCAGGCATCGTAGCTGCGCCAGACATTGGTGCCAGTCTCGAACATGGTGACCGGCGCCAGCTCCGTGGCCGGCTTGATGCCTTTCAGGTGCTGCTCGAAGAACGGAAACTGGATGTTGCGCCTGAAGTAATCGCTGGTGTTGGCGTCGAAGCGCACGTGGCCCAGGCGCGCGCCGTCGCCGCGCATCCAGCCGCCATGCACCCATGGGCCCACCACCAGCTTGTTCACCGCGGCCGGATTGTGGCGCCTGACTGCGTCGTGAACGGTGAACGGGCCCTGGAAATCCTCGGCATCGAACCAGCCGCCCACGGTCAGCATCGCCGCCTTGACGTTCTTCATGTGCGGGCCGATGGCGCGCGACTGCCAGAAGTCGTCATAGGTGTCGTGCTCGATGTTCGGCATGAACAGCTCGCGCTGGCGCTCGCTCATCGTGCCCGCGATCGCGCCCAGAGTCAGGTGCTTCAGGAAGAAATCGTAGCCATCGGCCTCGTCGTAGTCGAAGCCGCCGCCCGAGGCCGACTTGGGCGATGGATTCGGCGCCGCCACGAAGGATGAATAGAAGTCGAAGTTGGCGGCCAGCTTGAACGCGCCGCCGTGGTAGGAATCGTCGCCCAGGTACAGGTCGGCGATCGGCGCCTGCGGAGAAGCGGCCTTGATCGCCGGATGCGAATCGATCACGCTGGCGGCGGCGTAGAAGCCGGGATAGCTGATGCCCCAGATGCCGACCTTGCCGTTATTGTTCGGGACGTTCTTCAGCAGCCAGGCCACGGTATCGTGCATGTCCTGGGCTTCGACGCCCTCCCCCTTGCCCAGCGCCGGCTTGGCGTGCGGCGTCATCTCCTGCCATACGCCCTCGGACATATGGCGGCCGCGCACGTCCTGGACCACGAAGATATAGCCGGCGTCCTCGAATTCGCGCGAGGGCCCGAGCGATTCGGGCATCCAGTCCACGCCGTAGCGCAGCTCTCCCTCGACGCGAACGCCGGCGCTGTAGGGCGTGCGCTGCATCAGGAAGGGATAGGACCGGGAAGCGTCCTTCGGCACGTACACGGTCGTGAACAGGCGCGCGCCGTCGCGCATCGGAATCCGGTATTCGTACTTGGTATAGGCTTCGCGCACCGGCCGCTTGCTCGCGGACGGCGCGGTATCCATGCCGGCCGCAAGGACGGGCGAAGCGGTCGGCCAGGCCAGCAGGCAACCCAGGACGAGAGCGGAGAACGAATAGCGGATCATGGCTTCCTTCGGGACAGTACAAGGGGCCGCCAGTGTAATTCGTTTGCCCCGGGCGTGGCTATGCCGACAAGTTCCTGGCCGGCTGCCGCAGCTCGCAAGCGACCACGCGGTCGCGGCCCTGCGCCTTGGCCTGGTACAGCAGGGCGTCGGCGGCTTCGACCCATGCCAGGGCGCGCCCATCGTCGACGGCAGGATGGGCGGCCACCACGCCGATGCTGAGCGAGACGCGTCCGTGAGGACTGTCGGCATGCGCGATCCCGAGCTCCGCCACCGCGGCGCGGATGTTCTCGGCGACCGAACGTGCGCCGTCGAGGTCGGTGTCCGGCAGGATCACTGCGAATTCCTCGCCGCCATAGCGCGCCGCCAGGTCGGTCGGACGGCGCGTGCCAGCGCGGATCGCGCCGGCCACCAGCCGCAGGCAATCGTCGCCCGCGACGTGGCCATAGCGGTCGTTGTACTTCTTGAAGTGATCGACGTCGGCCAGGATCAGCGCAGAGGGCTGGCCATTGCGGCGCGCCCGCTCGTGCTCCGCTGCCAGCGTCTGCTCGAAGCCGCGCCGGTTCGCCAGGCCCGTCAGTCCGTCGCTGTCGGCCAGCGCCTTCAGCGACGCGTTCTGCTCCTTGAGTTTCAGGCGCGCCCCGCGCAACTGGCCTTCGAGCGCGTCGCGCACCCGCAACTGGCCGATCATGCGGTGGGTGCCCCAGGCCAGCAGCGCCACCGCGAACAGGACCACGCCGCTCATCTTGACCACCACCACCCACCATCCGTACAGCACTTCCTCCTTCGACTTGGCGATGGCGACCAGCAGCGGGAAGCGTTCCACGTGGCGGTAGCTGTACAGGCGCTCGATCCGGTCGATCTTCGAGGTCAGCATCGCGGTGCCGACCGGGCCCGTCCTGCGGTAGAGCTGGAAGATCGGGCCGCCGCCGATGTCGGAGCCGACCATGGCCTCACTGAACGGCCGCCGGTACAGCAACGTGCCGTCGTCGATCGCCAGGATCAGGGTGCCGGTGCGGCCGACGTCGAAACTGTCGTAGAAGTCGCCGAAGAAGCTCAGCCTGAGGGACGCCATCGCCACGCCGCCGAAGCTGCCGTCGGGCCGGTCGATGCGGCGCGTCAGCGGAATGCTCAGGACGCCAGTCGAACGACTGCGGATCGGCTTACCGATCCGGGTGCCGCGGTCCGCGTGCTCCCGGTGGTAGCGGAAGTACTCGCGGTCCGCCACGCTGCCCGGAAGCCTGGTGGGCAGCGAGGTGGCCACCCGTTCGCCATTGACGTCATAGATGAACAGTTCCTGGATCCGGGCCTGACGGAGGCGATATGAGCCAGCCGCGCATGCAGCACGGAATCCTCGTCGCTCACAGTCGTGCCAGCCTCGGCGCGCGCCGTCATCTCGTCCAGGATCGCATCGCCCAGGTCGATCGTGCGCTCGGCATGCGAGGCGAGCGCACGCGCCATGTTGGCGGTACTGGTGCCCGTATTGTCGATCTCGGCCTGGCGCGACGCCAGCAGGCTCCACGCATGCAGGCCCACCAGCAGCAGGCAGACGCTGACGATCAGGAAGACCGAGCGCGTCACCAAGGGCTTGCGCAGGCGGTCCAGGCGATCGATCGCAGGTTGGTCGGAATCGGGCATGGGATCGGAACCGGATCAGACGCTGCCGCGCACCGGCGTTCCCGGCGGCGCATCATGGCCCGCGTCGCCAGCCGCGCCATCCTGCTGCCAGCCGCGCACGCGCTCACGTACCAGGTGGATGTGACTGCGCAGCCGGTACAGCTCGTCCGCATAGGCCAGCGGCACCGAGATGTGGTTGACGCGGTCTTCGAGGCTGTCCAGGCGCCGTTGCAAGTCCTTGCGCACCTTTTCGTCCGGTGCCACGCCGCTGTCCTCGAACGCCTGTTCGATCGCGCGCAGTTCGCCATACCAGCGGTAGACGCGCGAGCGCACGCGCCACACGTAAATCGGCGGCACGATCTTCGACAGCGGAATCAGCAAGGCGGTGAGCGCCACCACCACCACCCACAGGCGTTCGGCCAGGTTGGCCAGCCAGAAGCTCATATAGCGCTGCATGAAGGGCGGCCCGTCGCGGTAGTAGCGCGCGGCTTCCGGCGCCACCGGAATCTCGGTGTACTTCGGCGACGGGAACTGGCCCTGTTGCTGGAACCAGCCGGCCCCGCCGTGGATGTTGGTCGCGGCCTTGACCAGGAGCCCCACCAGGGCCGGATGGATTTCCTCGCGCGCCACCAGGGTCGCGGTGGGCGCGATCAGGTGGTAATCCTGGGCCGGGATATTGCGGCCCAGGTCGACAATCCCGCGCGGCAGCACCACGTGGGTCAGGAAAGGCAGGCGCCGCGTATACGCCTCGGCCTGGGCGAAGTCGAACAGCCGGATGCCGGGCGTCTGCAGCAGCATCTGGATCAGCGGCGCTTCGGGCGCCGAGGAAAACACCAGGCCGTCGATGCGGCCGGCCAGCAGCTCCACCGTGGCCGGCGTATTGGCCAGGTCGCCGATCTGCAGCTCGGTCGGCGCGATGCCGTTGGCGTCGAGCACCTGGCGCAGCAGGCGCGGCACGCCGGTGCCCTCCGGCCCCAGGTTGATGCGCTTGCCGCGCAGGTCGGTCAGCTTCGTGACCCTGGCCTCGTCGCGCAGGAACAGCCACACCGGTTCGGTGAACAGGCTGCCCAGCGACACCAGTTCCTGGCGTTCGGCGGCGTCGCCATCGGCCGCATTCATGGTGTCGCCGTCGGTCGAGCCGCTCTGCACGAAGGCGACGTCGGCCTCGCCCGCCAGCAGGCGTTGCAGGTTGTCGCGCGAGCCGAGGGTCGGCTGCAAGGTCACCTTGATGTCGTCGCGCGCGAGCAGGCTGGCGTACTGCTTGCCGAAGGTCTCGTAGGCGGAATTCTCCTGGCCGGTGGCCAGGCGCAGGCTGCGCGGCGGCGCCGGGTCGACCCACCAGTAGGCCAGCAGCAGCGCCGCCGCCACCATCAGGATGGTGGGGCCGGAGGCCACCACCAGGTCGCGCAGCGAGACAATGGAAAAATTCTGCAGCCGCGCGCGCAAGCCCTTGCCCGGCGCGCCGCTGCCCTCGCCCGTCGGCTTCAACGCACGCACTGGCGCTGGGCCGCCGCCGCGGGTGTAGCACCGGGCACGGGCGCTTGCGGCGCCGGCTCGATCATCGGCATCAGGCTCGGCGCCAGCGTTACCAGCAGTTGCACCGGCAGCGCGCTGGTGAAGTCATAGTGTTCCGACTGCGGGCCGTGCACATAGGCCGTCATGCTGCCGTAGAAACGCTCACCGATATTGAACACGAAGGTCGCCGAGCGGTTCACGTAGCGCGATTCGACCAGGCGGCCGCCGCGCGCATAGACGTCGAAGCGCTGGTCGCCGGTGCCGGTTTTGCCGCCCAGCGCAATCACGCTGCCGTCGGCCTGCACGAAGGCGGTCTTGACGCGCTTGGCGGTGCCGTCCGAGACCACGCCCTGGATGGCGTCGGCCACGGTGCGCGCGACTTCCGGCGCCAGCACCTGTTCCTTGCCGCCGCCCTTGTTGCGCTTGACCAGGGTCTCGTACGGCGTGTCCTTGGCGAAGTGCAGCGAGTCGATGCGCTCGGTGGGTTTACGCACGCCGCCGTTGACGATGATGCCCATCAGCTCGGCCAGCGAGGCCGGACGGTCGGCCGAGGCGCCCAGCGTCGTCGCATACGACGGCACCAGCGAGTCGAACGGGTAGCCCATCTTCTTCCACTGGGCGTGGATCTTGAGGAAGGCCTCGACCTCGAGCAGGCCGGCGATGCGCTTGTCCTGGGCGTTCTTGCGGCTGGTCTTGAACAGCCACTGGTAGACTTCCTGGCGCTCCTTGACGCTGGCGGCCGTCACCTCGGACCAGGTGGCCTTGGGGTGCGTGCGCAGATAGCTCACCAGCCACAGTTCGAGCGGGTGCACCGAGGCCACGTAGCCGCGGTCGGCCAGCGACATATTGCGCGGATCGTACATCTCGTACATCTTCGGGATGCGTTCCGGATCGATCTCGTTGGCCGATGGCAGGCTCGCATCGATGAAGGCGCCGAACTGCTCCAAGGTGGCGTTCGGCGCCACCGTGCGGTGGGCCGCGGCCAGCTTCGAGGCCAGCGGACGCACGCCGGAGAACAGCAGCGCCTCGATCTGGGCCGGGGTCTTGCCCTTGTATTTGTTCCAGAACTTGGCCAGGAAGTCCTTGCCTTCGTTGTCGGCAAAGCGCGCCAGGTAGGACGCGCGGCGCGGATCGTTGGCGTCGGCCAGCAGCTGGGCCGAAGAACCCGGCAGCTGGAACATGTAGAAGCGCACCACGTCGCGCATCATGCGCACGAACACCAGGTTGGTCGACTGGCGCAGGGCCTGGTGCACGTCCATGATCTTGCTGTCGTCGAGCTTGCTGAAGTTGCCGAAGGTGTGCAGGCCGCCACCGGTCATGAAGCGCTCGCCCGGGCTGGCCGAGTAACGGCGCGCCATGGCGGCGTCGAGCATCGGTTTCAGGCCGCGATCGGCACCGTCCGGCAGGGTCTGGAAATATTCCAGCGCCCATTGCGACATGCGGTCCTTCGGATCGATCTCCACGCCGTGCAGGCCGATCTTGTCCAGCGGCTCGAAACGCTTGTGCAGCTGGTCGAAGATGTCGAGATAGGTCACCAGCGTGCGCAGCTTGGCGGTCGAACCGAGGTCGAGCTTGGCGCCCTCGTTGATGTCGAGCGGCTGGTCGTAGTTGTCGGTCTGGACCCGCAGGTAGTTGACGTGCTCGCCCCGCTCCATCAGGGTGAAGCTGTACACCACCTGGGCCGGGTCGCCGTTGCCGAGCAGGCCCTTGCCGGTCAGGCCGGCCGCCTTGGCGTGTTCGGCGTCGGACAGCTGGCGCAGGGCCGCCGTCACCGCCTGCTGGGCAGTGCCGTCCAGGGTCGAGACCACCGACAGGTCGAGGCGGTCGACGTTGTACAGGCGGGTGTCGCCGATCAGGAAGCCGAGGTGGTTGCGCACCGCATTGGCCGCCTTGCGCGACACGAAGGCGTCGGCCGGCGGCGGCGCCACGCCGCTGTGCAGCGCCGGCTGCAGTTTTACGCTCAGTGCGGCGTCGCGCAACTGGGGCGAGATCACGCCGGCCTGGGCCAGCACGCGCAGGTGGCTGTCGGTCAGGATTTCGAGGTCGGGTTCGCCTGCGCCCAGGTAATAGGCCGGGCGGCGCTGGGCGATCATCAGGGACAGCGCTTCCTTGTAGGCCAGCACGGCGTCGGGGCTCGTCATCGGGCCCTTCAGCATCCCGTTGACCTTGTCGAAGTCGCGGCCATACCAGACCCACAGGCCGTCGCCGATGCCGTTCACTTCGCCGTAGCCGGACTTGGCCGACAGCGGCACCGTGTTCAGGTAGTCGAGCACGATCTGGCGGCGCGAACCGGTGGTGTCTTCGCCGTCCTGGTAGGCGCGCAAGGTGGCCGAGGCCATCTGGATGATCTTGTCGGTGGTCGAGCTGGTGCGGCCTTCGGGCGAATGCCGGTATTTTTCGATCTGGGTCGCCAGCGTGCTGCCGCCGGCCACGCGCCCGCCACCACCCAGGCCGATGCTGGACAGGGACTTGTCGAACACGGCCTTCGAGAAGCGGTCCCATTCGACCGCCGGATTGCGGCGCGGATAGCTGGCGTCGAGCAGTTCGCGGTTCTCGATGAACAGCAGGCTCTGCACCAGCAACGGCGGCGCCGCGTTGAACTCGTGGTAGAAGCGCTCGGGGAAGCGCGAGGTGAAGATCGGCTGCGAGCGGCAATCGAGGATCTCGAGGCCGACCTTGGTCTTTTCGTGATAGGTCGCGTACAGGCCCATGTCGGCCATCTTGACCATCTGCGGCGAGATGCGCGCCTGGGCCGCGATCGCATAGTCGCGCGTCCGCAGGCGCTCGAGGTAGCCCGGCAGGCCGGCATAGCCGAGCCGGGTGTCATACGGACTGGCGGCCGGGAAACGGATCGCATCGCTGGGACCGTTTTCCATGCGATAGGTGAGCTCGCTGGCCATGTCGGCGAAGATTTTCGCCTGCAAGCGCGAAGTGCGCGTCTCCAGCACCGCCCAGGCCGCCAGCAAGGCGATCAATAGCAGCAGGCCGAGCACCAGCCACAGCTTCCAGCGCCGCTTGCGCGGGGCCGGCTCGTCGTCGCCGGGCTCGCCCGACGGGCCGCCGGGGATGCCGCCATTGCCCGCCAGGTGCGGGAAGGCTTCATACAGGGGAACGTCGTTGCCGCCGGCCGCGAGCGCAGGGGTGCTCTCCACGGCCGCCGCCGCGGCACTGGCACTGGCCGGCGCGGCCGATGTCGCGACCGCGTCGCCAAACGTCGGCTCGAAGGTCGGCTCAAAGGTCGGCTCACTGCGCTCGTTGGCGGCACGCTTGCCGGACACATTACTTGACCGTCCTTGACGGCGAATACTTTCCATGATGGCTTAACCGGTCTGAATCAAAACGCTAGCAATCCCCGCCAACCTGCTCGCCATCTGTGGTGCTGCTGGTCCGTTCGAGTGATCGTGGTGTGTGTTAGTTCGCACGCTGATGGTGCGATCCCACTCCAGATCGCACCGTACGTAGGCAATATTCCACCACATCAATACGTCTCACGCGAGGCGCCGTTTAACAAATTTGCTGTGCTTGGAATATTTTCGCAAAAAAACAACGAGGTCTTGGCTGAGTGATATTACCGTGTGTAATTCAGGCAATATCGCCGCTAGTTTTAGCCACCAATATTTAACGCGCTGGAAATGCTTTTGGTGCACAGCTGCGTTTGATCCATGTCGAAAGGCAGATCACGCGGGCTGGGTCACCGCTTCCGCGCGCAGCTCTTCCAGTGCCTGCAAGCAGTAATACTGGAACCATAGTCCGGCGAACAGAAAAATCATGACGTAGAGCCACAGCGACACCAGGGCCAGGATCGGGAACAATACGATCGACAGCACGGCGCCGCCCATCCAGACGATGCCGGGCAGCGCGCCGGCCAGGCCGGAGGTGAAGCCGATGGCGAGCAGTGCCGGCCGGCGGCGGCGCATCAGGTCCAGGCGCTCCGCCTCGCTGGCATGGGCGGCCAGCGCGTCGTAGCTCATCACGCGCGACGTCACCCAAGCCCACAGGCTGGCCTGCACCAGCCAGGCCAGCGGCGGCACCGCGTACAACGGCAGGGTGAACAGCCACAGCAGGGCGAACACGGCGGTGCTGCCCAGGTTGATCGCCACGCTGCCGAAGAAGGAACCGCCCTCCTTTTTCGCGAGCCCGGGAAACTGGCGCTTGCCAACATGGGCTTCGATGGCCGGCATCGCCGCCACGCCCACGAACAGCAAGGCCGAGCCGATCATGAGCGGCAGCAGCAGCACGATCGCCACCAGCGGCACCACCATCACCTTGAGCATGCCCAGGCCGACCATCTCGAGCATGCTGCCGCTGGTCTCGAAGCCGCCGTAGTCGGCGAACATGCCGTGCAGCCAGTCCAGCAGCGGCTGCAGGCCCAGCCACATTGCCACGCCCCACAGGGCCAGCGCCAGCAGCAGGGGCGCCAGCGACAGCAGCAGCATGCGGCCGCTGAACTGCGCGCCCAGGGCGCGCCGGCAGGCGGTCAGTACACCGTTCATGGGGCATTCTTTCGCGGCATGGTGTCTCCTGATGGCAGTTCAATGCCGTCATTCTACGGGATGACACCGGATGGACCCATCGACTACAATCGTCGTTCAATCTGAACAACAAGGAAGACCATGTCCACCATCACCACCGAATCCGGCCTGCAATACGAAGAGCTCGTCACCGGCGAAGGCGCCGAGGCCAAGGCCGGCCAGCACGTCACCGTGCACTACACCGGCTGGCTGCGCAACGACGACGGCAGCCTGGGCGCCAAGTTCGATTCGAGCAAGGACCGCAACGACCCGTTCGAGTTCGCGCTCGGCGCCGGCCACGTGATCCGCGGCTGGGACGAAGGCGTGCAGGGCATGAAGGTCGGCGGTTCGCGCCGCCTGACCATCCCGGCCAGCCTGGGCTACGGCGCACGCGGCGCCGGCGGCGTGATCCCGCCGAACGCCACCCTGATTTTCGACGTCGACCTGCTGGCCGTCTAAGCACGATCGCCATGCGCCGTCCTGCGATGGCGCATGGCTCGGCCGCCCTGGGGGCGGCATTTGAACATCTCTTCTAAAATGCGGCCGGATTTCCCGTGCCCGCCTGTCTCCTGGGCTAAGATGCCTGCCGCGTTGTCCAAGCGACAATACCGCAATCAACCATCACAGGAGTTTCCATGAGCTTGCAGGAACAGTTCACCCAGGCCCAGGCCGATTCGAAAAACCTGTCGGAGCGTCCCGACAATATGACCTTGCTGAAGATTTACGCGCTGTTCAAGCAGGGCTCGACCGGCGACGCGACGGGCGAGCGTCCGGGCATGACCGATTTCGTGGCGCGCGCCAAGTACGACGCCTGGGCCGGCCTCGCAGGCACCTCGCAAGAGGAAGCCCAGCAGCAGTATGTCGACCTGATCGAAGAGTTGAAGGGCTGATCGCCCTCGCATCACATCGTGGGGTGGACGGCTTCGCCGTCCACGGGTCCACCCTACCTTGCGACCGCGTTGCGGTCGTTACGCCGCGGCGGTGAAGGTCTTGCGCATCTTTTCCGCCACCTTGGCCTCGATGGCCGGCGCGAACGCGCCCATGAAGAAGCCCAGGCGGATGCGCATCGCGGCGCGCTGGTCTTCCAGGGTCAACATGCCCTCCACGCCGCTGCGCTCGAAGCGCAGCACATCGCCGTCCCACCTGCATTCCAGCCCGTATTCGGCCGCGATACGCTGCGCTACCTGCTCGGCTGCCGAACGCGCCGCGTCCGGGCTCAGGCTGTGCTGCTGGACGATGCTGATTTCCGCCATCTGACTGATCCTTCCTGAATCGATTGCAAACAATCCGCCATGATGCCAGTTGCGGCCGGGCTATGCCAGAGCCCGCTACAACAGACAGGGTTGGCTCAGCCTCAATTGACGATTATCAAAGCGTGCCCGGCAGGGAGCGCGAGGATGAAGGCGCAAGCCCGTCATTACGCGAGGAGTCGATATGGAAACCCCCGTCGAGCAGCCAAACCGCCTGTTACCCAGCGCAGAGGCGCCGCAGGCCACGCAGCCTCCGGTGCGCTTCGTCCCCACCCCGAGCGCGCCCTACCGCCAGCAGCACCGCGCCGCGCGCCTGCTCGAAGAACCCGACGTCCCCGACCCCGCCGCGCCGCCGGCCGCCGAGCCGCCGCCGCACGCCTTCGGCGCCCGCGTCCTCATGTGGAAGCAAGATCCTTCCGTTAGCGAAATCGGCACCCGCAAGGCCTTCCTGCCCGGTGTGGTGCTGGCCGGCCCGCGCGACGCCCGCATCGCCCCCGGCGAGCCGGGCATCGCCGCAGTCGAGCCGAACGCCTTCGGCGACTTCGTCACCCAGCCCGACACCCCGCAGTTCGACGCCGTCCACACCTTCGTCGTGGTGCGCCAGACCTTGACCATGTACGGGCGCGCCCTGGCCGCCGCCGGCGAGGCCCACACGATGCCGCTGCCCTGGCAATGGAATAGCAGCACCGACACGCGGCCGCTGCTGGTCTTCCCGCACGGCCTGCCGAACGTCATGAACGCCTTCTACAGCCGCAGCCAGGCCTGCCTCAAGTTCGGCGACTTCATTCCCAACGGCGCCACCGAGCGGGTCTTCACCTGCCGCTCGTTCGACATCGTGTCGCACGAGACCGCCCACGCGGTGCTCGACGGCATCAAGCCGCTCTGGCTGCAGGCCGACGCCCCGCCCCAGACCGGCGGCCTGCACGAAGCCTTCGGCGACCTCACCGCAATCTTCCTGGCCCTGTCCCAGCTCGACCAGTGCGAAGCCGTGATCGCCCAGACCAAGGCCGACCTGCACGATAAATCCTTCCTGACCGACATCGCCGAGCAGTTCGGGCTGGCGCTCGGCAACAGCACCGGCCTGCGCAATGCCGACAACGACCTCAAGCTGAGCGAGGCCGGCACCCAGGTGCACGCCATCTCGCAGGTGTTCACCGGCGCCGTCTACGATGTGCTGGCCGACCTGTTCGCCCATGAACGCGATCCCGGGCGCGAAGACTGCGCCGCCGTCCTGCACCGGGTCGCCAACTACCTGAGCGGGGTGCTGCTGCGCGCCCTGATCGCCGCGCCCGACGCCGCCGCCACCTATGCCGACGTGGTCAACGCCATGCTCCAGGCCGTGACGGGCGACGGCAAGCCGGCCGCCTATGCCGACGCCATCCGCTTCCAGTTCAGCCGGCGCGAAGTGGTGGATGCCGGCCATGGCGGCCCCGACGCGGTGGCCGCCTTCGTCCCCGGCCTGCCCCTGGCGGCGCGGGTAGGCGACGCGCCCGGCGCCCGGCAAGACCGGCGTTCCTGTTGCGGCACCATGCAGCTGGCCGAATACGATTGTGCCGAGCGCGTGCTGGCCGGCGAGGCGCGCCTGCTGGCGCGCTGGTGCGCCGACCATGGCCGCCACGGGCCGGGGCTGTCCGCCCCGCCGGCCGCCGGAGCGCCGGCCGCCGGGGCGCCGGCCGAGCCGTCGATGCTGGCATGAAGATCAGCGCCCGCGCCTGCGGCGGCTTTGCCGGACTGGCCGAATCCTACGAACTGGATACCGCTCGTCTGGACGACGGGCCGGCCCTCGAGACGCTGCTGCGCCGCCTCGACTTCTTCGGCGCCGCGCCCGCCTGCGCGGTCGGCGCCGACCTGCCGCGCTGGGAAATCACGGTCGAGGACGGGCCGCGCTGCCACACCGTGTTCCTGCGCGAGGACGGCAGCGGCGGCCAGTGGCAACATTTGCTCGACTATTTGCGGCAGGCCGGCTGAACCGGGTTTTCGGGTCTCGGCCGGTCGCGGCGCCCGCCTGCCGGGGAGCTTCTTAATCCCGGTCAACGGCCAGTGTATCGCGCCTTGACAGCCCAAAAACCGCACGCTCGTGCGGATTCTTGCTTCATTTGCTTATGTAGATTGTGTATATAGGCGAATTTGTGAGAAAAGCCGAATTGCCCTAAAATACAGTGCTTTGCTCTGTCCGGCCGGCCTGTTCATGTCCATTGTTCTTGCGCCCGGCGACGCGACATCCCACCAATTGATAGGACTGTTATGACCCACGTTGTCACCGAATCGTGCATCCGTTGTCGTTACACCGACTGCGTCGATGTATGCCCGGTAGATTGTTTCCGGGAAGGCCCGAATTTCCTCGCCATCGATCCTGACGAGTGCATCGACTGCGCCGTCTGCGTCGCCGAGTGCCCGGTGAATGCGATCTATGCCGAAGAAGACACGCCTGGCGACCAACAGCACTTCATCAAGCTCAATGCCGATCTCGCGCGCTTCTGGCCTTCGATCACCAAGACGAAGCCGGCCCTGCCAGACGCGGAAGAGTGGAAAGACGTCAAGGACAAACTCGACCAACTGGCCCGCTAATACCGCCGCTGCGCCGCCCGTTCGGCGCCGGCCCGGGGTCGTTCTGCATGGCAGTGCTGGCTGCCATCGCCTCACCAATCAAAAATCACAGGAAGTAAGCGCATGACTATCAGTGCCACCCACGAAGCGGGCAGCATCGCTCCCAACAGTTCCTTCGCCGGCGCCATCGAAGCGGATGCCGTGATCATCGGCGCCGGCCCGGTCGGCCTGTTCCAGGTGTTCGAACTCGGCCTGCTCGAAATCAAGGCCCACGTCATCGATTCGCTGCCGGCAGTCGGCGGCCAGTGCGTGGAACTGTATCCGGACAAGCCGATCTATGACATCCCTGCCGTCCCGGTGTGCACCGGCCAGGAACTGACCGACAACCTGCTCAAGCAGATCGAACCGTTCGAGCCGACCTTCCACCTGGGCCAGGAAGTCACGACCGTGCAGCGCCGCGAAGACCAGCGCTTCAACGTCGAGACCACCACCGGTACCCGCTTCATCACCAAGACCATCTTCATCGCAGCCGGCGTCGGTTCGTTCCAGGCGCGCACGATCAAGGTCGACGGCATCGACAAGTTCGAGAACGAGCAGCTGTTCTACCGTGTCAAGGATCCGGCACGCTTCGAAGGCAAGAACATCGTCATCTGCGGCGGCGGCGACTCCGCGCTGGACTGGGCCCTGAACTTCGTCGGCAAGGCCGAATCGGTCGTGCTGGTGCACCGCCGCGACGACTTCCGCGCCGCCCCGGCCTCGGTCGCCAAGATGAAGGCCCTGTGCGACGAGTACGAGATGCAACTGATTACCGGCCAGGTGACCGGTTTCGACGAAAAAGACGGCCAGCTGACCGAAGTGAAGGTCACCGGCGCCGACGGCGTCACCCGCCGCGTGCCGCTGGACATGCTGCTGGTGTTCTTCGGCCTGTCGCCAAAGCTGGGCCCGATCGCCGAATGGGGCCTGGACATCGAGCGCAAGCAGCTCAAGGTGGTGGACACCGAGAAGTTCGAGACCAACGTCCCGGGCATCTTCGCCGTGGGCGACATCAACACCTATCCGGGCAAGAAGAAGCTGATCCTGTCGGGCTTCCACGAAGCCGCGCTGGCCGCCTTCGGCGCCGCGCCGTACATCTTCCCGGACAAGAAGATCCACATGCAGTACACGACGACCTCGCCGAAGCTGCACAAGATCCTGGGCGTCGAAACCCCGGTGTTCGACTAAGCAAGGTGTGGCCGCGTTCAGTTACTTCGCGGCGACACAGTCCCCTGAAGCGCCCCGCCCTGCGGGGCGTTTTGCTTTATGTGGGCCGCCCAACGGAGCGGGTCCGGGTAAATATGCTACAAGTGCACCATGCATAGGAGATAGCGGTGGCCCTCGTTGCCACCCGCCAACGCAAATCCCCTATAATCGGATGAAGCTTATGCGCGGGCGATATTAGCGCAGTGTCAATACGAAGGATTACTTTATGCTTTATCAACTGCACGAGATGCAACGCTCCTTCCTGACCCCGCTGATGCAGTGGGCCGATGCGTCATCGAAACTGTTCTCCAATCCCGTGTCGCCGTTTGCGCACACCCCATTTTCCCAACGTATCGCCGCCGGCTACGAGCTGATGTACCGTCTCGGCAAGGAATACGAAAAACCGGCCTTCGGCCTGAAGACCACCACCATCAACGGTGAAGAGGTCGGCATCGTCGAGCGCATCGTGGTCGACAAGCCCTTCTGCGAGCTGCTGCACTTCAAGAAAGACATGGACGACGCCGCCTTTGCCGCGCTGAAGCAGCCTTCGGTACTGGTCGTGGCGCCATTGTCTGGCCACCACGCGACGCTGCTGCGCGACACCGTGAAAGCCCTGCTGGTCGAGCACGACGTCTACATCACCGACTGGACCGACGCCCGCATGGTGCCGCTGTCCGACGGCCCGTTCCGCCTGGACGACTACGTCTTCTACGTCCAGGACTTCATCCGCCACCTGGGCCCGGACGTGCACGTGATCTCGGTGTGCCAGCCGACGGTGCCGGTGCTGGCCGCGATCTCGCTGATGGCGAGCAACAAGGATCCGAAGCTGCCGAAGTCGATGACCATGATGGGCGGCCCGATCGACCCGCGCAAATCGCCGACCGCGGTCAACGACCTGGCCATCGAAAAGCCCTACTCGTGGTTCGAGAACACCGTGATCTATGCGGTGCCGGGCAATTACCCGGGCTTTGGCCGCAAGGTCTATCCGGGCTTCCTGCAGCACGCCGGGTTCATCGCGATGAACCCGGGCCGCCACGCCCAGAGCCACCGCGAGTTCTACCAGCACCTGGTGCGCGGCGACGATGACTCGGCCGAGGCGCACCGCAAGTTCTACGACGAATACAACGCCGTGCTCGACATGCCGGCCGAGTACTACCTCGATACCATCAAGACCGTGTTCCAGGACTACAGCCTGCCGAAGGGCACGTGGAAGGTCGGCGGCCAGCTGGTGCGTCCGCAAGACATCGAGTCGGTCGCCCTGCTCACCGTCGAAGGCGAGCTGGACGACATCTCGGGCCTGGGCCAGACCAGCGCCGCGCTGACGCTGTGCGCCGGCATCCCGAAAGACAAGAAGCACGACTTCGTGGTCGAGAAAGCCGGCCACTACGGCATCTTCTCGGGCCGCCGCTGGCGCGAGATCGTGTGTCCGAAGATTACCGAGTTCATCCGCGCGAACGGGTAAGCCGTTAAGTTGAGGCAAAGCCTTCTTGAGTTAGCATAAAAACGTCGTCCCCGCGAAGGCGGGGACCCAAGCTTGCTGGCGTTTCGATAGCGCTGGCAGTACTTGGGTCCCCGCCTTCGCGGGGACGACGTATTTGACCGTTAGCTCAGCGCACCGCCACCACCTGCGCTACCCGCCCAGTTGCGATCGCCACCAGCGCATAGCGCCCGCCCGCATCGACCCACTGGTGCCCGCGCGGCGGCTTGGACAGGCGCAATGCTCGCCAGTCCTCGACCACGTGCTGGTGCGCCTGGTAGCGCGCCGGCAGGCGTTCGCCGCGCCGCAGCTCTCCATTCGCGTCCACGCTGCGGTAGCGCGCCGGCTGCACCTGCGCGGCGCCCGGCCTGCCATCGGCCTTGCCTGGGCCCGGCTGCTGCAAGCCGTCCCCTGCCGAAAAGATGGCGGCAAAGAGTAACGGCGCAATCAACTCGTTCATGTCAGTCCCCGGGGTCAGCGTCAGCCGATAGTACAACAGGGCGGTACGCAGGCCGTCTGTTCGCTTGCCCACGTAGGGACGAGAATGGATGAGTACTGCTGGGCCCGCCTGAAGGCCGCCGTGATCGCCTCCACGCCCGTTTTGGCGGATAATGTCGGCTTGATCAGATTCAAGCAGCGCCCTTTCGTGACCACATCCCTCGCCGACCAGCTCGAAGACCTGCTGCCGCAGACCCAGTGCACCAAATGCGGCTATCCCGCCTGCCGCCCGTATGCCGAGGCGATGGCGAGCGGCGAGGCCGAGATCAACCAGTGCCCGCCGGGCGGCATGGAAGGCGTGCGCCGCCTGGCCGCCGCGACCGGACGCAAGGTCATCCCGATCAATCCGGCCAACGGCGTCGAGCGTCCGCGCCCGGTCGCCTTTATCGACGAGGCGCTGTGTATCGGCTGCACGCTGTGTATCCAGGCCTGCCCGGTCGATGCGATCCTGGGCGCGGCCAAGCAGATGCACACCATCCTGCCGAGCCTGTGCACCGGCTGCGACCTGTGCGTGGCGCCCTGCCCGGTCGACTGCATCGCGATGATCCCCGTCACCGGCGAGCGCACCGGCTGGGACGCCTGGACCCAGCCGGACGCCGACGCTGCGCGCGACCGCCACGATTTTCGCACCGCGCGCCTGCGCCGCGAGCGCGAGGAAAACGATGCCCGCCTGGCCGCCAAGGCCGTCGAGAAGATGCGCGCAGTCACCGCCGAAGTGACGAACACCCCGGAAGAACTGGCCGAGAAAGAGCGCAAGCGCGCCATCATCGCCGCCGCCATGGAACGCGCCCGCCTGAAGGCGGCCGGCAACCAGGAACAGAACTGACCCAGATGAATCCCGCCAAACGCCTGGAAATCTTCACCCGCTTTCGCGCCGCCAATCCGAAACCGACCACCGAACTCGAATTCACGACGCCGTTCGAACTGCTGATCGCGGTGCTGCTGTCGGCCCAGTCGACCGACGTCGGCGTCAACAAGGCCATGCGCCGCCTGTTCCCGGTGGCGAACACGCCGCAGGCCATCCTCGACCTCGGCATCGACGAGCTCAAGACCTATATCTCGACCATCGGCCTGTACAACACCAAGGCAAAGAATGTGATGGCGACCTGCCAGATTCTGGTCGAGCAGCACGGCGGCGAAGTGCCGCCCGTGCGCGAAGCGCTGGAAGCATTGCCCGGTGTCGGCCGCAAGACCGCCAATGTGGTGCTCAATACCGCCTTCGGCGAGCCGACCATGGCGGTCGACACCCACATCTTCCGCGTGTCGAACCGGACCAAGATTGCGCCGGGCAAGAACGTCGACATCGTCGAACAGAAGCTGTTGAAATTCGTGCCCAAGGACTTTTTGCACGACGCCCACCACTGGCTGATCCTGCACGGCCGCTACACCTGCGTGGCGCGCAAGCCCAAGTGCTGGAACTGCCTGATCGCCGACCTGTGCGAGTTCAGGGACAAGACGCCGGCGCCGGCCGGCGTGCTCGATCCGGCCGTGGCCGCCGCCAACGCGGCGACTTAGGTCTGCTTAGATCCGCTTAGAGCCGCGTTTCGCCGGCAGCGAACGAGGCGCGCACGATGCGCCCCTCGACCACCTCGTACACGCACAGCATCTCGATCGTGCCCTTCCCTTCGGGGAAGTTGCGGGTGACGATTTCCAGGTCGGTGACGAAGTTCCCGAGCACCGTGCGTGACAGCAGGCGCGCGTGCAGGTCGGGTTCGGCAAAGCGCATTTCGTAGCGCGGACGGATCTGGTCGTGTCCGCGGGCCAGCAAGTCGCCGTGCAAGGCGAATTGTTGCGCATCCGGCGCATAGGTGGCCATCAGGGCATTGAGATCCTTGGCGTTATAGGCGTCGAGCTGGGCCTGGACCACGGCGAGAGGAGAAGGTGGCGTCATGTAGATCAAAGCGGTTGCGCGCCGCCGCTTGCATGGCCGATCCAGGCACGCGGGCGCGGGCTCATCTTACCCTGAAGATCAGGCCTTGGTGCCGGTCGCAATGAGGACCGGCGACACCATATGCGTCCGCTCGCCCACGGTGTACGCATCGAGCGTCCGCAGAATGGCCTGATCGACCTCGCGCCGGCCCTGCTCATCGAGCGCGGCGTACGGCGGCATGAAGCGGTGCAGATCGTGCAGTTCGTCAAGGTAGGCTTGACCGGTCGCCCCCTGCCACACGGCTTGCACCTCGACGACATGGACATCGACCAATCCAGCCTCCTCCAGTTCGGTGACGATCCGCGCTGGATCCGCCAGTGCGATAAAACCACCCGGCGGCGCAGGCGGCGCGCTTTGCGGGAATACCGCACGGATGGCTTGCGCCATGACGAGGAAGGGACCGCCTCCGGGAGGAGTTTTCCAGGTCGCGATACAGGCTTTACCGCCCGAACGGAGCACACGGACCTGCTCCGCCAGTCCCGTCCTCCAATCGTTGAACAGGCTGACGCCAAAGATCGAGAAGGCAAGGTCGAAGCGATCGTCATCGATCGCCAGGGCCTGCCCATCCATCACCGACGCTTGCGCATTCGGGAAGGGTTTGAGGCGCTCCGAGAGAAGGTTCACCATGCCTGGCGCGATGTCGACCGCCATGACGGTGGCGCCGCTGAACGCGGCGGGGATGCTCAAGGCGCCGGCGCCGGCGGCGATATCGAGAATACGCGTGTGCGCGTCGATGGGCCCGGCCAGCCGCAAGGCCTGGACGGCCACCGGAGCGGTGATCCGGTGCGCGGTCAGCTCGTAGACTTGGGCGAACCGGTCGCTCATATGGGGATTGCCTGATGGAGCCGATTCCTTCGGCAGCCATTGGCTGCCGTTCGCTGTTTCCTGCATTCCCGCCCCCTTATCCCGTCGTCAATACTCTCCATTATGCAGGCATTCAACGCCGTCACGCTGCCTGTTCTTCCGCGAAATATGCCTATCCGGACAAGCTTGCGGCTGGCCTCAGGCCGCGGCGAGCGCCTTGTGCCGCGCTGCGGCCCGTACCGCCTGCGACTGCTCTTCGACCTTGAACACGCTCACCACCCCGGTCAGGGCCACGGTCTGGTCGCGCAGCGACTGCGCGGCGGCGGCGGCTTCTTCGACCAGGGCCGCGTTCTGCTGGGTCGCGCTGTCCATCTCCGTCACCGCCTCGTTGACCTGGGCGATACCCTGGCTCTGTTCGCTGCTGGCGGCGCTGATCTCGCCGATGATGTCCATCACCTGACGCACGCTGGCGACGATCTCGCCCATCGTGGCCCCGGCCTCGCCGACCAGGCGATTGCCGTCGTCGACGCGGGCGGCCGATTCGGCAATCAATTCCTTGATCTCCTTCGCCGCGACAGCCGAGCGCTGGGCCAGGGTCCGCACCTCGCCGGCGACGACCGCGAAGCCACGGCCCTGCTCGCCCGCACGCGCCGCTTCGACCGCGGCGTTAAGCGCCAGGATATTGGTCTGGAACGCGATGCCGTCGATGACGCCGATGATGTCGGTGATCCGGCGCGACGAGGTGCTGATCGACGCCATCGTGCCCACCACCTGTTCGACCACCTTGCCGCCCTTGGCCGCCACGTCGCAAGCCGATACCGCCAGCTGGCTGGCCTGGCGCGCATTGTCGGCGTTCTGGCGCACGGTCGAGGTCAGTTCTTCCATGGACGACGCCGTTTCCTCGAGCGCGCCGGCCTGGCGCTCGGTACGCGCGGAGAGGTCCAGATTGCCCTGCGCGATCTCATGCGAGGCCACAGCGATGGTCTCCGCGCCGCCGCGCACCTGCAGCACGATGCGCTGCAGGCTGGCCGACATCTCCTTCAGGGCGAGCAGCAGCTGGCCGGTCTCGTCGTCGCTCCTGACCGTGATCGCGGTGCGCAGGTCGCCGGCGGCCACGCTGCGCGCCGCCTCCACCGCCGCGTCGAGCGGGCGGGTGATCGAACGCGATACCAGTACGCCGGCCGCCACCGCCGCCAGCGCGCCGAGGAGCATCAGGCTGTAGCTGAGCTTGGTCGCGCGGGCGCTGACGGCGTCGGCCTGGCGCACGCTGGCGGCGCTGAGCGCGGACATCTTTTCCTCCGCCTGCACCAGCAGTTCGGCCGGCGCCCGGTCCTTGCCCTTGACCGCCACGTCGCCGGCCGCGGGATCGAAGCCGGCCGCGACGAAGTCCTGGTAGCCGCGCCGGTAATCGGCGCCCATCTGCGTGTGCGCGGCGCCGAACTGCGCCACCAGCGCGCGCACTTCGCCCTCGGGCAGGCTGGCCAGCAGCGCCGCGACCTGGGCGGCCACCTCGGTTTCGTTCTTCTGGAACGCGGCCCAGTACTTGTCGCGTTCGCCGTCGTCCTTGCCGCGCAGGAGTGTGTTCTTCCACTCCTGCAGCTGCTTGCGGAAGTGGGCCAGCATGGCCTCGACCTGCGTCGATTGCCCCTCCATGACGACGGCCTGACGGTAGGTGTCGACGGAACGGTTCATCTGGTTCATGCCAAAGAAGCCGGCGCAGGCGACGAGCAGCGTGACGGCTGCAAAACCCAGGGGGAGTTTGCGGCTTAGTTTCATGGGGTGATCCTCGGATGCGTGGGAACCGCGCGACGATGACGCCGGCGACGCCTGAAATACAGGGAATGCGGCACGAGTGGCCGCTATGCGCAGTGTATAGGCAGGCAGGCGGTTTGCGACCGCCAACTGTGCTTTCCAGACGGAAAGCAATGTGAAACAGCGCTTACGTCCCGTCGGCGCAACACATACCCGAAGTAAGCAAGCGCTTACTGATTACAGAAGCACCATATTATCGCGATGCACCAGCTCCGGACCTTCGACAAAGCCCAGGATGCGCTCGATCTCGGTCGAGGAATGGCGCATGATGCGCCGCACCTCGCTGCTGGCATAGTTGGTCAGCCCACGCGCCAACGGTTTGCCGGCTTCGTCGACGCAGGTGATCACCTGGCCGCGGCCGAACTCGCCGTTCACGGCCAGCACGCCGATCGGCAGCAGCGACTTGCCCTCTTTGGTCAGCTTGAGCGCCGCGCCGGCGTCGATCACGACCTCTCCCGTGGTGTGCAGGTGGTCGACCATCCACTGGCGGCGCGCCGTCAGGCGGCCGGTGGCGGCCAGCAACTGGGTGCCGATCGATTCGCCGCCGGCCAGGCGCGTGAGCACGTCCGGCTCGCGGCCCCAGGCGATCACGGTATGGGCGCCGGAGCGCGCCGCGCGCTTGGCGGCCAGCACCTTGGTCAGCATGCCGCCGCGCCCGATGCTGCTGCCGGCGCCGCCGGCCATCGCCTCCAGGGCCACGTCGCCGGCCTGGGCCTGCCCGATCAGCTGCGCATTCGGATCCTTGCGCGGGTCGCTCGAGTACAGCCCCGGCTGGTCGGTCAGGATGACCAGCGCGTCGGCCTCGATCAGGTTGGCGACCAGGGCGCCGAGCGTGTCGTTGTCGCCGAACTTGATCTCGTCGGTGACGACGGTGTCGTTCTCGTTGATGATCGGGACCACGTTCAGGCGCAGCAAGGTGGTCAGCGTCGAGCGCGCATTGAGGTAGCGTTCGCGGTCGGCCAGGTCGGCGTGGGTCAGCAGCACCTGCGCGGTCTTGACGCCGTGGGCGCTGAAGCTGGTCTCATAGATCTGGGCCAGGCCCATCTGGCCGCAGGCGGCGCAGGCCTGCAATTCATGGATGTCGGTCGGGCGCTTGCTGAAACCCAGGCGCAGCATGCCCTCGGCGATGGCGCCCGAGCTGACCAGGACGACGTCCTTGCCGAGCGCGCGCAATGCAGCGATCTGGGAGGCCCAGCGGGCGATGGCGGTATGGTCGAGGCCCCTTCCCTCGTCGGTGACGAGGGAGGAGCCGACCTTGACGATGATGCGCGAAGCGTTCTGGAGTACGCTATTCATGGCGACAGGATCTTCCGTTCTTCTAAACTTACATAAAACTAACTTACGTTAGCTTCACTGTTAGATTCCTGCTTCGTCGGGGCCGGTTTCATCCTGCTTGGCAGGCCAGCGCCTTCCCCTCCACAGGCAGTCACGGTGGAACTCACCGCCGCAATGTGTGACCACACGAATCTAAACGAGTTCCAGCTAACTGTTAGCTACCCGCGGTCGCAACGCGAGCAGGGAAAGTCCTGCCAGCAGTTCAACCGCGCAGACGACTAATAATAACCCCGTGGGCAAGCCGATCGCGAACGCCGCGACGAGGCGGCCGGCCGGCTGGGCCAGGAGGAACAGGGCAGTAAGGTCGCCGAGGATGGGCAGGTCGCCCTGCCTGGCCGCCAACAGCGCCAACCCCGCGGTAGCGAGGCGGATGCCGACGTAGATGGCGTAGAACTGGCTGTAGCCGTTCACGCCGACGAGAAACAGGCCCATCACGGCCGCAATGCGGTCGGGATCGAGCATGGCCGCGAGCGCGGCCAGTGAGCTTGCGGTGGCGACCAATTGCAGCAGCTGGCCGCGCAGCCAGGCGCGCGACCAGATGGTGGTCTGAGTAGCGCTCGCGCTCAAGTTCAGTCTTCGATGATCTTGAAGCGTGGATCGTCCGGATCGATCGACGAGATGCCACGCGCTTCCTCGGTCATCGAGGTTTCTTCGGCGCGCTGCTCGGAATGACGCTTTTCTTCGAGGTGCAGGTAGATCGCATTGATCAGGTCCTGGCAGCCTTCGCGGTTCAGGGCCGAGATCTCGAACACGGGGCCTTTCCAGGCCAGGCGCTTGATCATGTCCTTGACGCGCTTCTTGCGCTCGGCATCGTCGAGCACGTCGAGCTTGTTCAGCACCAGCCAGCGCGGCTTGTTGAGCAGCTCTTCGTCGTACTTTTCGAGTTCCTTGATCAGGGCCTTGGCTTCCTTGACCGCATCGACCTTCTCGTCGAACGAGGACAGGTCGACGATGTGCAGCAGCAAACCGGTACGCTGCAGGTGACGCAGGAACTGGTGACCCAGGCCGGCGCCTTCGGACGCGCCTTCGATCAGGCCCGGAATATCGGCGATCACGAAGCTCTTTTCGTGCGACACGCGCACCACGCCCAGGTTCGGGTGCAGGGTGGTGAACGGATAATCGGCGATCTTCGGCTTGGCGTTCGACACGGCCGTGATGAAGGTGGACTTGCCGGCATTCGGCATGCCCAAGAGGCCCACGTCGGCCAGCACTTTCAGTTCGAGGCGCAGGGTACGACGTTCGCCTTCCTTGCCCTCGGTCTTTTGGCGCGGTGCGCGGTTGGTCGAGGTCTTGAAATGGATATTGCCCCAACCGCCCTCGCCGCCCTTGGCCAGCAGTTCGGACTGGCCGTGCTCGGTCAGGTCGGCGACGATCTCGCCATTGAGGTCATCGACAATCAGCGTGCCGACCGGCATACGGATGGTGATGTCTTCGGCGCCCTTGCCATAGCAATCGGAGCCGCGGCCCGGTTCGCCATGCTTGCCGGTGTGGACTTTCGAGTAACGGAAGTCGACCAGGGTATTCACATTGCGGTCGGCAACCACGTAGATCGAGCTGCCCTTGCCGCCGTCGCCGCCGTCCGGACCGCCGAATGGGCGGAACTTCTCGCGACGGAACGAGGCGCACCCGTTGCCGCCGTCGCCAGCGATGACTTCAATTCTTGCTTCGTCAATAAACTTCATGATTGTGACCGCTTAAAAACTAAAAAGGCCCTACCGTGGGCAGAGCCTTTCGATGGAAGGCTTGCGCCTTGCAAAGAAGCGCCGCTGATGCGGCGCGAGTGCGTAGTAAATTACGCTGCGACTGCTTCGTTAGCAACAACGGTCACGAACTGCTTCGAGCCCACGCCTTGCTTGACGAACTTGACGGTACCGTCGACCAGCGCGAACAGGGTGTGATCCTTGCCGGTGCCGACGTTGGTGCCAGCGCGCACTGGGGTGCCGCGTTGACGAATGATGATGCCGCCGGCGTTGATCGCCTGGCCGCCGTAGACTTTCACGCCAAGGCGTTTGCTTTCTGAGTCACGGCCGTTGCGGGTAGTACCGCCGCCTTTTTTGTGTGCCATTTAATTACTCCTTGATGACTATGCTGGGAACCGGAACGGCAATTAGCCGTTGATCGAAACGATCTGGATTTCGGTGAAGTTCTGGCGATGGCCTTGACGCTTCTGGTAGTGCTTACGACGACGCATCTTGAAGATACGCACTTTGTCGTGGCGACCCTGCGAAACCACTTTCACCAGCACCGTTGCACCTTCGACCAGAGGAGCACCAAACTTGATGCTTTCGCCTTCGCCGAGGGCGAGGACCTGATCGATCGTGAGTTCGGAACCAATGTCTGCCGGTATCTGTTCTACTTTAAGTTTTTCACCAGCGACAACTTTGTATTGCTTGCCACCGGTTTTTATGACCGCGTACATGATTTGAAACCTCATCAAATGTTAAAAGAATCCGCCAGCAACAGAGCCCCGCGCAAGTGCGCTGGACTGTTCGTAAGCCGGGGAACAGGGGATTATACATAAATTGCCGTGATGCGTCAAAAGCGACTGACGATCTCTTCAGTACGTGGCAAGCCGCCAACGCCGCGCAGGCGTTCGGGGGGCTTCCGTAAGGAGGGCTCTACCCTGCTGGCAGGACGGATACCCCTTGCATACCGTATAATCGCGGCACTCTTATAGTTAACCCACGTCTTCGCAGGTCAGCCTTGTCAGCCGCCACTCAACACGCCCAACAGAACTCCATCGTCCAGTCGATCGCCCCAGACATGGAGGCCGTCAACACGGTGATCCGCCAGCGGCTGCATTCCGACGTCACCCTGGTGAACCAGATCGCCGAGTACATCATCAGCGCGGGCGGCAAGCGCATCCGTCCAGTACTGGTGCTGCTGCTGGCCAATGCCTACGGCTACCGCGGCACGGCCCACCATGAACTGGCCGCCGTGGTCGAGTTCATCCACACCGCGACCCTGCTGCACGACGACGTGGTCGACGAATCCTCGATGCGCCGCGGCCGCCAGACCGCCAACGCCCTGTTCGGCAATGCCGCCTCGGTGCTGGTGGGCGACTTCCTGTACTCGCGCTCGTTCCAGATGATGGTTGGCCTGGACAATATGCGCGTGATGCAGATCCTGTCCGACGCCACCAATGTGATCGCCGAAGGCGAAGTGCTGCAATTGCTGAACATGCACGACCCGGACGTGACCGAAGCGGCCTACCTGCTGGTGATCCGCTCGAAGACCGCCAAGCTGTTCGAAGCGGCGGCCGAGCTGGGTGCATTGGTAGCCGGCGCCGACGACGACCAGATCGCCGCGGCCGGCGAGTATGGCCGCTCGTTGGGCACGGCCTTCCAGCTGATCGACGACGTGCTCGACTACGCGGGCGACGCCGCCGAGATCGGCAAGAACCTGGGCGACGACCTGCGCGAAGGCAAGCCGACCCTGCCGCTGATCTGGCTGATGGAACATGGCACGCCAGAGCAGCGCGAGCTGGTGCGCAATTGCATCGAGCAGGGTGATGAGCAGCAATTCGATGCCGTGCTGGCGGCGGTGACGTCGAGCGGGGCGCTGGATTACACCCGCAAACAGGCCGAAGAAGCGGCCCGCCGCGCGTCGAATGCGATCGCGGATTTGCCTGACAATATCTTCAAAGATAGCCTGCTCCAGCTCAGCCGTTTCGCTGTTGACAGGAACCATTAAGCGATTTTATAGTAATGCCTTCCCGGGGCATTGTACGTACACCCCAAACCGTCGGGGTGTAGCTTAGCCCGGTAGAGCGCTACGTTCGGGACGTAGAGGCCGGAGGTTCGAATCCTCTCACCCCGACCACAAAATTTCTTTAAAACAGCGGATATAATTCCGCTGTTTTTGTTTCCAGACCTCGCATTGGCGGCATTGGCCATGTGACGATCGGCCGCACCGGCATCCCATCCGTTCCCGCACCGCGCCCTACCCGCCCCGACACGAGGACCAGTTGGGGCAGAGAGCGGCGGTGCTGCGCTTCACGGCTTTTTTCGAGAGTAGAGCCATTGCTGAAAATTGACGTCCCCTCCCTGTTCATCGCCATGACACTCAATCTGGCGATCATGTCGGTGACGCTGCCCTACTTCATGGGCCGGGTAAACCGTGCGGCGCGCTGCGCACAGGCCGGGATCATCCTGCAGACCGCCGGCTGGTTGAGCCTGATCGCCTCGAGCGCTTTCCCACGGGGAGGCTGGGCCGACCACCTGCTGTCGACGCTGGCGATGGCCTGCGTGTCGAGCGGCATGGTGTTCAATGCGATGGCCTTCCAGCTCTGGTGCGGGCGCGATGCCGGCGTGCGCCTGCCCGCCGCCATCGCTGTCGTGATGACTGCCGGCTATGGCATCGGCTTTTCCGACTACGCGTTCCGGGTGGGCTGGGCCAACGGCCTGCTGGCCCTGCAGATCGCCACGGTCGTGGTCACACTGTGCCGGCCGCCGCAGTTGGCGGTCGGACGCTGGCGCTGGCTGCTGGTCATCTGCCTGTCGGTCCAGATGGCGGTACTGGCCTGCCGCGCCGTGCTGGGTGCGTTCTACACCGACGAGTTTCCGAACTTCTTCGGGCCTTACCTGGTCAACCAGATATTCGCCCTGTCATCGAACTCGATGCTGGTGCTGTCGATGGCCGCCATCCTGCTGGCGCACCGCGACGAGGCTGCCCGCGACCTCGAAAGGCTGGCCACGATCGACGGTCTGACCGGCGTCCTGAACCGCCGGGCCTGGCTGAAACAGGCCAGCGCCGACTTGGCCAACAGCGTACGCTACCGGCAGCCGATCGGCGTGCTGCTTCTTGACCTCGACCATTTCAAGCAGATCAACGATCTGCACGGCCATGCCTTGGGCGACCGCGCGCTGCAATTGTTCGCGGCGGGCTTGCGCGCCGTCAGCCGTGCTGGCGACACCTGCTGCCGTTACGGCGGAGAAGAGTTCTGCGTACTGCTCAACGGCGCCGACTGCGCTGCGATCATGGCGTACGACGCACGCCTGCGCGAGTGGCTGGCGCAGCACTCGCAGCCGGCGCTGGGATTCGCGCTGTCGTACAGTGCCGGTGTCGACATGCCCATCCATGACAGCGACAGCATCGACACCCTGCTGCAACGTGCCGACGTCGCCCTGTACCGGGCCAAGGCGCAGGGACGCGGCTGCACCCTGGTCGCGATGTCAGACCCGGCCTTGATTTGACCGAGCCGTATTGCATCGCATCTGGTCCGCAGCTCAAGCCAGACCAAGTATCAGCGGTCTGGCTTTTTTATTGTTGCATGCCTGGCTTGGCCCCCGCGGCCGATCTTTGCTGCGCATCGAACGCCAGTGGATTCGCCAGGATGTCAGGCTGCCTACGCCAATTCGGTGACGAACTGCGAAAACGGGCGACGCACTTTCTTCAGGTCGACGAGCCAGTCTCCTTCATCCGCACGGTAGCCAACAGGCAAGAGGATCACCGAACGCAATCCCCGCTCGCGCAGCTTCAGGATCTCATCGACCTTGGCAGGATCGAACCCTTCCATCGGCGTGGCGTCCACCTTTTCCTCGGCCGCGGCAATCAGCGCACTACCGAGGCCGATGTAAGCCTGGCGCGCGGCGTGTTCGAAATTGGTCTGGGCGTCGCGTTGCGGATACGTCGACAGCAGGTGCTGGCGGTAGGCTTCCCAACCTTCGTTCCTGAAGCCACGCTCGGCGTTCACCAGATCGAACATCTCATTGATGCGCTCAGCCGTATAGTTATCCCACGCGGCAAACACGAGCAGGTGCGAGGCTTCCGTCACCTGGGCCTGGTTCCAGGCATGCGCCCTGATCTGTTCACGCAGAGCATCGTTCGTCACCACGAACAACGCGTACTGCTGCAAGCCACTGGAACTGGCCGTCAAGCGCACTGCCTCGAGAATGCGGTCGATCTTCTCTTTGGCGACCTTTTTGGCAGGATCCATTTTTTTGGTGGCATAACGCCACTGCAAGGTTTGCAGGAGATCAGACATGCAGAATTCCTTCGATGTGAGTGAATAATGCGCCATGATGCCCGACCCCGCAGTTTCTTGCCGAGCGCCGTCTCATCTGCCTGCGGCATGGCTTCGACTCACTGACCTGTTTCGACACGAAACGCAGACACCTGACCCGAATTTCCTCTCCAGTATGGTTGCGAAGATAAGTACGGCACGCTCATGCCTGAGAACCCTGGATGATTGTCCTTTGGTCTGATTGAAGAACAAACATCGCTCATTTAAGATGAAATTCTAATAATCCAGATATCCCGGGAGGCGTCATGATCCACGTTAGACTTTTTTACCGTCCCTCACGCGTGTTGGCGGGATGCTGTCTTCTTGCCCTGTCCGCGTGTTCCAGTTCAGAGTTGAACCATCAGCTTGCCACCAGTCGGGAGGCGGTCGATCAAGCGCAGATGGCGGGTGCGGAGGAAAACGCTCCTGCTGATTTCGGCGTGGCGGCCGATAAGCTGACGCGAGCCAACGCCGCTGCCACCGGCCATCAGAAGCACGACGCGATGCGCCTGGCCCAGCAAGCGCAGGTCGACGCCAATCTGGCGCGCGTCAAGAGCGAATCGACCCAGGCCAGGATCGCGGCTGCCGAACTGACCAAGACTAACCAGACCTTGCGCGAGGCAATCAACCGCGCAAACCAGAATGAGTAGAGGTGAGAGATGAACAACATCCTCCGATCCGCCACCGGCGCGGTTGTGGCCGGTATCATCGCAACGGGATGCGCGACATCCCCGCCGGCGTCCGAGGTAGCTGCCGCACGTGCGGCTATCGACAATGCCGGGCAGGCTGTCGACCACGCGTCAGCCGATCCCCAGGTGGCCAAATACGCTCCCAGCGAACTGGAACGCGCAACGGCTTCACTGCAAAAGGCAAAAACAGCGTGGAATGACAAGCACGACCTGACGGCCACCAGGCATCTCGCCTATCTTGCACAGCAGCGCGCAGCCACTGCGCAAGAATTTGCCAACGAGCGTGCTGCACAAGAGACAGTGAAGGTTGCGGCGGCGGAGCTGAACCAGACAATGTCGGTTGCGGCTACAGCACGACCCAGCAAACCGAGCGCAATACCGGACCTCGCGCAAAAGGGCTTGATCGGTTTTTCCACTGGAGCTTCGCAGCTCCCGGCCAGCGCTGTACCGGCGATTAACGAGTTGGCCACCACATTGAAAAGCAATCCCGGACGCGAGGTCGTGATCGAAGGGCATACGGACAATGTCGGCAACCCCCGATATAACCAGGCCTTGGCCATGAAACGGGCGGAAGCGGTACGTGTCGCCCTGGTGCGCCGTGGAATCGACTCCAGCCGTATCGCCCTCCGGTCATACGGCGAAGAGAAACCGGCGTCCAACAACGCCAGCAGGATTGGGCGCAAGGAAAACCGGCGTGCGGAGATCATTACCGCTGACGGGGCGCAAATGGTGGGATCGTCCCAAATCTCGGCCACGGTGTCGTCGGACGATCCGGGCGAGCAACCGAGGCAACCCGAACGATGATGCCTGAAACACGGATCTTTATGGTCATCAGCACTGACTGTCCTCGTTCTTAGCCTTCGCGGGCAGGAAAAGCCAGATTCGATAAAACGATCTGGCTTTTTTGCTGGTTGCGCGTCCTTCGATGTCGATCCATCATGTCCCGGCCCGGGAGTACAGCCGGCGCGACCGCCCGGCCGGTCCATGATGCGCCTGGAATGGCCGGCGTTTGTTCCAATTCCGCCATCCGTTTTATGATATGCGTCGCAGGCCGGTCATTGCCGTCACCGGCTGGCGCCCCAACCTCCAATCAAAAGGAAAATCATGGCTGAAACCCTCACCGTCACCACCGCCGACCGCAGCTTCGACTGCTACGTCGCGCGTCCCAATGTCGTGGGTACCTACCCCGTCATCGTCGTGCTCCAGGAAATCTTCGGCGTGAACGGCGGCATCCGCAGCATCGCGGACAACTACGCCGCCAAGGGCTATATCGCCGTCGCCCCCGACCTGTTCTGGCGCACCGACCCAGGCATCCAGCTGTCGGAGGCAAATGAAGCCGACGTCGCCAAGGCCTTCTCGATGTACCAGGCCTATGACTTCGACCACGGCGTGCAGGACATTGCCGCCACCATCAGCGCCGCGCGCACGATGGAAGGCAGCACCGGCAAGGTCGGCGTTACCGGCTATTGCCTGGGCGGCCTGATGACCTACCTGGCCGCGGCCCGCACCGATGGCGACGCCTTCGCCGTCTATTACGGCGGCGGCACCGACCAGTACCTGCACGAGGCCAAGCACATCGGCGCTCCCCTGCTCTACCACCTGGCCGGCGCCGACGAATACATCGGACCGGAAGCGCAGGAGCAGATCAAGGCCGCGCTGGAAGGCAAGGCCGATGCCGAGGTCCACGTCTATCCGGGCCGCGACCACGCCTTCGCCCGCCCGGGCGGCAGCCACTACGACCATGACGATGCGACGCTGGCCAACAGCCGCACCGACGAGTTCTTCGCCCGCACCCTGCGCTAAGAGCCTAAGCGCCACTGCCTGCCGGCATCCCGCCGGCAGGCGCACTCTCCCTCGCATCCCACGACACGACGCCACGCAAGCCCCCACCGCGCTTCTATCCACCCGGATACGCAACACTCGCGAAGCCTGATCTTCGGCAGAGCCGCCGCGCCTGCTCCGATTACTGTATCCCGAGCCACTCCGCCATGCCCATCAGGGTGCGGCGCATGGCTTTCCGATACGAAAGGAGAATCTCATGGCGAGGTTCGGAGTCGAAGCAATCCGGTATTTCAACCATGCACGCGCCGCCGGCGTGAGCACGGCGGGAGACCTGACGTACACCTTTAACAGAAGCAATGGGTTCGACAGCAAGCTGCGCTCGGCCGGCCACACGCGCGCCTTCTACTGGGCCAATACCGACGTCTGGGAGACCGACATCCGCGACGTCGACCAGGGCGGCAGCGACCGCAACTGGGTCGACGATGTCGACCTGTTCTGGATCGAGACGCACGGCAATTCCGAGGCCGATGGCCGGGCGCGCATGCTGTACGACACCGCGCACAGCGAATGGCGCACCTGGTCCGATCAGTGGCAGCTGGGCGAGGACTGGAACAGCGAATGGGTGATGGCCTATTCCTGCCACACGGTCAACCTGGCCGCCGTCACCGGCCTGTGGAACATCTTCGCGCGCCTGCACATCTATTGCGGCGCCTGGGGCGATATGTATGACGGCATCACCACCGACGAATGCGGCGAGGACGTGGCCGACAACCTGGTCGACGGCGACACCGTCTCCAGCGCCTGGCACGACGGCGTGTCCGACTGGTGGGTCGACAACCACCCGGTTACCGTTTGCGTGGGCGACGCCGCCACCTGGAATGGCGGCGCCATCCGCTGGGACCTGTCCGCCCTGAATCGCGACCACCTGTGGGGCCACGGCAGCGTGAGTCCCGACCTGGCGCCGGCGCAGCAGGCATGTCTCTTGTGGAAGTGGACGGAGGGCTGAACCATGAACCAGCAAACCCTGATCGATACCCTGATGAAGACCGGCGCGCATGCGGTCCCGGGCCGCGCCGACGTGATCGCGCTCACCCCGCTCACCCGCGACGATGCGCGCGCCAATATGAACCGCTTCCTGACCGCGCTGCACGAAGCCGACATCTGTCGCCACGATCGCGCCAACCTGGCCGACCGCGGCGAACGCAGCGTGGTGCACCTGCCCGATGGCGCGCGCGCCGTGGTCTACCACGCCTCGGGTGCGCTGCAGTACGTGTCCGGCCTGGCGCCGTTCCAGGCGCCCTGGCCGCGGCTGGAAGAAACGCCGGTGCTGGTGCGCCAGCTGGAGCAAGCGGCGCAGCGCATCGACATCGGCGCCTGGGTTGGTGAGCGCGGCAGCCTGGCCTTCGAGCGCCTGTGGCAGACCAAGGCGCGCGGCAGCGATCGCGAGCAGAAGCTGTCGGACACGCTGCTGGTGCGCGCCACCGGCGCCTGGCGCCATGCGGTGGGCGAGATCCCGGTGCTGGGCGCCGCCTCGGTGGCGCTGCGCCTGGCCGGCGACGGCACGGTCGACGCGCTCGCGCTGAACATCCGCCACAGCGATGCCGAGGTGCTCGACACCGCGCCCGTCATCGAGGCCGAACTGGCGGCGCGCCAGCTGGCCGAGCGCCTGGCCAGCGTGCTGGGCAAGTCCAAGGATCGGCTGCCAAGCGACGCCGTGCAGTCGGCCACGATGGGCTTCGGCTATCTCGACCTGGGCAAGCGCAAGGCCCAGCGCGTGCTGGCCCCGGCCTACGTGGCGCAGGTCGTGCTGCAGCACCGGCTCGAGCGCCAGGCCTATGTGCTGGCGGTGTCGGCCACCGAGCGGCCGTATATCGAGCTGCCGCTGTTCGGCAACGAGGCGCCGGTGGTGCGCTCGCGCGGTTTGCATCCGGAGTGCCGTGACGGGGCGTCGTGATCCGGTTACGCGACTGCTGCTCGCGCTTCTTGCAACAGCGACCTGATCTCGGGCAGGCACGACCCGCAGTTGCCGCCTGCCCGCAGGCAGGCGGTTACCTCGGCCGGCGTCTTCAGGTCCTGTTTCTCGATCGCCGCGCAGATCGTATTGCGGCCGACGCCGAAGCAGGAGCAGACGGTGGGTCCCGGATCCGGCCCCAGCGTCGGCGCGCGGCCGGCCAGCAGGGTCGCGCGTTCGCGTGCACTCAGCTCGGCCTGTGCGAACAATCCGCCAAGCCAGGCACGCGCCGGCAGATCGGGCCGGCGCGCCGCGAACAGGCAGGCTTCCAGGCGTCCATCGACCACGAGCGCCGCCCGCAGCATGCCTTCCGACTTGTCCTCGTACTCGATCCAGTCGGCGTCTTCATCCGCCCCGAGCAGTGCGCGCGCCACCGCGGGCGATACCGGCTCGCGGCCGCCCAGCTCATAGCGCAGGAAGCCGCTGCCGCGCACGCGGGTCCAGTGCGCCACACGTTCCAGGTTCAGTTCCGTGCGGCTCAGGATGAAGCCATGCCAGGCCACGCCGAACGGCTCCACCCGCACCGGCGTGTGCTTGAACTCGGGCTCACCCGACACCGGATCGACTTCGGGATTGACCAGTGCACCGACGCGCGCATCGGATGCGGTCTGCCCATTCCAGTGGATCGGCACGAACACCGCGCCGCGCGCGATGCCGCCGCCATGCGCCACGCGCGCCACCATCGCGCCCCACTGTGAACTGACGCGGGCGAGCTCTCCCTCGCGCACGCCGGCCAGCAGCGCGTCGTGCGGATGCAGGTCGACGAAAGGTTCCGCCGCATGGCCGGCCAGGCGCGGCGACTTGCCGGTGCGCGTCATCGTGTGCCACTGGTCGCGCATGCGCCCCGTGTTGAGCACCAACGGGAACTCGCCGCCCGGCGCGTGCACGGGTCCGCGCGGCGTGGTCGCGATGAAGCGCGCCTTGCCATCGGGATGAGAAAAGCGGCCGTCGCCGAACAGGCGTGCGGTGCCGTCGGTCGGCGAACGCAGCGGCCACTGGATCGGCTCCAGCGCATCGTAGGCCGCGCGTTCGATGCCGACCAGCGGATCGAGTCGGAAAGCGCGGCGATAGCCTTCCTCTCCGTTCTTCCAGGTGGACAGGCGTGCGTGCTCGTCGAAGATCGCGTGCGCGCCGTCGTAATCGAAGCCGGCAAAGCCCATGCGCCTGGCGACCTCGCACAGCGCCTGCCAGTCGGCGCGGGCCTCGCCCGGCGCCGGCAAAAAGGCGCGCTGGCGCGAGATGCAGCGCTCTGAATTGGTCACTGTGCCATCCTTCTCGCCCCAGGCCAGCGCCGGCAGCGCCACATGCGCATACACCCCGACGTCGGTGTTCGCCACCACGTCCGACACCACCACCAGTTCGCAGGCAGCCAGAGCGCGCCGCACCTGATCGGCATCCGGCATGCTGACCACCGGATTGGTGGCCATGATCCATACCGCCTTGACCTTGCCCGCCTCCACCGCGCGGAACAGGTCGACCGCCTTGAGGCCCGGCTTGTCGGCGATGCGCGGCGCGCCCCAGAAGCCGCGCACCGCCTCGCGATGGTTGGCGTTGTCCAGGTCGAGGTGGGCCGCCAGCATATTCGCCAGGCCGCCCACTTCGCGTCCGCCCATCGCATTCGGCTGGCCGGTCAGCGAGAACGGGCCCATGCCGGGACGGCCGATACGGCCGGTGAGCAGGTGGCAGTTAATGATGGCGTTGACCTTGTCGGTGCCGCTCGAGGACTGGTTTACGCCCATCGAGAACGCCGTCACCACTTTTTCGGTGCGCGCGAACAGCTCGTAGAATGCGCGCAGCTGGACCGGATCGACGCCGCAGTCGCGCGCCACGTCATCCACCTCGCCATCCACCCCGGCCACTTCCAGCGCCGCTTCCAGCCCATGCGTATGCGCCGCAACGAAGTCATGGTCGACCGCGCCCCCTCGCGCCAGATAGGCCAGCAGGCCGTTGAACAGCCGCACGTCGCTGCCCGGCTTGAGCGGCAGGTGCAGGTCGGCCAGTTCGCAGGTGGCCGTGCGGCGCGGGTCGAGCACGATGATCTGCAGTTCGGGGCGCGCCTCCTTCGCCTTGACGATGCGCTGGAATAGCGTCGGATGGCACCAGGCGGCGTTCGAGCCGACCAGCACGATCGCATCGGCCAGTTCGAAATCCTCGTAGCAGCCCGGCACCACGTCTTCGCCGAAGGCGCGCTTGTGGCCGGCCACGGCGGACGACATGCACAGGCGCGAGTTGGTGTCGATATTGGCGCTGCCGACGTAGCCCTTCATGAACTTGTTGGCGACATAGTAATCCTCGGTGAGGATCTGGCCCGAGACGTACAGCGCCACCGCATCCGGCCCGTGCTCGGCGATGATGCGCCTGAAGCCATCGGCGACGGTATCCAGCGCCTCGTCCCAGCTGGCGCGCGCCATGACGCCATCGCGGCGGACGGCTGGATGGAGCAGCCGTCCGTCCAGGCCCAGCGTCTCGCCCAGGGCCGAGCCCTTGACGCACAGGCGCCCGCGGCTGGCGACATGATCGGCGTCGCCCTCGATCAGCGCACCGCCATCGCCCAGCGGCGTGGCCTTCACGCCGCAGCCGACGCCGCAATAAGGACAGGTGGTGCGGACTTCTTGCAGCGGGATCGGCATGTGCGCCATAAATGACTCTCTTCTACGCGGCCTGCGCTTCACACATTGCAGGCCCGAACAACAATCGATCGCGCAGCGCCGATACGTCGGCTCCACGCTGGATCAGGTCGAAATACCAAGGGCCGTCGAGCACGTCGCCATACAGCACGGCGCCCGTGATGCGGTTCCCCTCGAGCACCAGGCGCTTATAGATGCCGGCGCGGCGGTCGCGCAGCACCAGGTCTTGCGTACCCGGTCCGCCGACGATGTCGCCGGCCGAATACAGGTCGATGCCGGTGACTTTCAGCTTGGTGGCGGTGGCCTGCTGCACGTAGCGGCGATGGCCCAGGCCGGCCAGATGGGCGGCGCATACCCGCGCCTGGTCCCAGATCGGCGCCACCAGGCCGAAGGTCGCCTTGCGGTGCTGGACGCATTCGCCCACCGCGTACACGCGCGGATCATAGCTCTGCAAGGTGTCGTCGACCACGATGGCGCGCTCGACGTGCAGTCCCGCAGCGCGCGCCAGCGCCACATTCGGACGCACGCCGGCCGCCATCACCACCAGGTCGGCCGGCGCCTCTGTGCCGTCCTTGAAGCGCACGCCCTCCACCTTGCCATTGCCGAGAATGGCCTCGGTCTCGGCGCCCAGCAGGATGCGCAGGCCGCGGCCCTCCAGCGCGATCTTGAGCAGCAGCGAGGCGTCGACGTCGAGCTGCTGGTTGAGCAGGCTCCCGGTCAGGTGCACGACGGTGACGTCCATGCCCTGCCGCAGCAGGCCATTGGCCGCTTCCAGCCCTAGCAGGCCGCCGCCGATCACGACCGCGTGCTTGCCGTCGCGCGCCGCCTGCAGCATGGTGTCGACGTCGTCCAGGTCGCGAAAGCCCACGACGCCCGGCAGATCCGCGCCCGGCACCGGCACGATAAACGGTTGCGAACCGGTGGCCAGCAGCAGGCGGTCGTACTGCACCTCCTTGCCCGACCGTGCACGCACGATGCGCCGCTTGCGGTCGATCGCCACCACCGGATCTCCCGCGTACAGCGTGATGCCGTGCTCCTCATACCAGCTGCGCGGATGCAGCACGATCTCGTCCGCCGTTTTCTCGCCTGCCAGCACCGGTGACAGCATGATGCGGTTGTAGTTTACGCGCGGCTCGGCGCCGAACACGGTGATGTCGTACAAATCGGGCGCCAGCGCCAGCAGCTCCTCGACAGTGCGCATGCCGGCCATGCCGTTACCGACTACGACCAAAGACGGCTTCATGCGGCGACCCAGACCTGCCCGCCGTCGATCCGCGCCGGATAGCTGGCGACCGATTGCGCCGGCGCTTCCAGGCACTCGCCGCTCTGCAGGTCGAAATGCTGCTTGTAGATCGGCGACGCAACAACGATGCGCTCGCCGATGCTGCCCACCAGCCCGCGCGACAGCACGGCGGCCTGCGAATTGGGATCGTAGTTATCGATGGCGAATACCCTCGGCTCATCGCCGCCGACGCGGAACACGGCCACCTGGCGGCCATTCAGCAAGGCGCACACGCCGGTATCGGGCACGATGTCGGAAAGTAGGCAGACGGCGGTCCAGCGTTCGAGTTGAAGATCACGGTGCATGGCTGCTCTCCTGGTAAGACTGCATTAGGCTGCGGTGGCGATAGGGATGACGCGGCGGCGTTCGTCGAAGGTGGCCGGACGCACCTGGCCGCGTTCGGGCACGAACACGACGTTCTCGTCGACCTGCGTGCTGTTGACGAAATGGCGGAAGCGGCGGCGCACGTTCGGATCGGTGACGGCTTCCTTCCATTCGCAGGCATAGGTGTCGACCACGTGCTGCATCTGCGCTTCCAGTTCCTGCGCGATGCCGAGGCTGTCGTCGAGCACCACGGCCTTGAGGTAATCGAGACCGCCTTCGAGGTTTTCGCGCCAGGTGCTGGTGCGCTGCAGGCGTTCGGCGGTGCGCACGTAGAACATCAGGAAGCGGTCGGTCAGGCGTACCACTTCTTCTTCGGAGAGGTTCGAGGCGATCAGCTCGGCGTGGCGCGGCTTCATGCCGCCGTTGCCGCACACGTACAGGTTCCAGCCCTTGTCGGTGGCGATCAGGCCGACGTCCTTGCCCTGGGCCTCGGCGCATTCGCGGGTGCAGCCCGAGACGCCGAACTTGATCTTGTGCGGCGCGCGCAAGCCTTTATAACGGTTCTCCAGCGCGATGGCGAAGCCCACGCTGTCGCCGACGCCGAAGCGGCACCAGGTCGAGCCGACACAGGATTTCACGGTGCGCAGCGACTTGCCATAGGCGTGGCCCGATTCGAAGCCGGCCGCGATCAGCTCTTCCCAGATCGCGGGCAGCTGGTCCACGCGGGCGCCGAACAGGTCGACCCGCTGGCCGCCGGTGATCTTGGTGTACAGGCCGTACTTCTTGGCCACCATCCCCACCGCGATCAGGCCGTCGGCCGTGACTTCGCCGCCCGGCATGCGCGGCACCACCGAATAGGTCCCGTCCTTCTGGATGTTGCCGAGGAAGTAGTCGTTCGAATCCTGCAGGCTGGCGTGCTTCGGTTTCAACACGAAGTCGTTCCACACCGAGGCCAGGATATTGGCGGCGGTTGGCTTGCAGACGTCGCAGCCGAGGCCTTTTCCGTGGCGCGCCAGCAGTTCGCCGAAGTCCTTGATGCCTTCCACGCGCACCAGGTGGTACAGCTCCTGGCGCGAGTACGGGAAGTGTTCGCACAGGTGGTTGTTGACGGCCACGCCCAGTTTCTTCAGCTCGGCATTGAGGACTTGGGTCACCAAGGGCACGCAACCGCCGCAGGCGGTGCCGGCCGAAGTGCAGCTCTTGAGGGCGCCGAGGGTGGTGGCGCCGCCGGCGACCGCCTCGCACAACGCTCCCTTGCTGACATCGTTGCACGAGCAGACCTGGACCGTTGCCGGCAGCTTGTCGACGCCGATCGCCGGCCGGGCCGCGCCGCCGCTCTCGGGCAGGATCAGGTATTCCGGCGCTTCGGGCAGCTCGATCTTGTTCAGCATCGTCTGCAGCAGCGCGCCATAGGCGGACGCCTCGCCCACCAGCACGCCGCCCAGCAGGTATTTGCCGCAGCTGGACACGACGATCTTGCGATAGACCTGCTTGCGTTCGTCCATGAACTGGTAACTGCGGCTGCCCGGCGTGGCGCCGTGCGCGTCGCCGATGCTGGCCACGTCCACGCCCATCAGTTTCAGCTTGGTGCTCATGTCGGCGCCGACAAACCCGCATTCCGTACCCAGCAGATGCCGCGCCGCGGTGCGCGCCATATCGTAGCCCGGCGCTACCAGGCCATACAGCTGGCCGTTCCAGAGCGCGCATTCGCCGATGGCGTAGACGTGCGGGTCCGAAGTCTGGCAGCGGTCGTCGATCACGATGCCGCCCCGCGCACCGATCTCCAGCCCGAACGCGCGCGCCAGCTCGTCGCGCGGGCGGATGCCGGCCGAGAACACGATCATGTCGGTATCCAGGTGGCTGCCGTCGGCGAACTGCATGCGGTGGGTGGTGTCTTCGCCATCCACGATGGCCAGCGTGTTCTTGCCCGTATGGACGCCGACGCCGAGTTCCTCGATGCGGGTGCGCAGCACGCGCGCGCCGGAATCGTCGACCTGCACCGCCATCAGGCGCGGCGCGAATTCGACCACGTGGGCGTTCAGGCCCAGGTCGCGCAGCGCCTTGGCGCATTCGAGGCCCAGCAGGCCGCCGCCGATCACGACGCCCGACTTCGAGCGTGCTCCGCATTCCTGCATCGCTTCCAGGTCTTCGATGGTGCGATAGACGAAGCAGTCCTTGCGATCGGCCCCCGGGACCGGGGGAACGAAAGGATAGGAGCCGGTCGCCAGCACCAGCCGATCGTAAGCAACGGAGGAACCATCGGCCAGCGTCACGCTCTGCGCCGCGCGATCGATCCCGACCACCTTCGCATTCAGGCGCAGCACCATGCTCATTTCAGTATCCGCGCGATCGAAGAAACCTGGCGCCACCAGCGACAGGTCGTCCGCACTTTTACCAGCAAAGAATTCCGACAGGTGCACGCGGTCGTAGGCCGGCCGCGGTTCTTCACCCAGCACCGTGATGCGCAAGTCTGGCCGGCCGCTGGCAGCCAGGGTTTCGAGGAATTTGTGGCCCACCATGCCGTGGCCGATGACGACGATATGCATTTGCTGCTCCTAATTTAAGCTGCTGCGGCTGCCGGCGCCGTGTCAGCGCTGGTCGCGGTGAATCGGGCTGCGATGGCGCAGACGCTGGCGACCAGCACCAGGCCGCTGAGGATCGTGAGCGTCTGCTTGATGTCGCCCGTGCCCTTCATCAGGAAGCCGGCTGCCACCGCGCCGACGTTACCGCCGGCGCCGACGATGCCGGCCACGCCGCCCAGCGCCTTCGGTGCGATGAACGGCACCAGTGCATAGGTGGCGCCGCAAGCCATGTGGGTGAACAGGCCGAACACCAGCATCGCGACCACCGCGAACACCACGCCCTCAGCCTGGGCGAACCACAGCAAGCCAAGGCCTTCGCCGATCATCAGCACGAACAGCACGGTCACGCGGCGGTTCAGGTCACCGGAAAGCGCGGCCTTGTCCGACAGCCAGCCGCCCAGCGCGCGGGCGAACAGCGCCAGCAGGCCGAAGCTGCCGGCCGCCATGCCGGCCTGCGCCAGCGACAGGTCGAAGTGCTCGACGTAGTACACGGCGGCGATGTTGTGGATGAAGATCTCGATGCCGAAGCAGGCGCCATAGGTGACGAACAGCAGCCAGGCGCGGTAGTTGCGGCAGCCGGCGACGAAGCTCGCCCAGCCGCCCTTGCCGCCGCCCTCGGGCATCAGGCCGGTCTTGCGCAAGTCGTCGTAGTTACCGGCCGGGCAGTCCTGCGTGTAGCGCCAGTAGAAGAAGGCCATGACGATCATCATCACGCCGGGCACCACCAGCGCCAGGCGCCAGCTCAGCGACTGGCTCACGCCCAGCATCACGATCGCGGTCAGCATCAGCGGCATCACTGCCTGCGCCGCGCCGCCGCCCGCATTGCCCCAGCCGGCGGCCGCCGCGTTGGCGGTGCCCACGACCTTGGGTCCGAACATGACGGAGGTGTGGTACTGGGTGATGACGAAGCTGGCGCCGACCGCGCCGATGCCCAGGCGCGCCAGCAGGAAGGCCTCGTAGCTCTGCGCCATCGCCACGCCCAGCACGGGAATCGCGCCGATGAGGAGCAAACCGGTGTACGTCTTGCGCGGGCCGTAGCGGTCGCACAGCGGGCCGACCAGCAGACGCACGAAGATGGTGATCGCGACCGCCGCGATATTGATGTTGGCGATCTGCTCCATCGAGAGCCCGAATTCACCTTTGATGACCGGCATCAGCGGCGCGCAGGCGAACCAGGCGAAGAAGCAGATGAAGAAGGCGACCCAGGTCAGGTGGAAGGCGCGCATCGGCGCCCCCTGGAAGGAAAAGAGCTTGATGCTGTCTGCTTTGCTGGCCATTGTTCTTCCTTTGAAAAACGAAAAGGCGTCCGCGCTTGCTGCCGGGGGCAGTAGCTGCGGACGCCGTTGTCCTGTTGCCGTCCCCGCGTTGGGCCAGCTAAGTGAAAATGTTCGTGAGAAGAATCGCCATTGATCCTGTCATTGGTATGAGCAAGAGGCGTGCCACCGGGGCTTCAGGGAGCGTACGCAAATGGATCACATCCGGATGCTGCATTGCGGTGCATCGCTCCCCACGATGATGCACCCGCCTGCACTGCGTTCAAGATCCGGATGGTGCGCCGGCCCAGGCTTGCGGGTCGCTGCCGTCCCATACCCGGCCGTCGAGCAGGGTCGAACTGCGCATCGGTGAGCTGGGCAGCATCGTGCCGGTGCGTTCGGCCGCCTCGCGATACAGGTCGATGCGGTTGACCTGGGCCGCCAGCGCCAGGTAAGCGGGCGCTTCGCGCAGCAGGCCCCAGCGCCGGTGCTGGGTCATGAACCACATGCCGTCCGACAGCCACGGGAAGTTGGCCTCGCCGTCGGCATGGAAGCGCAGGCCGTTGTGGCCGCGCCAGCCGCCGCCTTCCCGGTGCTCGTCGATATGGCTGCCGGCCAGGCAGAACTGCAGCGTCTCGCGGCTGGCATTGACGTAGGCGGGACTGGCCAGCACCTCGGCCGCCGCTTCGCGGTTGGTGCGCGAGGCGTCGAGCCAGCGTGTCGCCTCCAGCAACGCGGAGATCATGGCGCGGCAGGTATTCGGGTGGCTGGCGGCGAAGTCGGCGCGCGTGCCGAGCGCCTTGCCCGGATGGTTCGGCCATATCTGTTCGCTCGACGCGGCCTGGACCCCGGCGCCCTCGCGCTGGGCGCGCTGGCCCCATGGCTCGCCGGCGCAGAAGCCATCCATATGGCCGGAGGCCAGGCTGCTCGCCATCTGGCTAGGGGGCACCGTCACCGCCTGGCAGTCCACCAGCGGATCGATGCCGTGCGCGGCCAGCCAGTAATACAGGAACATCGCGTGATTCCCGGTCGGGAAGGTGTGGGCCAGGGTGAGCTTGCGCCCTTTCTCGTCCACCTCGCGCCTGAGCATTCCGGGGTCGAGGGCGGCGTTGGCGAGCGCGCGCGACAGCGTGATGTTCTGGCCGTTCTGGTGCAGGTTCATCAACACCGCCATATCGCACTGCTGGGTGCCGATACCGTTCTGGATGCCATAGACCATCCCGTACAGCGCATGGGCCGCGTCGAGCTGCTGGCCGATCAGGCGGTCGCGCATGGCGGTCCAGGACAGCTCGCGGGTGAGCTCGAAGCGCACCCCGTACTGTTCGTCGAAGCCCAGCACCGACGCCATCACCAGCGGCGCGCAATCGGCCAGCGGCATGAAGCCGATGCGGACGGTCTCGATCTCGGGGCGGTCGGTGCCGGCGATCCAGGCGCCTCTGCCTGCCAATGTCATACGTCTCCTTGTCTTGTATATAGAATCGGCGTGGCCTAGCCCAGCAGGTCTTCCACGTCGATCAGGCGCTGCGCGACTTCCGCCAGCTTCAGGTTCTTGTTCATCGCCAGGGTGCGCAGGCGCTGGTAGGCCTGCTCCTCGGTCAGGCTGTAGCGGTTCATGAGCAGGCCCTTGGCGCGGTCGACGGTCTTGCGCTCCGCCAGCTTCTGGCGCGTGTCGCTCAGCTCATCGAGCAGCTTCTGCTCGCGCCGGAAACGCGCCAGCGCCACGTCCAGCACCGGCTTGACGCGCTCCGCCTGCAGGCCGGCCACGATATAGGCCGAGACGCCGGCATCCATCGCCGCGTCCATGCTGGCCGGCGCATCGTCTTCCGTGAACAGGACGATCGGCCGCCGCGCGTCGCGGGTAGCGATCACGATGTGCTCGAGGACGTCGCGCGCGTCGGACTCGCTGTCGGCGATGATCAGGTCGGGCTGCAGCTGGGCGATGCGCTCGGGCAGGAAGACGTCGGCCGGCAGCGAGGCGATCAGGTCGTATCCCGATTCGAGCAGGCCGATGCGCAGCGCGGTGCTGCGCCGCGTCTGCGCGGCCTGGGCGGCATCCGGGTCGATCCCGGGTGCTGTGGCGGAAAGCACGACGACGATCCGCAGGTGTGGTGAAGCACTGTCTCGCGATTTCATGTGCTTACGATATGCAAGATTCGCACCAGGCGCGAGCATCGATAAGCGCCCATGCCCTTCTTATGCAAAACCCGTTGCTTAAGATATTCGCAAAGCGAATATCTTGCGTGAGAGCAACTTTACAGCTATTCACCAAACGCATCGCTGGAATCACAAATCTAAAGTTTGTTTATGACGAGGACGCCCCTATACTGCAACGCAACATCGAAGTATTTATCTCAGGGGAACAATTATGACTGCAGCTATCCAACGCACCAGCTTCTTCGCGGCAGCCATCTCGGCCATCCGCAGCTTCTCGCAAGACCTGTACGTCGCCCACGGCGGCTACGCTCCGGCAGTGCGGGGTTAATCATGCACCCGCTCGAATACATTACCATCGCCCTGGCCGTCGTCGCCGTGGCCGCACGTGTCTCCATGTTCCTGCCGCGTCCGCCAAAAGGCCCGTTCAAGGCCATGTAATACAGGGCCTCATTGCGGCGCACCAGCGCCGCGATACCCGCTCCAAATCCAGCGCCGGCCGTACTTACGTACCGCCGGCGCTTGTCTTTACAGCAAAAAAAACCTGTCACATTTCGCAGTCCTGATGAGTGCCTGCGCTAGAATGCATGCGCATTTCTCGCGAGCATTACTGGCAACCAAGCCACTCTTCACTCATCAGACTCTACATGCGAACACCTGCACTTACCCTGTTTGCGGCCTCCTTCGCCGCACTGATCGCGCTGCCGGCGGCGGCATCCACTCCAATCACCCTCGACCAGGCCATGAGCCATCCAGACTGGATCGGCACCCCGGTGGAAGACGCCTGGTTCAGCTGGGACAGCAAGCAGGTGTACTACAAGCAGAAGCGCACCGGTTCGCCGGTGCGTGACGTGTTCCAGGTCGCGGCCGGCAAGGCCCAGCTGGTAAAGGACGCCGAGCTGCCGAAGGTCGACAGCGCCGACGTCGTCTACAACCGCAACAACAGCCGCATGCTGGTCCTGCGCAATAACGACCTGTTCGAGCGCGACCTCAAGTCGGGCCAGTTGGTCCAGGTGACGCGCGGCGCCAGCCGCATCACCGCCGCCCAGTACACGGCGGACGAACGCGCGGTCCAGTACCGCGTCGGCAACGACTGGTATGTGTGGGACCGTACCAGCAAGGTTACCGGCCCGGCCGCCCTGCCGCGCGCCGCCAAGGACCCGAACGCGCCTGAGGAAGATCCCTACCGTTCGACCGAGCTGCGCCTGATCGAGCACCTCAAGCGCCAGAAGGATGACCGCGACGCCCTGCGCGCCCGCACCGATGAACTGCGCCGCGCCGACGCCTCGATGGCGCCGAACCAGATCTACCTGGGCGACAAGGTCACCATCGAAGGCAGCTCGCTGTCGCCCGACGGCCGCTGGCTGCTGGTGGTTACCGCCGCCAAAGGCGCCGACAAGGGCCGCGCCGGCAAGATGCCGCGCTACGTGAACGAGTCGGGCTTCGAGGAGACCGAAGACGTGCGCACCCGCGTCGGCCGCAACATGCCGGTGCCGCATGCACTGAAACTGGTCGATCTGCGCACCAACAAGGTGCAGGACATCGCCTTCGACGCCCTGCCGGGCATCACCACCGACCCGCTGGCCGAGCTGCGCGCCGCCGCTAAAAAAGATCCACTGAAGGGCAACCGTTCGGTGGTGGTCTCTGGCGGCCGCAACGCGATCGACTGGAGCGCCAACGGCGCCAACGTCGCCGTCATGCTGCGCGCGGTGGACAACAAGGACCGCTGGATCGCCAGCGTCGACCTGGGCGCCGCGACGCTCAAACCCCTGCACCGCCTGACCGACGGCGCCTGGGTCAACTACGACAACGCCGAATTCGGCTGGCTGCCGGACAACCGCACGCTGTGGTACCTGTCCGAAGAAAGCGGCTACTCGCACCTGTACACCAAGGACAGCGCCAGTGCAGCCGCGCCGCGCGCCCTGACCACCGGCAAGTGGGAAGCCAGCGACGTGCGCTGGACCTATGACGGCAGCACCGCCTACATGCTGTGCAACCGCGAGACCCCGGGCGACTACGAAGTCTGCGCAGTCAACGCCAACGGTGGCAACGTCCGCGAAGTGACCAAGCTCGATGGCGTCGAGAAGTTCGCCCTGTCGCCGGACGAGAAGAAGCTGCTGGTGCACTGGTCGTCCAGCTACACTCCGATCCAGATCGCGACCGTGCCGGTCTCCGGCGGCGAAGCGAGCAAGCTGACCGACACCCGCACCCCGGAATTCAAGGCGCGCGAGTGGATCGAGCCGCAGTACGTGGCCGTGCCTTCCAGCGCCGGCGGCGATCCGGTGTGGGCCAAGCTGTATCGTCCGGCCCAGCTCGAGCCGGGCAAGAAGTATCCGGTCGTGATGTTCGTGCACGGCGCCGGCTACCTGCAGAACGTCAGCAAGCGCTATCCGAACTACTTCCGCGAGCAGATGTTCCACAACCTGCTGGTGCAGAATGGCTACGTGGTGCTCGACATGGACTTCCGCGCCTCGAAAGGCTACGGCAGCAAGTGGCGCACCGCGATCTACCGCCAGATGGGCCATCCGGAACTGGAAGACTACGTCGACGGCGTCAAATACATGGTGAACCAGCACCAGGGCGACGCCGCCAACGTCGGCATCTATGGCGGCAGCTACGGCGGCTTCATGACCTTCATGGCCCTGATGCGCGCACCGGACACCTTCAAGGCCGGCGCCGCGCTGCGCCCGGTGACCGACTGGACCACCTACAACCACGAGTACACCGCCAACATCCTGAACACCCCGGACATCGATCCCGAGGCGTACAAGAAGTCGTCGCCGATCGAGTACGCGCAGAACCTGAAAGGCCACCTGCTGATCTCGCACGGCATGATCGACGATAACGTGTTCTACCAGGACTCGGTGCGCATGGCGCAGCGCCTGATCGAGATGAAGAAGGACAAGTGGGAACTGGCGAGCTATCCGCTGGAACGTCACGGCTATGTGCAGCCGGAGGCGTGGTATGACCAGTACCGCCGGATTCAGGAGCTGTTCGAGCGTTCGCTCAAGCAGAAATAATCCGCACCGCTGACACGTCGTTCCCGCGCAGGCGGGAACCCAAGTCTTCAGCTTTGCCGCTTCGCTTGACTATGTGGCGCGCTAAATGACTTAGGTTCCCGCCTCCGCGGGAACGACGTTTTGGGGCTAACAATAAATTCGGCTCTGCGATGTTCTAAGACCTCGGGTCGAGAAAATCCAGCAAGGTCAAGGCCACTACCTTGGTCGCCTTGCGCAAGTCTTCCAGCAGCAGGCGTTCGTCGGCCTTCTTGGCGTTCGATTCTTCCACCGTACGGGGCCCGGCGCCATACAGCACCGCCGGGATGCCATATTCGCCGTACAGCCGCGCATCCGCATACAGCGGCGTGCCGTGCGCGGGAATCTCCTCGCCCATGATCGCGCGACCATGACGCTGCAGGCTTTCCACCAGCGGCGCCACGCCCGGCAAGGGCCGCAGCGCCTGCGACAGCAGCAGGCGCCGGATCTCGAGGCGGATGCCGGGCAAGCCGCGCACCGCCTCCTCGATCAGGGCGCGCACCCGCGCCTCCACCGCCACCGGGTCTTCTTCGGGGATCATGCGCCGATCCATGCGCAGCACGACCTTCCCCGGCACCACATTGGTATTCGTCCCGCCGTCGATGCGCCCGACGATCATGGTCGGCGAACCGATTCCGGGCACGTTGCTGCGGATCTTCTTCAGCGCGGGCAGTTCGCCATAGATCGCATTGAGCACCTTCGTCGCGGCCTGCAGCGCGTCGACCGCCGTCTCCGGCATCGCGCCATGCCCCGCCCTGCCGTGCACGGTCACTTCCAGCTGCAGGCAGGCGTTGTGGGCGGTGACGATGCCGTAGCCGAAGCCGGCCGCGATCACGTAGTCGGGCCGCGTCAGGCCCTGGGCCAGCAGCCTGCCCGGCCCCAGCAGGCCGCCGACTTCCTCGTCGTAGGTGAAGTGCAGTTCGACGGCGCCCGATAGAGGCAGGCCCAGCGCCTCCAGCGCGCGCACCGCAAACACATAGGTGGCGAAGTCACTCTTGGATACCGCCGCCGCGCGCCCGTACAGGTAGCCGTCCTCGATCACGGCGCCGTAGGGCGGCTTGCTCCAACCCTCACCCGGTGGCACCACATCGCCGTGGGCGTTCAGCGCCAGCGTCGGGCCGCCGGCGCTGTACGGACGGCGCACGATGAGGTTGGTGATGCTCTCCAGGCCGTGGTCACGCACCTCCTGCGCCGGCACCGCATGGCGCTCGACCGGCCAGCCGGCGGCCTCCAGCATGTCAGCCACCGCCTCGGCATGCGGCGCGTTGTTGCCTGGCGGCGTATCGGTCGGGATCCGCACCACCTCCTGCAAGAAGGCGACCTGTTCGTCGAAGTGGGCGTCGATCCAGCTGGTAATGCGGTCATGCAAGGGATTGTTCATGGAGCCTTTCCTGTGCCAGCGCCGGCTTCGAACCATGCCCCCACCTGGGCGCGCTCGGCATCGGTCATATGGGTAAGATTCGCCAGCGGCATGGCCTTCAATTGCACCGTCTGCTGGTAGATGCGGGCCGCATGCTGGCTCACCAGCTCCGGCGTGTGGAGCATCACGCCGCCCGGCGCCGCGGCGAAACCGGGTTGCGTCGGCTGCTGCGCATGGCAGGACACGCAGCGCTGGTCCATGATCGTGCGCACCGCGGCGAAGCGCGCGGCGGCGTCGATACCGGCGGCGGCCGCCGGATCGGCGCTCGCGCGCGGCGCCGGCGCCAGCACGACCGCCAATGCCAGCAGCAGCGCCACGCCCGCGGCCGGATACCGCCATTCGACGCGGCCCTTGTGGCGCAGGTTGAAGAAGTGGCGGATCAAGACCCCGGCCAGCATGATCACGCCCAGTACGGCCCAGGCATGCGGATGATTGTAGGTCATCGCATAGTGGTTGCTGATCATGATGAACAGCACCGGCAGCGTGAAATAATTGTTGTGGACGCTGCGTTGCTTGGCCTTGATGCCGTGGCTCGGATCGGGCTTCTCGCCCGCCAGCATGGCGTTGACCATCTTGCGCTGGCCGGGGATGATCAGCATCGCCACATTGGCCACCATGATGGTGCCGATCATCGCGCCCACGTGCAGGTAGGCGGCGCGTCCGCTGAGCAGGTGGGTGAGCACCCAGCTGCTGCCGACCAGCAGCAGCCAGATGGTGGCGCCGAACGCCAGCTGGTGCTGCACCAGCTTCGACCGGCACAGCAGGTCGTAGACGATCCAGCCGACCACCAGGCTGCCGATGCCGATGCCGACCGCCTGCCAGCTGGTGAGGTCGGCCACGCTGCGGTCGACCATCATCGCCTTCGCGTTCAGGTAATAGACGACGGTCAGCAGCGCAAAGCCCGAGAGCCAGGTGGAATAGGCTTCCCACTTGAACCAGTGCAGCTCCGGCGGCAGCTCGGCGGGCGCCACCAGGTATTTCTGCGGGTTGTAGAAGCCGCCGCCGTGCACGGCCCACAGTTCGCCGGACACGCCCTTGCGCTCGAGCTCCGAGCCGGGCGCCGGCGGCTTGATGGTGTTGTCGAGCCAGACGAAATAGAAGGAGGCGCCGATCCAGGCGATGCCGGTGATGATGTGCAGCCAGCGCAGCAGCAGGTTGAACCACTCCAGAGCATATGGCGCCAGGTATCCGGTGTCGAACATGGGCTTCCCTTAAGAATCAACGCAGTGCGGCTGAGATGGATCGAAGATACGCTGATTCCAATTTCTGCGACATGAAATTTAGCGTATATTCAACATATCCACCTTGATATACGTTTCGCCCTGCGATGTCCAGCCTGCCCCGCAACCTCGACCTGCACCTGATCCGCATCCTCTACCTGCTGCTGGTGGAGAAGAACGTCTCGCGGGTGGCGCTCAAGCTGAACCAGCCGCAGCCCTCGATCTCGGCCTCGCTGCGTAAACTCCGTGAGCTCACCGGCGACCCGCTGCTGGTGCGCGGCGCGCGCGGCATGGTGCCGACCCAGCATGGCGAGAGCCTGTTGAAACCGGCCAAGCGCATCCTCGACGAAGCAGAGAGCCTGTTCGTGCGCAAGGCGCCGTTCGTGCCCGAGCAGGCGACGCGCACCTTCCACATCGCCGCCCCCGACTATCTCGACGCGCGCTTCCTGCCGAACGTGGTGGCGCTGCTGCGGCGCGGCTCGCCCGGCAGCAAGGTGGTCATCCACGCCCTCGGCCCCGGCCTGGACTACCTGCGCATGATGTCCGACGGTGACATGGACCTGGTCATCGCCAACTGGGACGAGCCGCCCGCCCACCTGCACATGTCCAAGCTGTTCGAGGACCCAATCATCTGCACCATGCGCGCCGACAGCCCCTACGCCAGGCGCACGGCGCCGTACGCGATGACGCTCGAGGATTACCTCGACCTGCCCCACGTGGCCCCGACCCAGATGCTGCCGGGCTACCACGGCGTGATCGACGCCTGGCTCGAACGCCACGGCCTGCAGCGCCGGGTGGCGGTCGAGTCGCCCTATTTCGGCGTGATCCCTTATATGCTGACCCAGAGCGACCTGGTGCTGACGACCGGTCGCCAGTTCATCCGCGCCTTCGAAAAGACGCTACCGCTCAAGAGCTTCACGGTGCCGGTCAAGTTTCCGCCGATGCGCTTCTACCAGCTGTGGCACCAGCGCGTGCACCAGTCGACCGAACACAAATGGCTGCGCGACCAGATAAGCAGCGCGGCCAGGGCCCTCAATCAAGAATAGCAAGGAATAGACGATGCGGACGATGCAGGAGCTGAACGAAATCGATGTCGACGCTTTTACCGAAGCGCTGCATGGCATCTACGAGCATTCACCCTGGGTCGCGGCGCGCGCCGCCGCCGCGCGCCCCTTTTCCACCCTGGCGGCGCTCAAGCTGGCCTTGCAGGCGGCGGTCGACGGCGCAACCGATGCAGAACGGCTGTCCCTGCTGCGCGCCCACCCGGAGCTGGCCGGCAAGGCCGCCATCGCCGGCGAGCTGACGCTCGAATCGACCGGCGAACAGGCCAGTTCGGGCCTCGATCGCTGCACACCCGACGAATACGCCCGGCTGCACGCGCTCAACGCGCAGTACAACGAACGCTTTGGCTTCCCCTTCATCCTGGCCGTGAAAGGCCCGACGGGACGCGGCCTGACACGGCAAGCCATCATCGACACCTTCGTGCGCCGCCTCGACAACACGCTCGATGACGAGCTGTGCGAAGCGCTGCGCCAGGTGCACCGCATCGCCGAGATCCGGCTCAATGCCCTGCTGGGCATCGAACCCTCCATCGGCGTCACCGTGATGGACTGGTGCGAGACCCTCGGCACCATCAGCGACAGCGACGCCGACCTCACCTGCGCCTACATGACGCCGGCCCACCAGCGCACCGCCGCGACCATCGCCGGCTGGATGCGCGAGGCCGGCATGGCGGTGCACATCGACGCCGTCGGCAATGTGGTCGGCCGCTACGCCGCCGCGCGGCCGGGCGCCAAGACCCTGATCACCGGCTCGCACTACGACACCGTGCGCAACGGCGGCAAGTACGACGGCCGGCTCGGCATCCTGCTGCCGATCGCCCTGGTCGGCCGACTGCATGCACGCGGCGAGCGCCTGCCCTACGACCTCGAAGTGATCGCCTTCGCTGAAGAAGAAGGCGTGCGCTATCGCAGCACCTTCCTCGGCAGCAGCGCGGTGGCCGGCGGCTTCGACCTGGCCCTGCTCGATGCGCGCGACGCCGACGGCGTCCGCCTGGGCGACGCCCTGGCGGCGGCCGGCCACGATCCGGCCACCATCCCCGCCATCGCGCGCGTTCCCGCTACGGTGCTCGGCTTCGTCGAGGTGCATATCGAGCAGGGACCGGTGCTGCTCGAACGCGGCCTGGCGCTGGGCGTGGTGAGCGCGATCGCGGGCAGCTCGCGCTACCTGGTCGAACTGAAGGGCGTGGCCAGCCACGCCGGCACCACGCCGATGGACATGCGGCGCGATGCGGCGGCGGCAGCAGCCGAGATCGTGCTGCTGGTGGAACGCCGTTGCAGCGGACCGGCATCGCTGGTGGGCACGGTCGGCCAGCTGGAGGTGCCGGCCGGCTCGGTCAATGTGGTGCCCGGCGCCTGCCGCCTGTCACTCGACATCCGCGCCGCCGACGACGCAACCCGGCTGGCGGCGGTGGACGACATCCTGGCTGGGATCAGCGCCATCTGCGCGCGGCGCGGCATCCAGGAAAAACTGTACAAGCTGCTCGAGATCGACGCCGTGCCCTGCGCGCCGCGGCTGATGGCGCAACTGGGGGCCGCGGTCGAACGCGCCGGCCTGCCTTCCTTCGCCCTACCCTCCGGCGCCGGCCATGACGCGATGCGCATGGCGCAGCTGACCGAGGTCGCGATGCTGTTCGTCCGCTGCGGCAACGGCGGCATCAGCCACAATCCGCTCGAGACCATGAGCGCCGACGATGCCGAAATCGCCGGCGCGGTGTTGCTCGACTTCCTGCGTGGTTTTACTCCGGCGGCAGCGCCGGCAGGATCAGCGTCGTAAGCAGCTTCTCGGTCAGCGGATGCGGCCCCGGCACGCGGAAGTTGGTGGTGGTGATGACCACCACCGTATCCCACTCCGGCAGCACATAGACCTTGTTGCCGCCCATGCCCGACATCGCATAGGTGGCCACCTTCCGGTCGCCCACGGTGAAAGGCTGCAGCCACCACAGATACCCGTAGTCGACGCCCTCGCGCACCTGCGCATGCGGCTTGATCGAGCGCTCGACCCAGGCCTGCGGCAGCACCTGCCTGCCGGCCCACTTGCCGCCGTTCAGGTAGAGCTGGCCCAGCTTCCACAAGTCGCGGCTGCGCAGGCTCAGGCTCCCGCCGGTCATCGCCGCACCCGATGGCTGCACCTGCCACTTGACCGGCTCGATGCCGAGCGGCTTGAACAGCACCTCGTCGGCGAAGTCCTGCACGCTGCGTCCCGTCGCGCGCTCCAGCAGCGGCGCGAGCAAGGCCGTGCCCGCGGTGCAGTAGCTGAAGGCGCGGCCATAGGGTTGTTTGGCGGGCGGTGGCGTCCATTCGGGGAAGCCGCGCACCGGCAGGTCGAGATAGAAGCGGCTCCAGTCCTCGATCAGGTACATGCGCTCCTCGTGCCCGCGCGAGAACTCATTGAAATCGTCGCACTCGACGATGGAACTCATGGTGAGCAGGTCTTCGACCGTGATGCGGTCCTTGCGCGGGTCGGGGTGCGCGACCGGCATCTTGTCCTTGAAGAAGGGCATGACCGGCGCATCGACCGTGAGCAGCTTGCGCTCGATGGCCACCCCGACCAGCATGCCGCCCACGGTCTTGGTCACCGAGCGCGTATTGCGCAGCCCTTGCGCGCCTTCGCCATCGAAGTACTGCTCATAGAGCACCTTGCCGTGGCGCGCCACCACCACGCTGGTGATCTGCTTGAAGTTGCCGGCCTTGATCTCGCTAGTGACCGTATCGAAGCTCGCGGCGCCGGCGCCGCCTGCCGCAAGCAGGAAAGCCATGGCTATCGCATATCTAAACATGCACCCCTCCTCGTCATGGAAATCGCCACTCTAATCCGGCGCCGGCGGCGCCGTCTTGTATCCATCAAACATCCGGCGGCGCCAGGCGCCGGGCGGCATCCCGAAACGCTGGCGGAAAGCGTGGCTCATATGGCTCTGGTCGACGAAGCCGGCGTCCAGCGCGACCTCGGCCACGCTGCGGCCCTGCTGACGCAGCATGGCGCAGGCGCGCTCGATGCGGCGCCAGCGCAGCAGCTCGCCGGGCGAACAGCCGAACAGCTCACGGAATACACGCGCCAGGTGCACCGGATGCACGCCACTGCTGGCCGCCACATCGGCGATCGACAGGCCGGGGTCGACGGCGCCATCCATCACCGCCCCGTAGGCGTGGCGCATCCACGAGGGTGGCCGGCGCACCGCCACGCCGGGCCGCGTGTCGGTATGGGCCAACAGCTCCCACACGCCGGCTTCGAGCAGGAAGACGTCCGGCCGGCCCTGCATGCCACGCGCGAGCGAGAATGCGGTGCGCAGGCAGGCGGCATGCTGCAAGTAGCTGGAGAAGGTCGGAATGCGATGCAGCGCGTCGCCCGCGTCGAGGCGCGCTGGCTCGATCGAGATCGTCATGAAGCGCCCCTTCCCGCCCAGGAAGCGGTCGCGGTGCACCGTGCCGGGTGGGTTGTAGACCAGCGCCGGCGCTGGCGCCAGGCTCGGCGCGCCATGGGCGCTGGAGATATAGGTCCCGGCCAGCACCAGCACGAAATGCGCTTCCTCGTGCAGGTGCAGATGAACGTCGTGCTCGGGCGCGTTTGCCTCCAGCACGCCGAGTTCGAAGATTCCGCCCTGGGTGCGGTCATGCCGCACGCCATAGAATTGTCCAGGGCGGAAGCGCACCGTCATCGCGCGCCCCGCCCCCGCATCATGAGGCCGTAGACCACGGCGGCAATCGCAACGCCGACGAACCACGCATAGGTATAAATCGTCTTGAAGACGTCACCGACATCGGGGAAGCTGGCCGGGAAGGCCGCATTCAGGAAGCCCGGGATATTGGGCAGCACGCCCAGCACGAAAGCCGCCAGCGCGGCCTTGTTCCAGCCATCCCCATAAGAATAGATGCCATCGTGGCGATACAGCTGGTCGACGTCGAGCGCGGTCTTGCGCACCAGGTAGTAGTCGACTACCAGCACGCCGGCGATCGGTCCCAGCAAGGCCGAGTAACCGACCAGCCAGGTCATGATGTAGTTCTGGGTCGACTCCAGGATCTTCCACGGCATCATGAGCAGCGCCAGCCCGGCCGTGATGTAGCCGCCGGTGCGATAGCTGATGCGGCGCGGCGCCAGCGCCGAGAAATCGTAGGCCGGGCCGACCAGGTTGGCCGCGAGGTTCACGCTGACCGTATCGACCAGCAGCACGATCAGGGCTACCAGCACCGCGATGCCGGTCATGCGGCTGGCCAGGTCGACCGGGTCCCACAGCGCCTTGCCGTACAGGACCACGGTGGCCGAGGTGACGATCACCGCCAGCGCCGCCAACAGGCCCATGGGCAGCGGCAGGCCGACGGTCTGGCCGATCACCTGGTCGCGCTGCGATTTGGCGAAGCGGGTGAAGTCGGGAATGTTCAGCGCGAGGGTCGCCCAGAAGCCGATCATGGCGGTGAGCGACGGCCAGAAGGTCGACCAGAACTGCCCTTCCTTCGGCCCGCCGGGCACGAACTGCGAACGCTGTTCGAGCAGCGGCCCGAAACCGTCGCCGCCGACCTGCCTGTGCACCCACCACAGCAGCACGAAGCAGATCGCGATTTTCAAGGGCGCGGTCCAGGTCTCGAGCTGGCGGATCGATTCCATGCCGTGCACTACGAAGTACAGCTGGATCGCCCAGAACGCGAGGAAACAGGCCAGCTGCGCCAGGTTGATGCCGAGCCAGCCGAGCACTTCGCCGCCGATCGGGGCGCCGTTCATCACGCCCAGCAAGGTATAGATCATGCTGCCGCCGAACCAGGTCTGGATGCCGTACCAGCCGCAGGCGACGATGGCGCGCATCAGCGCCGGCAGCTTGGCCCCCTTGGTGCCGAACGAGGTGCGTGCCAGCACCGCGTAGGGAATGCCGTACTTGGCGCCGGCATGGCCGATCAGCAGCATCGGCACCAGCACGATGGCGTTCGCCAAAAAGACGGTCAGCACCGCCTGCCAGCCCGACATGCCCGCCTCCACCAGGCTCGCCGACAGCGTGTAGGCGGGAATGCACATGACCATGCCTACCCACAAGGCGGCGAAGTGGTACCAGCGCCAGGTGCGGTGCGCTGCGGTGGTCGGAGCGAGGTCGTCGTTCCAGAGGTCGTTGTCGGTAAAGGTCGGATGAGTCACGGTGCGCTTCGGTTGAATCGATGCGCGCGAGTGTAACGCAAACGTCAATACGGCGCGAAAACCTCAGGCCTGCAAGTCGGCATGGATCGCCTGCGCCGCCTGCAGGCCATGGCGGCGCGCCTGCGTCGATTCAAGGCGCGCCGCCACGCAGTCGCCGCCGGCATAGATGCCCGGCAGCGCGGTGCGAAAGCACCCGTCGACCTCGACCCGGTCGCCCTCGCGCGACTGCTGGCGCACCAGCGAATCGCGTTCGGCCCCGGCCGCGCGGCCCACCGCCTTGAACACGGCGTGGGCGGCGATCTCGGTGAAGCCGCCGGTATCGACCACGCGGTCGCCCAAGAGGCGGGTCTGCTCGAAGCGCACCGACCCGACCGCGCCCCGTTCGTCGCGCAACACCTCGAGCGGCGCGACCCAGCCGCGCACCCGCACGAAGCAGGCGCGCGCGACTTCTTCTTCGCGGCCGTCGGGGATTAGGGCGTGGCGCAGCGCCAGCGTCACGTCCTGGGCGCCCAGCTGTTTCAGGCGCGCCGCCATCCCCACCGCGCCGCGGCTGGCGCCGATCACGATCGCGCGCTGCGGCACCGGCAGCGCCAGCAAGTCGTCCAGCGCATACACGGCGGCGAGCCGGCGGCCGGCATCGACCAGGCCGGCCGGGTCGCTGCCGGACAGCGCCAGCACGCGGCTGGACGCCAGGCCGACGCCGAGGAAGATGGCGTCGTGCCACAGGTGCAGGTCGGCCAGCTCGAGGTCGACGCCCAGCTTGCGGCCGTATTCGCAGCGGATGCGACCCTGCGCCACCAGGCGCTCGAATAGCGCCTGTTCGGAGGCGCACGCTGGAGCGGTCTCACACATGCGCTCGCGCGAGCGCGCTTCGTACAGCACGACGCCATTGCCGAGCAGCGCCAGCCGGATGGCGCAAGTCATGCCGGCCATGCCGGCGCCGACCACGGCCACCTGCTTGCCGGTCGGCGGCGCCGGTTCGCCGGCCAGGAGGGAAGATTCTTCGGATGCGGACAAGTCCAGGGCGTCGGTGGTGGCGGTCATCGGTCTCTCTTTCTTCTCAGGCGGGGCATGGTGGCCCTCTTTAGTATCAAGCCAGTTGCGTCAGGACCCTGGCCAGCTTTCCGAACAATTCGTCGACGTGTTTTTTTTCCAGTACCAACGGCGGCGACAGCGCGATGATGTCGCCCGTGATGCGGATGAGCAGGCCATCGGCGAATGCCTGCTTGAGCGCCGCATAGCCGCGCGCGCCGGGCTGGCCCGCGATCGGCGCCAGCTCGACGGCGGCGATGATGCCGATCGAGCGCAGGTCGATCACGTGCGGTAGGCCGCGCAGCGATTGCAGCGCTTCCTCGAAATACGGCTGCATGCGCGCCGCGTTCTCTATCACCCCCTGTTCGCGGAACACGTCCAGTGTGGCCAGCGCGGCGGCGCAGGCCAGCGGGTGGCCGGAATAGGTATAGCCGTGGAACAGCTCGATCCCGGCCGGCCCTTCCATGAAGGCGTCATGGATGAAAGCCTTGCTGAACACCGCACCCATCGGCACCGCGCCATTGGTGATGCCCTTGGCCGTGGCCATCAGGTCGGGCTCGACGCCGAACCAGTCGCCGGCGAACGGCGTCGTCAGGCGTCCAAAGCCCGTGATGACTTCGTCGAAGATCAGCAGGATGCCGTGGCGGTCGCAGATCTCGCGCAGGCGCTTGAGATAACCCTTGGGCGGAATCAGCACGCCGGTGGAGCCGGATACGGGTTCGACGATCACGGCTGCGATGGTCGACGGGTCGTGCAGGGCCACCATGCGCTCGAGGTCGTCGGCCAGTTCGACGCCGTGTTCGGGCTCGCCGCGTGCGTAGGCGTTGCGCTCCAGGTCATGCGTGTGGCGCAGGTGGTCGACGCCCGGCAGCAGCGGTCCGAAATGCTTGCGGTTGGCGCCGATGCCGCCGACCGAGATGCCGCCGAAGCCCACGCCATGGTAGCCGCGCTCGCGGCCGATCAGTCGCGTGCGTCCGCCCTCTCCGCGCGCGCGGTGGTAGGCCAGCGCCATCTTGAGCGCGGTGTCGACGGCTTCGGATCCCGAGCCCGTATAGAACACGTGGCCGAAGCGGTGGCCGCTGAACGCCATCAGGCGTTCGGCCAGTTCGAAGGCGGCCGGGTGGCCCATCTGGAACGTGGGTGCGTAGTCGAGCTGGCCGGCCATGGCGGCGATGGCTTCGGCGATCTTCGGCTGGCCGTGGCCGCAGGGCACGCACCACAGGCCGGCGGCGCCGTCGAGCAGCTCGCGGCCGTCGACGTCGCGGTAATACATCCCTTTGGCGGAGACCAGCAGGCGCGGATCGCGCTTGAAGTCGCGGTTATTGGTGAATGGCATCCAGAAGGATGACATCGCGGAAGGCCTGGACTCATACATGATGCGCTCCCTCTCGATGGCGCTCTGAAGCATTGAAGTTTGAACAAGAATGACGAGTCTTGCAACAGGCACACGGTTGGCGGCATGCGCATCCGCAAAAAACATGCATGGCGCATCGTGTCGGCGCCAGGAAGAACCCGTCGGTCGCAGCCTGTCTACAGGCCTCACAGCAGTGGTATGCTAGCGCTTATCACACTGGCAATGCGAACCATGTCGACTTATATCACCCCTGTCCTGACCACCGAACGCCTGGTGTTGCGCCCGCTGGCCGCAAGCGACGCGCCGGCCCTGTACACCATCTTTTCCGACCCGGCCGTGGTGCGCTACTGGAGCACCGAGTCGTGGACCGACATCTCCTTCGCCGAAGCGGCCATCGCCCGCGCGCAGGAGGCCTACCGCGACGAGACCGAGCTGCGCTTCGCGATCGAACTCGCCGCGAGCCGCGAGCTGATCGGTACCGTGGGCCTGCACCACTTCTTCAACCAGAACAAGCGCTGCGAACTCGGCTACGCGCTGGGCAGCGCGCACTGGGGCAAGGGCTATGCCTTCGAAGCGCTGCGGGCCGCGCTGGACCATGGCTTCCGCGAGGTCGACCTGAACCGGGTCGAGGCCGACATCGATCCACGCAACGAGGCCTCCGGCCGCCTGCTGGAAAAACTGGGCTTCCGCAAGGAAGGCTTCATGCCGCAGCGCTGGCTGGTGCACGGCGAGTATGCCGACACCGTCTTTTACGGCCTGCTACGCGACTACTGGAACGACAGGACGGCCCACTGATGGCAACACGGAATCACACGATGAAGGCCCTGGCAGCAGGCTCGACCTTGGCGCTGTCCCTGCTGGCCATGGCGCCGCAATCGGCCGCAGCCCAGGCCACGCTGCCGACCTGGCGCGAGATCATGATTTATGCAACCGACGCCGGCTACCCAGCGGCGCTCTCGCAGCGCGGCGTGCAGGGTAATGTGACGGTCGAACTGGCCCTCGACGACAAGGGCCGCAAAGGGGTAGTCTCGGTGCGCGACTCCTCGCGCTCGGCCGAACTCGATGCACTGGCGCTGGCCATGGCCAGGCGGCTGGACATCCCCGCCAGCGGCGCGCACCGCAGTGGCCTGGTGATCTTCAAGTTCAAAAAAGACCACAGCACTACGATCGCCACCAAGAGCTGCGCCGATTTCAACGTCGACGCCGCCTGGCAAGCCGCCACCTTCCCGGAGCGCAGCCTGCGCGAGTTGCCAGTGACCTACGAAAGCATCGGCACCCTGATTTACAGCATGCACCGCGAGGGCTCGGCGCGCCAGGCCTTCCCGGCCATGGAACCGGTCCTGAACGCCACCGTGGCGGCCTGCGCGCGCACGCCCGAGGCCGGCATGCTCGACGTGATGCGGCAAGAAGCGCTCAAGCTGATCGAGCAATAGGCGTATTTACCGCTAGGGACGGGGGCGAAATCGTCCCCGTTCGTCCGCCCCCACGACCGCTCGTCCCCGGATTCGCCCCGTTTATCGGATCGCTCTTGGCGTAACATGGGTGCATCCCTACAGTAGGGTCATCATTGTTAGAAAGGACTTGCACGAATGAAAACCATTCATACGCCCACCAGTCGCTTCCAATCGATCCTGCGTAATATGGAAGTTGCTGGCCGCACTACCTGGCGCCTGGCCAAGTCCAGCGCCCGTTCGCTGCGCCGCATGCCGTGGCCGGTGCTGCTGGTGATCGCGATCGTGCTGGCGGCCCTGATCACCATCGTGCCGATCGTGCTGGCGCTGTTCGTCGGCCTGCTGCTGCTCAAATTCCTCGCCATCGCCATCTTCGGCCGCGAGCCACGCCGCATCAAGCACTACACGCAAGAGTAAAACCATGGCCGCCGCCCAGATCAACCGCGCACTCGACTTCGTCCGCGACGCTTTCCGCGAAGCGGGCGTGCTGTGGTGGCGCTTCTTCGACTGGCTCGCCCTGATCGAGTGGCGCCAGCTCTATCTGGTCTGGTTCCTGGTGTTCGTCACGGGCATGTTCGTCAAGCTGACGGAGCCGGCGATCTGGTTCATCCTGATCTCGTTCGGGGTCAAGGTGCTGGCCGGCGGCAAGCGTCGCGCCGAACTGCTGGCGCGCGACGCCTCGACCAAGGCCGACGTCGCCAATCTCGAGCGGCGCCTGACCGAGGCGCAGATGGCCACGCTCCAGGCCCAGGTCGAGCCGCACTTCCTGTTCAACACCCTGGCCCTGATCGGCCAGCTGATCGAGACCGACCAGAAAGAAGCGGCGCGCGTGCACGGCCACCTGATCGAATACCTGCGCGCCTCGTTGCCGCAGATGCGCAACACCAAAGGCGCCGGTGGCACATTGGGCAAGCAGGTCGAACTGTCGCGCGCCTACCTGTCCATCATGCAGGCGCGCATGAAGGAAAGACTGGCGGTGCGCTTCGAGGTGCCCGACTTCCTCGGCAGCGCGCCGTTCCCACCGATGATGCTGCAGACGCTGATCGAGAACGCGATCAAGCACGGCCTGGAGCCGAAAGTCGCCGGCGGCACGATCACGGTGCGTTCCCGGGTCGAAGGCGCCACCCTGTGCGTCGACGTGTGCGACGACGGCGTCGGCTTCAACTTGCATGCCGGCAGCGGCGTCGGCCTGGCCAATATCCGCGAGCGGCTGGCGCTGTTGTATGGCAAGGATGCCGAACTGGTGATCGAAGCCCTGCCCGGCGGCGGCGCCTGCGTGTCGATCCACCTGCCCTATCGCATGACGGAAGACGGCTGATGGCGCACCCGCAACCGACGGCCCTGATCGCCGACGACGAAGCGCCGATGCGCGACCAGCTGCGCGCGCGCCTGCACGAGGCGTGGCCCGAGCTGCGCATCGTGGCCGAGGCAGCCAACGGCGTCGAAGCGGTGGCGCTGGCGCTCGAGCACAAGCCCGACATCGCCTTCCTCGACATCCGCATGCCGGGGATGGGCGGCATCGATGCGGCGCGCCAGATGTACGAGCACTGCCACATCGTGTTCGCCACCGCCTACGACCAGTATGCGGTCGAGGCCTTCGAGCAGGGCGCCATCGACTATTTGCTCAAGCCGGTCACCCTGGCGCGCCTGGAAACCACGGTGGCGCGCCTGCGCCGCCGGCTGGAGCACACGCCGCAGGACATCGGCGCGCAACTGGCCCGCCTGGCGCAGCTGGGCGACCAGTTGCTGGTACAGAACGGGACCACTGCCGCGAAGCCGGCCTACATGCGCTGGATCCAGGCCCAGTCAGGCAACAGCCTGCGCATGGTGAGCACGCGCGAAGTGCTGTTCTTCCAGTCGGACGACAAGTACACGCGGGTGCAGACCGCTACCGCCCAGCACCTGATCCGCAAGACGCTCAAGGAACTGGAAGAAGAGCTGGACCCGGACGAGTTCTGGCGCATCCACCGCTCGACCCTGGTGCGCGTGGATGCGATCGCGGAAGTGCGGCGCGACCTGCGCGGGCGCCAGATGCTCAGCCTGCGCGGCTACCCGGAAGAGCTGGAAGTGAGCCGCAACCACGGCGCGCTGTTCCAGCAGATGTGATGCGACGTCAGGGCTGCGGCGGCGTGTTCTGGTAGTTGTTCTTGACCCGCACATAGTGCTCGGCCGAGTAGCGCAGCCAGGCCTTTTCGTCGTCCGTCAGCGGACGCACCTTCTCGGCCGGCCGGCCCATGTATAAAAATCCGCTTTCCAGGCGCTTGCCCGACGGGACCAGGCTGCCTGCGCCCAGGATCACCAGGTCTTCGACCACCACATCGTCCATCACGATGCTGCCCATGCCGATCAGGCAGTCGTTGCCGATGCGGCAGCCGTGCAGGATGACCGAATGGCCGACCGTGACGTAGTCGCCGATGAGCAGGGGCGAACCCTGCGGCTTGTGCGGCGTGCGGTGGGCCACGTGGCCCATCGTCAGGTCCTGGATATTGGTGCAGCTGCCGATGACGATGTCGTTGACGTCGCCGCGCAGCACGGCGTTGCACCAGATGGAGGAATCGGCGCCGATGCGTACGTTGCCGATGACCTGGGCCGATGGGTGGAGATAGACGCCGTCGGCGAGTTGCGGGAGGGCGTCGAGGTAGGGAGCGATTGGCATGATGGCCGCCATCTTATCCAGTTTGCGCGGGCTTGGGCAATCCCTCGGCCGCGTCATGGGCGCGACATCGTTTGCTGCTATGCTGGGCCGCTCCTGCCCTCGGTCCGCCCATGCCACCACACCCAGCAGCTCCTGCCTCCTCCGTGTGGCCCATCTTCTGGATCTTCCTGAAACTCGGCCTGACATCATTCGGCGGTCCGATCGCCCATTTAGCTTACTTTCGCAACGAGTTCGTCCTGCGCCGCCAGTGGCTCGACGATGCGCGCTATGGCGACCTGGTGGCGCTGTGCCAGTTCCTGCCCGGGCCGGCGTCGAGCCAGGTCGGCTTTGCACTGGGCGTCCTGCGCGGCGGCGGGCTGCGTGGCGGCCTCGCGGCATGGATCGGCTTCACGCTGCCTTCAGCGCTGCTGATGTTCGCTTTCGCGCTGGGCGCCGCAACGCTTGCAGGACCGACTGCGGCGGGCGTCGTGCACGGCCTCAAGCTGGTGGCGGTGGCCGTGGTGGCGCAGGCGGTGTGGGGCATGGCGCGCACGCTCACGCCGGACCGCCGGCGCATTGCGATCGCGCTCGCCGCCATCGCGATCGTGGTCCTGGTCGACGGGCCGGCCGGGCAACTGGCCGCCATCACCGCGGGCGCTGGCGCCGGATACTGGCTGTGCCGGGGTCCGGTCGCGCAGCCCGGTGCGGAACTGTCGATGCCGATCGGCCGCCATGCCGGCATCGCGGCGCTCGTGCTGTTCGGCGTCCTGCTGCTTGGGCTGCCGCTGGCGGCCGGCGTGGCGGCATATTCTCCGCTGGCGCTGTTCGATGCGTTCTACCGCTCCGGCGCGCTGGTCTTTGGCGGCGGCCACGTGGTGCTACCACTGCTGCAGGCCGAGGCAGTCGCCAGCGGCTGGATCCCGAACGAGACTTTCCTGGCCGGCTATGGACTTGCCCAAGCGCTGCCCGGGCCCCTGTTCGCGTTTGCCGCTTTCCTCGGCGCTCAGGCCGGCATGACGGCGAGCACGCTCGCTGGCGCCGCGATTGCCCTGCTGGCGCTATTCCTGCCCGGCCTGCTGCTCGTCTACGGGATGCTGCCGTTCTGGGACCGCCTGCGCGGTCATGCCGCCACGCGCCACGCGATGATGGGTGCCAACGCCGCCGTGGTCGGCATCCTCGCCGCCGCGCTGGCCGATCCGGTGTGGACGGGCGCCGTATTCGACATGCGCGATGCCGGCATCGCGCTGGCCGGCTTCCTGCTGCTGGTGGTCTGGAAAGCGCCGCCATGGATCGTCGTAATTCTGGCGGCGGCGGCAGGGGTCATGCTGGCAGGCGCTTAGCCGAATAATCCCTCGTCCGAGCCGTCGCCGTCGAAGAAACCACCCAGGCTGTCGTCGTTGTTGTTGTCGGCCAGGCTGTCGCCGCCGCCCGGTTCGTCGATCGCGCCGATGCCAGCCTGGTCCGCCAGCGCACCACCGTCCGCGGCCTCGGCTGCCCCGCCTTCTGCGGCATTGTCCGCCAACAAGTGATTCGAGGCGCCCTGCCCGTCATTGCCCAGCAGGTTGCCAATGCCGTGGAACAGGAAGCTGCCGGCCGCCACGCCGGCCGCCGTGGCCGCCACCGTGCCCAGCATGCTGCCGCCAGCGCCGCCCAGGAAGCCGCCGCTTTTCGCCGGCTGGGCTTGCGGTGCGGAACCGGTCGGTCCGTTTTGCTGGTACGCCCCCTGGCCAATGCCCGGGACGGGATTCGATGGCTGGCCTTGCGCGGAGTTGCCCCATTGATTGGCGTCGAGGAAGCCCCCACCACCTTTACTGCCCTGGTTCTCCAATTCCGAAATGCGCGCCTTGGCATTGCCCAGCGCCTGCTCCACCAGCAGCGCGCGCTGCACGAGCAGGTAGGCGGCGTCCGGCTGCTGGGCCACGGCGCGCTGGATCAGCGCGTCGGCATCGGGGTCCTTGGTGACGCCCCTGGCCTGGACGAGCTGGCCGAGGAAGTCCTGCAAGGTTTTTTCGTCTGACGGATTCATAACGGGCTCCTGTTTGAAGAATTGCTATCCCTTATGTTGTGGATCAGTTATCCAAATTTCAAGCGCCAGCTCCACCTGCGTTACCATCGGAGGTCTGCCACCTCCAGGAGATTGCAATGAGCTCGACCGTTGTGCCCTGCCTGCGCTACCGCGATACGCCCGCAATCATAGAATGGCTCTGCAGAAATCTAGGTTTCGAAAAACGACTGGTGATACCTGGCAAGAATGCAGAGATCAGCCACGCCGAACTCACCCTCGGTGACGGCATGGTCATGATCGGTAGCCACGCAGATGATTCTTACGGTCAACTGCTGACAACGCCAGAGCAGTCCGGCGGCCTGCAGACCCAGACCATTTGGATCCACGTCGACAGTGCCGACGACGTCTATTCGCGTGTGGTAGAGAGCGGCGCGACGATCATCATGCAGATCGACGACGTGCCCCAGGGTGGCCGGGCCTTTGCGTGCCGGGACCCGGAAGGCCATGTGTGGCAGGTCGGCACATATAATCCATGGCAGGCCTGATGCTCGCCGGTGGACTCCTAGTTTGCTATGCTAGCGACCGGTCGCCGCTCACTATTTGCCGCGAGCGGCATTCATCATTTCAAGGAAGCACAACATGGTCTCGCTGCAAGAGCAGTTACTAAAAGCCGGCCTGGTCGACAAGAAGAAGGTCAAGCAGGTCAACCAGGACAAGAGCAAGCAACACAAGGAAGTGTTGCGCACCGGCGTGGAAAAGGTCAACCAGTCGCGTGAAGCGGCGCTCGAGATGCAGCGCAAGAACGCGGAGCGGGCGCGCGAGCTGAACGCCCAGCGCGACGCCGACGCCGCCCAGAAAGCCATCCTGGCGCAGATCGCCCAGCTGGTGCAGCAGAACAAGCAATCGAAGGGCAAGGGCGACGTGCCCTACAACTTCACCTTCGGCACCAAGATCGAGCGCATCCACGTGACGTCGCAGATTGTCGAGCACCTGGTGGCGGGACGCCTGGTGATCGTCCACATGAATGGCAGCTTCGAACTGGTGCCGCGCGTGATCGGCGAGAAGATCGCCCAGCGCGATGCCTCGATTGTGGTCCAGATCAAGAAGAAGGTGCAGGAAGTGGAAGAAGACGATCCGTACGCGGATTACAAGATTCCGGACGACCTGATGTGGTAATCAGAAGGCGGCCCCGCCGATATCCAGACGGGGCCGCCAGACGAGCTTATTGCTTCGTCTTGTTTTCAACGTCCTGCACGTCCGAACGGGTCTTGTCCGACCGCTCGCCCTCCTTCTTCGGCTGACCCATGCCGGATGCGGTCGTCTCCTGCTTGCTGCTGCCCTGGAAGTCAGGGTCGACGATGTTCGCGCTTTCCGGCCCTTCCGCTGCCGGGTTCTCTCGCTTGTCGCGGTCGGTATTGGCCGGGATCTGCCGATCGACAGTTCCCGTCCGTTCAGCCTGGGTTGTATTCGAACTGGTCTTGTCCGCCTGGGCCGCAGCACTCGCCGCGATGATCACACCACTCAACAGCACGATGACTTTCTTCATGACTACCTCCAATTCCAGGTTAAGCATATAAGGATGTCATCATGGTGGAGACCGAATCCCGGATCACAAGGCCTGCTTACACTCCCAGGTCACGGCCCCCGAAGGCATTCGGTAACTGCGCCGCTGCGGTGGTCTCGAATACGTCGCCCTCCAGGTTGGTCAGCACCACCGGCAATTCGTTGCCTCCCAGTTCCAGGATCACCTGGCGGCAGGCGCCGCAGGGTGCGATCGGGCCTTCGGTCTGGCCGATCACGGCCAGGACCGCGAAATCGCCCGGCTGGTAGCCGCTGGCGATGGCGCTGAACAAGGCGGTGCGCTCGGCACAGTTGCACAGGCCATAGGCGGCATTCTCCACATTACAGCCGCGGAAGATGCGGCCATCCCTGCACTCCAGCGCTGCGCCTACCTTGAATTTCGAGTACGGGGCATAGGCCAGTTCGCGCGCGGCGCGTGCTTCATCGATCAGTTTCGCGTATTTCATGGTGTGGCTCACGGACGAACGGTGCGGTGGATCATCGGCTCGACGGCCGGCTTTTCAGACGCGATGCGATAGGCGGCCTGCACCTGGCGGATCGCCTGCTCGGCCGCCTCCTGGCTGCGCGCATGCACCATCGCCAGCGGCTGGCCGACGACGATCGCATCGCCCAGTTCCACCAGCCCGGTCAGGCCGACGGCGAAGTCGATCGCATCCTGCGGACGCACACGGCCACCGCCCAGCGCCACCACGGCCAAGCCCAGTTCGCGGGTATCGACCGCACTCGCATAGCCGGCCTGCAGCGCAGGCACGGGCACGATGACCGGCGCCGTTTCCAGGTGCGCGTCGGGCTTGTCCATCAGGTCGGCCGGGCCGCCCAGGGCGCTGACCATGCGTGCGAAACGTTCGGCGGCTTCGCCCGAATCGAGGGCTGCCTGCAGCTTGGCGCGCGCTTCCTGCTCGCTCGACGCCAGGCCCGAGATGACGAGCATCTCGGCGCACAGCGCCATCGTCACCTCGTGCAGGCGCGCGGGACGCGACTTGCCGCTCAGGTAGTCGATCGCGACGCGCACTTCGACGGCATTGCCGGCGGCGTGGCACAGCGATTCGTCCATGCCGGTCAGGATGGCCGAGGTACGGGTGCCGGCGCCGTTGCCGACGTTGACGATCGATTCGGCCAGCTCCAGCGATTTCGCCGGGGTCGGCATGAAGGCGCCGCTGCCGACCTTCACGTCCATCACCAGCGCGTCCAGGCCCGCCGACAGCTTCTTGGACAGGATCGAGCCGGTGATCATGGCCACCGATTCCACGGTCGCCGTGGTGTCGCGGATGCTGTAGAACCGCTTGTCGGCCGGCGCCAGCTGGGCGGTCTGGCCGATGATGGCCACGCCCACGTCCTGCACCACCTGGCGGAATTTTTCCGGTTCCGGCACGGTGCTGTAGCCCGGGATCGAATCGAACTTGTCGAGCGTGCCGCCGGTGTGGCCCAGGCCGCGGCCCGAGATCATCGGCACGAAGCCGCCGCAGGCCGCGATCATCGGTCCCAGCATCAGCGAGACCACGTCGCCGACGCCGCCGGTCGAATGCTTGTCGACCACCGGGCCGGGCAGGTTCAGGGATTTCCATTCCATGACCTGGCCCGAGTCGCGCATCGCCAGGGTGAAGGCAACGCGTTCGTCCATCGTCATGTCATTGAAGTAGACCGCCATCGCGAACGCCGCGATCTGGCCTTCGGTGACACTGCCGTCAGGGATGCCGCGCACGAAGAACTGGATTTCTTCGGCGGAGAGGACGCCGCCGTCGCGCTTCTTGCGGACGATTTCTTGGGGGAGGAACATGATTGTGTCCGTTCTCACTAATAGCTTGAAAACGTCATTCCCGCGGAGGCGGGAATCCAAGTGAGCTAGCGTAACGCGAACGACTTGGATTCCCGCCTGCGCGGGAATGACGGGGATTTGAGGTTCCGGGCTGTTTAATTACACGCCGTACGGAATCCAGACATTCTTGACCTGGCTCGCATGCTGCAGCACCGTGCGGCCGCAGGCCTGCTTGGCATCGAACCAATCACGGCCCTTGGCGCCGCCGGTCCAGGTGCGCTTGAGCGATTCGGCCGACAAACGCTCGACTTCAGCGCAGCCTTCTTTCGAACCGTCATGACGCCACACAGCATCGATATCGCCATGCGTCGCCAGCGTGCGCGCCAGCTCGTCGGCCGAACCGGTGACGATATTCAGCGCGCCGCCCGGCAGGTCGGACGTATCCAGCACCTGGTACAGGTCGATCGCCGACAGGGGATGCTGCTCCGACGGCACCGCCACCACGCGGTTGCCCAGCGCCAGCGCCGGCGCCACCAGCGAGATGAAGCCCAGCAGCGGGTTCTCGTTCGGGCACACGATGCCGATCACGCCGACCGCTTCGTTCAGCGCCACGGTGATGCCGTGCATCGGCGGCTGGTGCGCCGCGCCGTCGTACTTGTCGGCCCACGCCGCCCAGTAGAACAGGCGCTCGATCGAGGCGGCCACTTCGCGCGCCGCATCCTTCGAACCGGTCTGCTGCGCAATGCGCTGCGCGAATTCGTCGGCGCGGATCGCCAGGTTCTCGGCGATGTAGTACAGCACCTGCGCGCGGTTGTGCGCGGTCGCCTTGGTCCAGCCGGCGGCCTTGTGCGCCGCTTCCACGGCATTGCGGATGTCCTTGCGGCTGCCTTCGCCGATATCGGCCAGGAAGTCGCCATTGGCGCCATTGATGGCGCGGCTGTAGGCGCCGTCGGGGCGGGCCTGCTTGCCGCCGATGTACAGCTTGGCGGTGCGGTCGACCGCAAACGGGCTGTCTTCCTGCGCCGGCTTGGCCTTGGCTTTGTCGGCCACGACCGGCGCCGATGGACGCGCATCTTCCGCCAGCGGCGTCAGGTACTCGTACATGCCCTCTTTGCCGCCCTCGCGGCCATAACCCGATTCCTTGTAGCCACCGAAGCCGCAGGCCGCGTCGAACTGGTTGGCGGTGTTGATCCACACCACGCCGGCCTTGATCTGCGGGACCACGTCCAGCGCCAGGCTGATCGACTCGCTCCACACGCAGGCCGCCAGGCCGTACACGGTGTTGTTGGCCAGTTGCACTGCCTCAGCCGGGGTGCGGAAGCTCATCGCCACCAGCACCGGTCCGAAGATCTCGGCCTGGGCCACGGCGTTTGATGTCGAGGCGCCCGTGATCAGGGTCGGCAGATACCACGAACCGGTCGCTGCCAGTTCCACGTTCGGCTGCCACACTTCGCAACCTTCGGCGCGCGCCGATTCCACGAGACCGTGGATGCGCTGCTGCTGCACCGGATCGACCAGCGCGCCGATATCGTTCGATTTATCCAGCGGCGAGCCGACGCGCAGGTTCTGCATGCGTGCCTTCACTTTACCGATGAAGCGCTCATAGACCGATTCCTGCACCAGCAGGCGCGAACCGGCGCAGCATACCTGGCCCTGGTTGAACCAGATCGAATCGACCAGGCCTTCGACCGCCGCATCCAGGTCGGCATCGTCAAAGACGATGAACGGCGACTTGCCGCCCAACTCCAGCGACAGCTTCTTGCCGCTGCCCGCGGTGGCCTTGCGGATCAGGCGGCCGACTTCGGTCGAGCCGGTGAAGGCGATCTTGTCGATACCAGGGTGGTTCACGATGGCTTCGCCCACGCGGCCGTCGCCGGTCACGATGTTGACGACGCCGGCCGGCACGCCGGCGCGCTGGCAGATCTCGGCGAACAGCAAGGCGGTCAGCGGCGTGTACTCGGCCGGCTTGAACACAACGGTGTTACCGGCAGCCAGCGCCGGCGCGATTTTCCATGCCAGCATCAGCAGCGGGAAGTTCCACGGCACGATCTGGCCCACCACGCCGACGGCGCGGTAGTCGGCGAATTCTTCCGACTGCAATTGCGCCCAGCCGGCGTGATGATAGAAGTGACGCGCGGCCAGCGGCAGGTCGGCATCGCGGGTTTCGCGGATGGTCTTGCCGTTATCGAGCGTCTCGAGCACCGCGAACAGGCGTGCATGCTTTTGCAGAAGGCGCGACAGCGCGTACATGATCTTGGCGCGGCCATGGCCACCCAGGGCGACCCAGCCCGGCTGGGCGCGGCGCGCGGCGGCGACGGCGCGTTCGACGTCGTCGTTGCTCGCCTGCGTGACCTGCGCCAGTTCGCTGCCGTCGGCAGGATTGTTGGTGGCGAAGGTCTCGGCGGCGTCCGACCAGGCGTTATCGATGAACAGGCCAAAACGGCGATCGTGCTGGTCCAGCCACGCGAGGGCTTCCTTGGTGCTTTCTGCTGCGGGGCCGTAGTCCATGGTCTGCAGGATTTCTTTAATAGTTGGCATGACGAAGTCCGAAATTAAGGTTGCGCGTGGCGATGAGCGGCCGAGTAGTTGCCGGTCACGTAGTGCTCCAGCTGGCGCTCGATGTCGGTCAGCAGGCTGGAAGCGCCGATGCGGAACAGGTGCGGCTGCAGCCAGTCGTTGCCCAGTTCTTCCTTCATCACGGTCAGGTATTGCAGCGCCGACTTGGCGCTCGACACGCCGCCGGCCGGCTTGTAGCCGACCTGGAAGCCGGTCAGCTCGTAGTAGTCGCGAATCGCGCGCACCATCACCAGCGACACCGGGATAGTGGCGTTGACGCCTTCCTTGCCGGTCGAGGTCTTGATGAAGTCCGCGCCGGCCATCATGCAGACCATTGATGCCTTGGCCACGTTTTCCAGGGTCACCAGGTCGCCGGTGGCCAGGATGGCCTTGACGTGCGCTTCGCCACAAGCCTGGCGATAGGCCACCATTTCGTCGTACAGCGCTTGCCAGTTACCGGTCAACACATGCTGACGGGTGATGACGATGTCGATCTCGGTCGCGCCTGCGGCCACCGACAATTCGATCTCGCGCACCTTGGTTTCCATACTCGACAGGCCGGCCGGGAAAGCGGTCGACACGGCGGCGATCGGCAGGCGGCCGTTCAGCACCTTGACGGCCGGGGTGATCATCTCGTGGTACACGCAGACCGCGCCAGTCGTCAGCGTCTCGAGGCCCAGGGCTTGCATCAGGTCGGCGCGCAGCGGGCGCATCGCCTTCATGCACAGGCGCTCGACGCGGCCCGGGGTGTCGTCGCCGCCGAGGGTGGTCAGGTCGATGCATTCGATCGCACGCACCAGCCAGGCGGCCTGGTATTCCTTCTTGACCGTGCGGCGGTTCGCCAGGCTGGCGGCGCGGCGGTCGGCCGCATTGCGGTTGACCTTGACGCTGTTGACCAGGCCCAGGTCCAGCGCCATGCCGGCATTACGTTTGAAATCCAGGGGCTGGGTCATAGCAGTGCGGTTCCGTTCGAAAGTGGTTTGACGCCGAGGTGTTTGGCCAGGGTGGCGCCGATGCTCGAGAAGGTGTCGGCGGTCGGCAGTTCCTGCGCCTTGACGTTCGGGCCGAAGAAGATCATCGGGATGTGCTCGCGGGTGTGGTCCGAGCCGGGCGCGGTCGGGTCGCAGCCGTGGTCGGCGGTGATCACGACCAGATCGCCGTCCTTCAGCTTGGCCATGAATTCCGGCAGACGCGCATCGAGTTCGTGCAGCGCGTTCGAATAGCCGGCGACGTCGCGGCGATGGCCGAAGTGCATGTCGAAGTCGACGAAGTTCACAAAAGTGAGCGACTTGTCGCCCGCCTCGTCGGCTACTTCGAGCAGGCGGTCGAACAGCGCCATATTGTCCGGGCCCTTGACCAGGCGGGTCACGCCTTGCGCCGCGAAGATGTCGCTGATTTTACCCAGGGCGATCATCTCGCCGCCCGCGTCCTTGACGTGGTCGAGCAGGGTCGGTGCGATCGGCGGCACGGCGTAGTCGTGACGGTTCGCGGTGCGCTTGTAGTCGCCATTGGCGCCCACGAAAGGACGCGCGATCACGCGGCCGATATTGTATGGCTTGACCAGCTCATAGGCGGCTTCGCACACCTGATATAAGCGATCCAGGCCGAAGTGTTCCTCGTGCGCCGCGATCTGCAGCACCGAGTCGGCCGAGGTGTACAGGATCGGCTTGCCGGTGGCGACGTGCTCGTCGCCCAGCTCGTTGATGACGGTGGTGCCCGAGGCGTGGCAGTTGCCCAGCCAGCCCGGCACGCCGGTCAATTCCTGCAGCTTGTCGGTCAGCTCTTGCGGGAACGACGGCACGGTCTTGGGGAAGTATCCCCAGTCGAACAGCACCGGCACGCCGGCGATTTCCCAGTGGCCGCTCTGCGTGTCCTTGCCGGTCGACTGTTCGCGGGCGACGCCCCAGGCGCCGGTGAAACCGTCGCGCAGGTCGAAGCCGGGCGCCCATTCGCCGCTGGCTTTATGCGCAGCAGCAGCCAGGCCCAGTTTCTCGAGGTTCGGCAGCGACATCGGCTTGCCCTCTTTCGCGGCCCACTCGGCGATGTGGCCGAAGGTGTTGGCGCCCGTGTCGCCGTATTTATCGGCGTCGGGCAATGCGCCCAGGCCGAAGGAATCAAGCAGGAGGATGAATGCGCGTGACATGGTCTTCGCTTTCTTCGATTCTAGGAATTCAGGGCTCAGGCGCGTGGGGTCGAACCGACGCGTTCAATGTAGGCGTGGATCAGCGTGACCATATCCTTGGCCGCGATCGCCGCGTACTTCAGGGTCTGCTCGTGCGACAGCGCGAACGGCGACAGGCCTTCGGCCAGGTTGGTGATGGCCGAGACGGCGGTGACCTTCAGGCCGCAGTGGCGCGCGGCGATCACTTCCGGGATCAGCGACATGCCCACCACGTCGGCGCCCAGCGTTTTAAAGGCGCGGATTTCGGCGACGGTCTCGAAGTGCGGACCGGCGGCCGCCAGGTACACGCCTTCGTGCAGAACGATGCCCTTTTCCGCGGCGACGGCCTTGACCTGCTCGCGGGTCTCCGCGTCATAGGCGTTCGACATGCTGAAGAAGCGCGGGCCGAAGCGTTCGTCGTTCGGGCCGGACATCGGGCTGCCCGGCAGGAAGTTGATGTGGTCGGTGATCGCGACCAGGCTGCCGGCATCGGCTTCGACGCGCAGCGAGCCGGCGGCATTGGTGACGAACAGCAGTTCGCAGCCGATTTCCTTGAGCGTGCGGATGGCCGAAGTCATCACGCCCGGGCCATAGCCTTCATAGAAGTGGCCGCGGCCCTTCATGCAGGCGACCGGCACGCCGGCCAGGGTGCCCAGCACCAGTTCGCCGGCGTGGCCGTGCACGGTGGAGATCGGGAAGCCCGGCAGGTCGGCATAGCCGATCGACACCGCATCGACCAGTTGTTCGGCCAGCACGCCCAGTCCGGAACCGAGGATCAGCGCCACACGCGGGGCGAAACCCGGCTTGCGGGCACGGATGATGTCGGCGGCTTCGAATGGGGTATTGCTGGACATGATATTCCTTGTTGAAAACTGGGTGATGTGGGTCGCGGATGAGAGAGGCAAATGCCCAACGCGCGCGCGTGCAGCGCATTTGGACAACTGGATATTATAACTATGCATGAATGCCGATATGTATGGCAAATACACTTTTTCTTCCCGATTTATATCTTTTACAGATAAATTGTGCGTGGTGCTACAGAGCTGCTTACACTGAAGGAAAGATTCGTTGACAGGTTTTAAACAATTGTCTAGTATGATAAAACAATTGTCCTGGCCGCCTGACGGCGCACACGAACGCGATGCCGAAAAAAGAACAGTTATACGAGCTGATCCGTTCCAACCCCTTCATCTCGCAGCAAGACCTGGCCGGCCATCTCGGCCTGTCGCGCTCCGCGGTCGCCAACTACATCGCCACCCTGGTGCGTGAGCGCCGCATCCTCGGCCGTGCCTACGTGCTGCCCGACCACCGGCCGGTGCTGTGCATCGGCGCCGCCAACCTCGATCGCAAGCTGCGCACGACGGCCAGGCTGGCGCTCGGCACCTCGAACCCGGCGCGCCAGACCGAATCCTTCGGCGGCGTCGCACGTAACATTGCCGAGAACCTGGCGCGCCTGGGCGTCCCCACGGCGCTGGTCACGGCGGTCGGCGGTGACTCGTCCGGGCGCGCCCTGCTCTCCTACGCCGACGAAACCGGCATCGATACCCGCGGCGCGCTGCGCGTGGACGGCGCCGCCAGCGGCACCTATACCGCGGTGCTCGACGAGGACGGCGACATGCGCGTGGCGCTGGCCGATATGGAGATCAACGAGTCGCTTACGCCCGAGTTCTTCGCGACCCGCGAACAGCAGCGCGCCGGCGCCGCCCTGATCGTCGCCGACCTGAACCTGCCGCGCGAGGCGGTCGCCGCCCTGCTGGAAGGCAGCCGGCGCGACGGCGTGCCGATGGTGATCGTCGCCGTCTCGGAACCCAAGATCGACCGCCTGCCGCGCGACCTGACCGGCCTGCGCCTGCTGATCCTGAACGTGGGCGAACTGGCGGCGCGCGTCGGCCGGCCACTGGAGACCGACGCCGACATCGCCGCGGCCTGCGCCGAACTGCGGCGCGCCGGCGTCCAGGACGTGATCGTCACGCGCGGCTCGCTGGGCGTCATGTTCACGACCGCCACCGGCATGCAAGCGCTTGAAGGACAAGCCGTCGATGCCGTGGACCTGGTCGACGTCACCGGCGCCGGCGACGCCTTCGCCGCCGCCGTCTGCTGGACCCTGTACAGCGGCCAGCCCGAGCCAAACCTGGAACCGGCCTGCCGCCGCGGCCAGATGCTGGCCGCCATGACCATCGCCTGCACGCAGACCGTCTGCCCGCAACTGGCGCCGGGGCTGTTCGACGCCCCGGTCCAGGACATCGTTACCGACTGAATAGAGATTTGACCATGCATTCCTTCCTCCTGTTTTCGCCCGAAGTGGCGGCCGCCCGCACCGCCGGCAAGCCGATCGTCGCCCTCGAATCGACCATCATCTCGCACGGCATGCCCTACCCGCAGAACGTGCACACCGCGCGCGAAGTCGAGCAGGTCATCCGCGACGCCGGCGCCGTGCCGGCCACCATCGCCATCATCAAAGGCAAGATCTGCGTCGGCCTGTCGGAAGACCAGCTCGAGACGCTGGGTTCCTCGCCGGACGCTATCAAGGTCAGCCGCCGCGACCTGCCCTACGTGCTGGCGCAGGGCCGCCTGGGCGCGACCACCGTCGCCGCCACCATGATCTGCGCCGAACTGGCCGGCATCGAGGTGTTCGTCACCGGCGGCATCGGCGGCGTGCACCGCGGCGCCGAAACCAGCTTCGACATCTCGGCCGACCTGCAGGAGCTCAGCCAGACCAGCGTGGCCGTGGTGTGCGCCGGCGTGAAGTCGATCCTCGACATCGGCCTGACGCTCGAATACCTCGAGACCCATGGCGTGCCGGTGCTGGCCGTCGGCCAGCCGGGCTTCCCCGCCTTCTTCACCCGCGACAGCGGCTTCAAGGCCGACTTCCAGCTCGATTCGCCCGAGGAGCAGGCCGCCTTCATCCGCACCAAGTGGCAACTCGGCCTGAAGGGCGGCGTGGTGGTCAGCAATCCGGTGCCGGCCGAGTCCGCGATGGCGCCCGACGAGATCGACGCCATCATCCACCAGGCCCTGCAAGAGGCGCAGCAGCAGGCCGTGACCGGCAAGCAGGTCACGCCCTTCCTGCTGGCCCGCATCAAGGAGCTGACGGGCGGGCGCAGCCTGGCCACCAATATCGCGCTGGTCAAGCACAACGCCCTGGTCGGCGCGCGCCTGGCCGTGGCGCTGCAGCACAAGGCTGCCTGACCAGACCGGGCCGCCATGTCGATCGACCTCAAACAGCTCAAATACTTCCTGGCGGTAGCCGAAGAAAAAAGCTTCAGCCGCGCCGCCGAGCGCCTGCACATCTCGCAGCCACCGCTGTCGCAGCAGATCATGAAGCTCGAGAGCGAGCTGGGGGTGAAGCTGTTCACCCGCACCACGCGCAGCTTCGAGCTGACCGTGGCCGGCCGCGCGCTGATGGTGGAGGCGGCCGAGCTGCTGGGCAAGATGCGCATGACGATCGACACGATTCGCCAGATCGACCGCGGCGAGGTCGGGCGGCTGCGGGTCGGCATCGTCGGCTCGGCGATGTGGGGCCCGATCCCCGGCCTGCTGGAGCAGTTCCAGAGCCAGTTTCCGCGCGTGACCTGGACCATCCATGAGCTGGGCCCGAACGACCAGTGGGAAGCGCTGCGCAGCAAGCAGATCGACGTCGGCTTCTGGCGCGAGCCGCGCATCGAGCAGGACGTGCTCAAGCAGGCCAACCTGCGCCAGGAACTCTGCTTCAGGGAGCAGTTCTGTGTGGCGGTCAACGCCCGCCATCCGCTGGCCGAACGCGACTCCATCGCCCTGCCCGAAATCGCGGGCGAACCCATGCTGACCCTGCACCTGGACCAGTCGGCCGAGCCGCGCTACCTGATCCAGTGCTGCGTGAATGCCGGCTTCCAGCCGACCATCTTCCAGGAGGCGGCCGAGCCGCAGACCCTGCTGGCCATGGTCGGCGCCGGCCTGGGCGTGGCCCTGATGCCGGAGACCACCAGCCGCATCGGCTGGCCGGGCGTGCGCTTCCTGCCGATCCACGCCCACGCGCCATCGGCCAACCTGTACATCAGCTACCCGGCGCAGGACGATGCGCCGGTGGTGCGCGCCTTCCTCAAGATCCTGTTCCCCGAAGAGCAGCCGGCCTGACGACTTCCGGTTATCTTTTCCTGCTCGGCCCGCCATGTGCGGGCCGAACCGTTTTTGTACCGCCTTCCCATGAGTCCTAGCGTAAATTGCGCATTTTTTGAGCAAAAAACCCCCGCACGATTGAGTTCAATTAACTATTTCTCAACTTTGTCTCCGGTATGATGGTTATCAAGTTCATCAATTTCTACAGGATTCCGTATGACTACAGCGACGCGGCGGTACGATGGGATCGGCGTGGAAACGGGCGACGACGCCGCCTTCGATGACATCGCATCGCTGCGCCGGGCGGTGGACGAAAGGATCGACCAGTTGCTGTCCGGCGGTCCCCACGACCATCTGACCAAGGCCATGCGCTCGTCCGCGCTCAGCGCCGGCAAGCGCATGCGTCCGCTGCTCCTGATGCTGGTCGCGCGTGACCTCGGCTGCAAATCGCCCGCCCTGATCGACGTCGCCTGCGCGGTCGAACTGGTGCACGCGGCCTCGCTGATCCTCGACGACCTGCCGTGCATGGACGATGCCAGCCTGCGCCGCGGCAAGCCCGCGATCCACATCCAGTATGGCGAAGACGTCGCCATCCTCGCCTCGGTGGCCCTGCTCAGCCGCGCCTTTGGCGTGCTGTCGCAGGCCCAGGACATTGCCCCCGCTACCCGCGCGCGCCTGGTCGCGACGCTGGCGCAGACGGTCGGCGACCAGGGCCTGGTGCGCGGCCAGTTCGAAGACCTGCACGGCGGCGCCCGTTCGCCCGAGGCGATCGCCACCACCAATGAACTCAAGACCGGCCTGCTGCTGGGCGTGGCGGTTGATATGGCCTGCATCGTCTGCCATGCCGACGAGTCGGTTGCGCAGCAGCTGCGCGCCTTCGCGCTGGCGGCCGGCCAGGCCTTCCAGATCAAGGACGACTTCCTCGACGGCGCCGGCAACGACAGCGCCGTCACGGGCAAGGACACTGGCAAGGACGTCGGCAAGGCCACCCTGATCAACACGGTGGGCCGCGACGAAGCCCAGCGCCGCCTGGCGGCCTGCCTGGTCGAAGCCGACCGCTGTCTCGGCGCCGCCGTCGGCGCCCACGGCCGCACACGCCGCTTCGTCGGCGCGCTGTTCGCGAAGGAAGCCAAGGGCAAGCGCTTCGTGCCCGAGCTGGCCAAGGCGCGCGAGCTGCGTTCGGGCGCGCACCTGGCCGAGTTGCGCCTCTCCTGAGGACGGCGCTTCGCATGGCGCATTTCGCGGTCGTGGCCCCGGCGCTCTACAGCCACTTCAATACGCTGACGGTGCTCGCGCGCGAACTGGTCGCCCGCGGGCACCGCGTCACCTTCGTGCATCGCAAGGATGCCGCCGCCTATGTGAAGGACGAACGGATCGGCTTCCACGCCGTCGGCATGGACTCGCACCCGGCCGGTTCGCTGCCGGCGATGCTGGCTCGCGTGGCCAACCCCGGCTCGCCGCTGGGCCTGCGCCGCGTGATCCTCGACATGGCGGCCAGCACCACGATGCTGTGCCGCGAACTGCCGGCCGCGCTGCGCCGGCTGCAGGTCGATTTTATTGTCGCCGACCAGATGGAAGCGGCCGGCGGCCTGGTGGCAGAAGGCATCGGCATGCCCTTCGTCTCGGTCGCCTGCGCGCTGCCGGTCAACCGCGAACCTGGCATCCCGCTGCCCGTCATGCCCTTCATGTATGAAGACAGCGAGCGCGCCTTCAAGATGGTCGAAGGCAGCACGATGGTCTACGACTGGATGATGCGGCCGCACGAGCGCGCGATTGTTGCCGCAGCCCAGCAGCTAGGATTGAGCCCGCGCGCAAAACTGCACGAATGCCTGTCGCCGCTGGCCCAGGTCGGCCAGATCGTGCCGGGCTTCGATTTTCCACGGCGCGCACTGCCGCCGCATTTTCATCACGTCGGGCCGCTGCATAGCGGGGCCGCAGCGCCAGCCTCGAGCCCAGCCGAACTAGCCGCGCTGCTGCCGCCCGCATCGAGCACGCGCCCCTTTGTCTACGCCTCGCTCGGCACCCTGGTCAGCCAGCGCTTCGGCCTGTTCAAGCGCATCGCGCAAGCCTGCAAACACCAGGACGCACAGCTGCTGGTCGCCCATTGCGGCGGCCTGGATGACGGGCAGGTGCGCGCGCTCGAACGCATCGGCGACACCCGCGTGCATGCCTTCGTGCCCCAGCTGGCCGTGCTGGCGCGCGCCGACGCCGTCATCTCGCATGCCGGCGCCAACACCGTGATGGAAGCCATCGCCACCCGTACGCCGATCCTGGCGCTGCCGATCGCCTTCGACCATCCGGGCGCCGCCGCCCGGGTGGAATATGCCGGCGTCGGCCTGCGCGCCTCGCCGCGCTTCGCGACCGTCTCCGAACTGTCGCGCAAGCTGCGCCGCCTGCTGGACGAGCCAGGCTTCCGGCAGCGCATGGAACCGCTGGCCGAGCAGATCCGGCAGGCCGGTGGCGCGCCGCGCGCGGCCGACGTCATCGAAGCCGCGCTCGGATTGGTCCCCGAGTCCCGACGCGTGGCCAGCCATGGATGAGCATAGCAATGAGCACTACAAGGTCGACTACGACCTGATTCTGGCCGGCGGCGGCCTGGCCAACAGCCTGATCGCGTGGCGCCTGCGCAGCGAGCGTCCCGAACTGCGCATCCTGGTGCTCGAGCAAGGCAAGCGCCTTGGCGGCAACCATACCTGGTCGTTCCACGACAGCGATCTCGATCCCGCGCAGCTGCGCTGGATCGCGCCGCTGGTCACGCACCGCTGGCCGCGCTACGACGTGGTGTTTCCCGACCTGGCCCGTACCCTGGCGGGAGGCTACGCCAGCATCGCCGCGCTCGACCTGGCCCACGTGGTCGAACCGGCGCTGGGCGCGACGCTGCGCACCGGCGTCTGGATCGACGACGTCACACCCACCAGCGTGCGGCTGGCCGATGGCGAAACCCTGCGCGCACGCGCCGTCATCGACGGCCGCGGCATGCGCACCAGCAGCCATCTCGCGCTCGGCTACCAGACCTTTCTTGGCCAGGAATTGCGGCTCGACGCCGCCCACGGCTTGAGCGCGCCCGTGATCATGGACGCCAGCGTGCCCCAGCAGGGAGGCTACCGCTTCGTCTACCTGCTGCCCTTCGGGCCCGACCGCGTGCTGGTCGAAGATACGCACTACGTCGACAGCGCCGCCTGGGAACCGGAGCGGCTGCGCGCCAACATCGCCGCCTACGTGGCCGCGCGCGGCTGGCGCGTGCGCGACATGCTGCGCGAAGAACAAGGCTCGCTGCCGATCGTGCTGGCCGGCGACTTCGACGGCTTCTGGGACGAGTTGCAGGGCCAGCCCAGCGTCGGCCTGCGCGCCGGTCTGTTTCACCCGACCACCGGCTACTCGCTGCCGCATGCGGTGCGCCTGGCCGAGCGCATTGCCGCGCTGCCCGAGCTGTCGGCCCCGACGCTGTTCGCCGCCATTCGCGAGCAGGCGCGGCAAGCCTGGGACGAACAACGCTTTTTCCGCATGCTCAACCGCATGCTGTTTTTGGCCGGCAGCCCCGATCACCGCTGGCGCGTGATGCAGCGTTTTTATGGCCTGCCCGCGCCCTTGATCGCGCGCTTCTACGCCGGCTGCCCCACCCTGGGCGACAAGGTACGCCTGTTGACCGGCAAACCGCCGGTGCCCGTCATGGAAGCGTTTGACGCCGTACGCAAGACCCACCCCTATCAGATCAGGACCGCAGAATGAACCAGATGAATTTCAAGCCGAGAATCGAACAAAAGCGCGCCGTCGTGATCGGCGCCGGATTCGGCGGCCTGGCGCTGGCCATCCGCCTGCAGGCCGCCGGCATGCAAACAACCCTGCTCGAAAAACGCGACAAGCCGGGCGGCCGCGCCTACGTCTACGAGGACCAGGGCTTCGTGTTCGACGCCGGTCCCACCGTGATCACAGATCCATCGGCGATCGAGGAGCTGTTCACCCTGTGCGGCAAGAAGATGAGTGACTACGTCGAGATGCTGCCGGTCGCGCCCTTCTACCGCCTGTGCTGGGAAGACGGCAGCCACTTCGACTACGCCAACGACCAGGAGGCGCTGGACCGCCAGATCCATGCGCGCAACCCGGCCGACGTCGCCGGCTACCAGCGCTTTTTGGCGTATTCGAAGGCGGTGTTCGATGAGGGTTACCTGAAGCTGGGCGCCGTGCCGTTCCTGTCCTTTCGCGACATGATCCAGGCCGGCCCGCAACTGGCGCGGCTGGAAGCGTGGAAGAGCGTGTACGGCATGGTGTCGCGCTTCGTCAAGGACGAGCAGCTGCGCCAGGCCTTCTCCTTCCACTCGCTGCTGGTGGGCGGCAACCCGTTCGCCACCTCGTCGATCTACACTCTCATTCACGCATTGGAGCGGCGCTGGGGTGTGTGGTTCCCGCGCGGCGGCACCGGCGCGCTCGTGAAAGGCCTGGTGCGGCTGTTCGAGGACATGGGCGGCAAGCTGGAACTGAACGCATCGGTGGCGCGCATCGAGACCGCCGGCAATCTCGCCAGCGGCGTACGGCTGGAAGACGGCCGCTGGTTCGCAGCCGACGCGGTGGCGTCGAATGCCGACGTAGTGCACACCTATGCCGACCTGCTGAAAAACCACGGGCGCGGCAGCAGCAACGGCGAGGCGCTCAAGAAGAAACGGTTCAGCAATTCGCTGTTCGTCCTGTACTTCGGCCTGAATAAACACCACGAGCAGCTGCAGCACCATACGGTCTGCTTCGGCCCGCGCTACCGTGAGCTGATCAAGGACATCTTCAACGGCCAGACGCTCGCCGACGATTTCTCGCTCTACCTGCACGCCCCCTGCGTCACCGATCCCTCGCTGGCGCCGCCCGGCTGCGGCAGCCACTACGTGCTGGCGCCGGTGCCGCACCTGGGCAACGCACCGATCGACTGGGAGACCGAAGGCCCGCGCTACCGCGACCGCATCTTCGACTACCTCGAACGGCGCTATATGCCGGGCCTGCGCAGCCAGCTGGTCACCAGCCGCATCTTCACGCCGCACGACTTCCGCGACCAGCTCAATGCCCACCTGGGCTCGGCCTTCTCGCTGGAGCCGATCCTGACCCAGAGCGCCTGGTTCCGCCCGCACAACCGCGACGCCGAGCTGCCCAACCTGTACCTGGTCGGCGCCGGCACCCATCCCGGCGCCGGCGTGCCGGGCGTGATCGGCTCGGCCAAGGCGACCGCCGGCCTGATGCTGGAAGGAGTCCACGCATGAACACCCAGGTGAGCACCGACCTGATGCAGCACGCGACCCAGACCATCGAGGTCGGCTCCAAAAGCTTCGCGGCCGCCGCCCGGCTATTCCCGCCGGCGACCCGGCGCAGCGTCTTGATGCTGTACGCCTGGTGCCGCCATTGCGACGACGTGGTCGACGGCCAGGAGCTGGGCTTCGCCGCCGCCGCACCGAGCGCCTATGGCGCCGGTTTCGAGCTCGATCGCCTGTACGACGACACCCGGCGCGCCTATTCGGGCGAGCCGATGCGCGACCCGGCCTTCGCCGCCTTCCAGGAAGTGGCGCTGGGCCACGCGATCGCGCCGCGCTATGCCTTCGACCACCTGGCCGGCTTCGCGATGGACGTCAACGAGGCGCGCTACACCACCATCGACGACACCATGCGCTACTGCTACCACGTGGCCGGCGTGGTCGGCCTGATGATGGCGTCGATCATGGGCGCGCGCGACGAGCTGGTGCTGGACCGCGCCTGCGACCTGGGGCTGGCCTTCCAACTCACGAATATCGCGCGCGACATCATCGACGATGCGAAGATCGGGCGCTGCTACGTGCCGGCCGAATGGCTGCTGGAGGCCGGCATCCCGCCCGACCACGTGGCCCTGCCGCGCCACCGCGCGGCGCTGGCGCGCGTCGCAGCGCGCCTGGTCGATCACGCCGAGCCGTATTATGAATCGGCCACGCTCGGCCTCGCCGCCCTGCCCCTGCGCTCGGCCTGGGCGATCGCTACCGCGCGCAATGTGTACCGCCAGATCGGGATCGAAGTCAAACGGCGCGGGGCGCATGCCTGGGACGAACGGGTGGGCACCTCGAAGGCGACCAAGCTGCGCCTGCTGGCCCTGGGCGGGATCCAGGCGCTGGCCTCGCGCCTCAGCCCTGGTCGGGCAGCGATGGCGCCGCGGCGGCGCGATCTGTGGCTGCGTCCTGGCCGCGCGGGCGGCGCACCTGGCCCTGCTGCGCTTGCAACTGGCGCTTGAGCCGGGCGACCGGCGGCGCGTACAGGAAGCCGAAGGACACGGCGCCCTCTTTACCTTCCACCGCATGGTGCATGCGGTGGGCCTGGTAGAGGCGCTTGAGGTAGCCGCTTTTGGGGACGTAGCGGAACGGCCAGCGCTGGTGCACCAGGCCGTCGTGGGCGATGAAGTAGAGAAGCCCGTAAGCGGTCATGCCGGCGCCGATCCATTCGAGCGGGTGGTAGCCACGCGTGCCGAACCAGATCAGGGCGATGGCGACACCGGCGAACACCACGGCGTACAGGTCGTTTTTTTCGAACCAGCCGGTGCGCGGCTCGTGGTGCGAGCGGTGCCAGCCCCACCCGAAGCCGTGCATCACGTACTTGTGCGCGACGATGGAAAACACTTCCATGAACGCGATGGTGGCCAATACGATGAGCGCGTTGGAAAGCATAATGAAGGCTGCGAGAGCGCGTTGACGGGATGCCAGCAGCCTACCATGGCAGCCCATGCGCACGGTTGCGCGGGGCTGCCCTGGACCGGTCAAAAGCGGTCAAACACGATTCACACTTAACCTAATGGAGTTTTCATGCAGTCGATCTTTCGCACCCTGGGTGTTTCCCTTTTGCTGGCATCAAGCGTGGGCGCCGCCGGTCTCGCTTCGGCCGCCTCGATCGAGGTGAGGGTCCAGGGCATTACGAGTACCAAGGGTACGGTGCGGGTCGCGATCTGCGACAAGGCGACCTTCCTGAAGGATTGTCCGTATGCGGCGTCGGCCGCGGCGCGCGTGGGCGAGACCGTGGTCACCGTCGACGACCTGCCGCCCGGCACGTGGGCCGTGCTGTCGTTCCAGGACGAGAACGACAATGGAAAGCTCGACCGCAACGCGCTGGGCATTCCGAAGGAACGGTATGCGTTCAGCCGCGATGCGCGCGGCCGCTTCGGGCCGCCGAGCTTCGAGGATGCGGCCTTCGTGCTGCGTGACGAGAAGGCGGTCAGCTATATCAAATTGCGCTGATCCTGTTTTCAGTCTCGCAGCCCCGGCGGCGCGAGCTACTATGCGGCCTGGACGGCCACCTTCGGCCTCTACGGCATGCCCCGTCAAGGAAAGAATCGATGACGAATTTTCTCTCGCACGAACACAGGACGGTTGGGTGGCTGCGTCAGCACTGGTTCATCCCGCTGGCGATCGCGATCGCGCTGGGTGACGTCGGCGCGCTTCACTTCCAGGACTGGAGCCAGCCACGCCTGTTCGAGAGCGCCGTCCTGTTCGACTTCACCATCGTCCTGCCGCTGCTCTATCTCTGGTGCTACCGGGCCCGCGGTACGGCGGTGATCCTGCCCATGATCGGTCTCGCTTCGCTCGGCATCTGGGCGACTTCCCACCTGATTCCCGCCGAGCACCAGCACCTGCTCGGTTCCATCGCCTGGCTGCGCACGCTGGCCATCGCCGTGATCGTCCTGTTCGAAGTGAAAATCCTGTTCAGCTTCTACAAGGCGGTGTTCACGTCCGACTCGACACCGGAAGACATCGCGGACAAGCTGGCCAGGGATGTTCCCTTGCCGCCCTGGCTGATGCGCGTGCTCGCCTTCGAGGCACGGATGTTGCGACGGCTAGCCGGCTTGCTGAAGCGGTTCTTCGCGCGTCTCCGGTAGCGTCAGCGCCAGGATCCGGCTGGCCGCGACCGGGCAAGACGCCATGCTCATGCGTTCTGATTGACCTCTACCGGAGTCAGGGCGTCGGCGAATCCGTGGTTGACATCGCGATGGCCCATCTCATCCTGGCGCACGACCAGCACCACGTCGCGCAAGCGGGCATTGGCAGGCAGGTTCCAGTACGCAATCGCGATCTCTGGCGCCGCGACATTTTCCACGCGGCCGGCATCGATCTCCGCCAGATACAGCGTGTAGCTGATGACTGCCTGCTCTTCGAAATACCCCACCAGGCGGTGCGCGGTCTTTGGTGAAGTCAGGTACAGCAGGAAGAACGCGACGAAGAACAGGGCTTGCACCATCAGGATGACCAGACGCTCGAACCAGTTTGGTTTTGCGATCTGTACGAAGGTCATCAAGTGCATGCGTTCATTTTCCGCTTCATCGAGCAGGGTGCGGATCCAGCCCTGGTCCTCGACCATCCAGCGCAGACAACGCAGGTGCACCAGCATGCCGCCAACCATGCCTGGCACGGCGGCCACGGTTTCCAGCACGATCGCCCGGTTGCCGTAGCGTTTAGCAAAAAATGTATCCGCAAAGAAGCGCAGCATCAGCGTCAGCCCAAGTGCGACGTGGTCGGAAACATTGCGGGCGGTGCGATGGTCATTCACGGGCTTTGTTTTATCAAGCGCATTCATTTCAGGCTCCCTGTAGGTTGAACATCTGTCGACTTGCTGCATTCGGCAGATGTCGAAAACATGCACATACAATACTACTTAAATTTCCTATGGTCAACGATGAGTATTTTTTCTTGAACCAGGCCGGACTTCATGGATACCAGGCAGAGGAGACGCTGCGCCACGGCATAATGAGCACCTCATAGAACTTCCTGATAACCGGTTAGAACATTCATGCAGTCCCGCCCTCTATTCATCCTCGCCGCGATCGTTTGCATGGCCACCGCCCTGACGCTGCCTTCCGCCCTGGCACAAGGTCCACAGCCCAAGCCTTCGACCGGCCGACTGGAACGCATCGACCTGCCCTCGCGCCATATCGAGCAGCGACCGGTGGACGTATGGCTGCCCGCCGATTACGCCGAGCGTGCCGGCCAGGGCCAGCGTTTCCAGGTGTTGTACATGCATGATGGCCAGATGCTGTTCGACCCCACGATCACCATGAACCAGCAGTCCTGGCACGTTGACATCGCACTCGATCAGCTGATGCGCAGCGGCCGGATTCCGCCGACGATCGTTGTCGGCATCTGGAACCGGGGCGAGTTCCGGGACGCGGAATACTTTCCACGGAAAGTGCTGGAGCGCCTGGCTCCGGGAAAATACAAGTCAACGCTCGAGAGCTATATGAAACAAGGGGCGCGGTCGGACGACTACCTGCGCTATCTCGTCGATGAGCTCAAGCCGATGATCGACAGCCGTTATGCCACCCGGCGCGAGCGGGAGTCGACGTTCATCATGGGTTCGAGCCGGGGCGCCGTCCTGTCGGTCTATGCCATGAGCGAGTATCCTCAGGTATTCGGCGGTGCTGCCGGGCTGTCCGTCCACTGGATCGGCACGTTCGAGCGCAACGCCGCGATCCCGATGGCCACCTTCGCCTACCTGAGCAAGCACCTGCCGGATCCGGCCGGACACCGCCTGTACCTGGACCGCGGTACCGAGACACTGGATGCGCTGTATGGCCCCAGCTTCGAGTTCGGCGGTGAAGTCATCCGCGAACGCGGTTACACGGATGCGAATTACCTGGAGCGGGTATTCCCGGGCACCGATCACAGCGAGAAGGCCTGGTCGGCCAGGCTGGACATCCCGCTGCTGTTCCTGCTCGCCCAGCCACGACCTTGAAGTGCCGACGACCGGGGGGCCGCATCAGCCGGCCTGCTCGCGACGGATGCGCCGGCAGGCCACCTCCAGCTCGGCGCTTCCCGACCCGGGAGGATGGCCGACGCAGGTTTTGCTGTGCACGTGCTTTCGCCGGCCGCTGGAGGCGCTGCATCGCCCACAGTAACAGCCTTCCCTCCGCCTTCTCGATTGGTTCGGTATCCGCAACGGCATCATCCCTCGCTTGAGCACATGGTGAACGTATTTTATTCACCGAGTGCTCAGCAATAGTGCCAGCGCGAAGACTGTCCGCTTGTCGGATTTCTCGTACCCACAGCGCATGAAGTGGTGTTCTCAAGCCCGATACTGGGTCGTGATCAGGAATATCCCGAAGCAGAATACAGCTGCGGCAAGCAGCATCGGGATCGATGACAGGAGCTTCGTGCCAATGCTCGTGCGTGTCCTGCCATCGTGGCGCCGCCGATAGCCCTGGTAGCCGTAATAAAACGCCAGCGGCGGCAGGATGAAGACCGGAATGAGCAGCCATGCCGTCAATACAGTAAGCGCGGTCAGTGCGAGCGACTTGAGCATGATGGCCGGCCGATGTTGAACTAGTGCGTGGCGCCGCCCGTTTCGCGCACGTCGGCGTCGACGCTCACGGTCGTTTCCACCGCCAGCTTGATGCCGGCAATGATGTCGTCCAGCGCCATCGACGGCGGCGCATCGGGACGCGCCGCGGCCTGTTCCGGCAAGAAAGGCACGTGGATGAAACCCGCCTTGATTGGCTGCGGCTGTACAGACGCGTGGTGCATCAACCCATAAAACACGTGGTTGCACACGAAGGTCCCGGCAGTCTGCGACACCCCGGCCACCAGCCCCTTCTCACGCAGCGCACGCACGATGGCCTTGATCGGCAAGGTCGAGAAATAGGCGGCGGGACCATCCGAAGCAATGGCCGCATCCACCGGCTGCTGGCCGCCGTTGTCGAGAATCGATGCATCGTCGACGTTGATCGCCACGCGCTCGACCGAGATATCGGGCCGGCCGCCGGCCTGGCCGACCGCAATCACCACATCCGGATGCAGTTCGTCGACCATGGCCACCAGGTCTTCGATCGCCTGCCCGAACACGCAGGGCAGCTGGCGCACCTCGACCCGGAAGTGTTCGCCGCGCCAGCCTTCGAGCGCGCGCACCGCTTCCCAGGCCGGGTTGATGCTGGCGCCATTGAACGGCTCGAAGCCGGTAAGCAGTACGGTCTTGATCATCGCGGCCTCACAGGTTCATCAAAAAATACAGCAGGAAGATATTCGCTATCAGGATCGGCAGCGCGCTCGGTATCTGGGCGCGGATCACCGCGTTCTTGTCGGGCAGCTCGAGCAGCGCCGCCGGCACGATATTGAAGTTCGCCGCCATCGGTGTCATCAGGGTGCCGCAGTACGCGCTGAACATGCCGATCGCCGCCATCACCGCCGGATTGGCGCCATACACGCCGATCAGCACCGGGATGCCGACGCCGCCCGCCATCACCGGGAAGGCGGCAAAGCCGTTACCCATCACGATGGTGAACAGCGCCATGCCGATACAGTACACCGCTACCGCGACGAATGCCGAATCCAGGCCGATATACGTGGTCGTCAGGTGCGCCACCGCCTTGCCGACGCCGGCTTCCGAGAACAGCAGTCCCAACACCGCCAGGATGTGCGGCAACACCACCGCCCAGCTCATGGCGTCGATCAGGCGCCGCGCCTCGCGCACGCCCTGCAGCGGCGTCGCGCGCGTCAGCCAGCAGGCGGCGATCAGGGCCACGATCGCGCCGCAACCCATGCTGACCAGGGTCAGGTGGGCCGGATCGAGCATCGGCAGTCCGCCGATCTGCACGTCCTTGAGCACGGTGGCGCCGATCACGGTCACCAGCGGCAGCAGCAGCGCCGGAATGAAGATGCGGTTGCCCAGGCGCGCGGCGCTGGCGCGGCGCGCCTCCGGCTCCAGGGCCTTCGGCGCGCCGGCCTTGACGCCGCCGAAGCCGGCCAGCAAGGCCATGACGATCATCAGGGCGCCGACCGCCGCCGGCGGCATGCGCTCGCCGGCCAGGTAAAGCAAGGCATACAGGCCCCAGAACAGCGCGGTGGTGACACGGCGCGGATTGCTGCGGTCCATCAGGCTCATGATGGCCACGCTTGCGAGCAGCAGGCCGACCAGGATGTAGAAGTGGTCGATGGTGAGGGTCATGCCGCCTCCTTCGCTGCCGACACTTCACGCTTGATTTCGGCATCGAGCCGGCGCAGGTTCCAGGCATGAATCACGAAGGCGGTGATCGCGGTCGGGATGCCCCACAGCGCGATGTGCAACGGATTGACCTCGATGCCCTCGGCCTGCAGGATCGTGTGCATCAGGACGATGGCGCCGAAGGCGACAAAGATGTCTTCGCCGAAGAACAGGCCGATATTGTCGGTGGCTGCCGACATCGCGCGGATGCGGTGGCGCACGCGCTCGGGCAGCTTGCCGTGCTGCGCTTCCGCGGCCGCCTCGGCCATCGGCGCGACCAGCGGCCGCACCATCGTCGGATGGCCGCCCAGGCTGGTCAGGCCCATCGCGGCAGTGCTCTCACGCGCGAACAGGTAGACGATCAACAGGCGGCCAGCGGTGGCCGAGCGCACCCTGGCGATCACCGATTGCGCCTGCTCGCGCAGGCCGAAGCGCTCCAGCAGGCCGATCGCGGCCAGCGGCAGCAGCAGGATCAGGGGAAGGTTGCGCGTCTTGACGAAGGCGGTGCCGAGCGACTCGAGCAGGGCCATGACGGGCATGGCGGCCGCGACGCCGGTCACGCCGCAGGCGGCAACGGCGACCAGCACCGGATTGGCGCGCAGCAGGAAGCCGGCGACGACGACGACCACGCCGAGCAGTGGCCACAGATTGACAGCAGATTGCATGGATTCCCCGGCAATATTCGACAAGCCGAGGATGTTACCCGATCTGGTGTGTTAATCCGGCAAGAATTCAGGCCGGCCTGACGGGATTGCTCGCCAGGTCACCCACGACCGTATTCCACTGGCGCACGTGGAAGGCGCGCACCAGGCCGTTCGTCACGTAGGGGTCGCGTGCCGCGAACAGCTGGACCGGTTCGGCCGTCTCGCAATCGAAGACCAGCACCGCATGATCGGCCGGGTCGGTCAGCGCGCCGGCCAGGATTAGCTCACCGCGTTCCTGCGCTTCCCAGGCCAGCTTCAGGTGTTCATCGCGGAATTCGCCGCGGCGCTCGAGGTAGTCGGGGGCAAGGTCATAGGTGAGCAGATAATGCACGGCGTCTCCAGGGGGGCGTTGGCTAAAGGTGAATCCACATCGTAACCGCAATTGCACGATCGGAACACCAGCACAACGGCAGTGCTCGATGTTGGTTTAAAACAACTTTTTAACCCATTCCGCATGGGCTGCCCAACAGTGAGAGCTGTCACACAGAACAAAACTCAACGGTTGGCGTAGACTATCAGTCATGGATATGTCGAAGAAAATGGCGGCGGGGATCACGGGCTTTGCCAGCATGCTGTGGCTGGGGCTGACGGCGGCCGTTGCCGCCAACCAGCGCCGCCTGGTCTTCAATCCGACGCTCGAGCGCGAAGTCAAAAGCCCGCGCAGCAGCGGTCACCGCACCCGTCCGGTGGTCTTGCGCGCCAACGATGGCACCCGCCTGTCCGGCTGGCTGATGACCCCGACCATTCCCGGTCCGCGCCCGGCGGTGCTGTATTTCGGCGGCCGTTCCGAAGAAGTGTCCTGGGTGGTGCGCGATGCGGGCAAGCTGTTCCCCAATATGACCGTGCTGGCGATGAACTACCGCGGCTATGGCGAATCGCAGGGCGTGCCGGCCGAGATCCACATGATCGAAGACGGCTGCCTGCTGTACGACTGGCTCGCCACGCGCGGCCAGGTCGATCCGCACCGGATCGCCGTGGTCGGCCGCAGCCTGGGCTCCGGCGTCGCGGTGCAGGTGGCCAAGGAACGGCCCGCGCATTCCGTGGTCCTGATCACGCCCTACGATTCGATCCTGGCGATCGCCAAGCGGCGCTTCCGCGTGATGCCGATCGAGTACATGCTGCAGCACCGCTTCGAGTCGATCAAGTACGCGCCTTCGCTCAAGGCGCCGACCTATGTGCTGCGCGCGGCCAGCGACGACGTGGTGCCGCACACGCATACCGACCTGCTGGTGGCCAAGCTGGGCCAGCTGGTGGCGGACGACGTCGTGCCCGATTCCGACCACATGAACATCCCCTACCTGGAAGCGACGCAAGACCTGATCGCCGGCTTCCTCACCCGCCAGTTCAGCCAGCCGGTGACGCCGGCCGCCGCGGCAGCCGTCGCGGACGCCGTGGCCAATGCCGAACCACCCGCCGAGGCGGTGCCTACGCCTGCCGATTTCGACCTCGCGACAAAATAATTGCTGAAAGTTGCCAGCAGTTATATTTCCAACGAATAAATTGGCAAGTAAAATCGTATTTGTCACCAACTTGTAGGTTGATGCATATTTGACAGCTTGCGCTGGAATGGCGTGAGCTTGCTCATGATTTTGCCAAATTCGTATTGACTTCAGCCAAATCGACCCTCCCAGCATGTTGTGGCCGTGCTACACGTAAGCCCATCTGCTGAGAAAATAGTCGCCAGAAACAAATCGTAACCCCCAGCGGATCGCCGGGCTGACACAATCGCGCAGCGCGAAGTGTCCTCTCCCGCCTTACCGCTCGAGGTAGCAATTGCGCAGCCCCTACCCATCGGACGCCATGCCGCGGGTACAATACCGCTATTCCAGGAGCCCATTGATGAAATTTAAGCAACTCAGCATGACCATTGCGGCGCTGTGCGTCGCCGGCAGTGCTTTCGCCGCGCCGGCAGCAGGTCCGATCGCGCAGCCGAAGCTCGGCATGGTCTACGATGCGGGCGGCAAATTCGACAAATCGTTCAATCAGTCGGCCTTCGAAGGCCTGCAACGCTTCTCGAAAGAGACCGGCGTCAAGGTGTTCGAGGTCCAGGCCAATAGCGATACCCAGGCCGAGCAAGTCATGCGCGGCCTGGCGCGCAAGAAGGTCGACATGATCGCCGCCATCGGTTTCTCGCAAACCCAGGCCGTGCAAAAAGTCGCCCGTGAATTCCCGAACGTGCGCTTCGTGCTGATCGACAGCGTGGCGCAAGGCGCCAATATCGAATCGGTGATGTTCAAGGAACAGGAAGGCTCCTACCTGGTCGGCGTCGCCGCCGCCATGGCGTCCAAGTCCAAGAAGCTCGGCTTCGTGGGCGGCATGGATATCCCGCTGATCCGCGCCTTCGCCTGCGGCTACAACCAGGGCGCCAAGGCGCAAGCGCCGAAGATCGAGATCGTCCAGAACATGGTCGGCACCACCGCCGCCGCCTGGAATGACCCGGCCAAGGGCGGCGAGCTGGCGCGCGCGCAGTTCGCGCGCGGCGTCGACGTCGTGTTCGCAGTGGCGGGCGGCAGCGGCATGGGCACGCTGCAGGCGGCCAAGGAACAAGGCAAGCTGGCGATCGGCGTCGATTCGAACCAGAACTACCTGCACCCGGGCACGATGCTGACCTCGATGATCAAGCGCGTCGACGTGGCCGTGTACGACTCCTTCATGGGCGTCAAGAACGGCACCTGGAAAGCCGGCGTGCATTACAAGGGCCTGAAGGAAGGCGGTGTCGACTGGGTGCTGGACAAGGACAACCGCAAGGTCGTTACGCCAGAGATCGAAAAGCGCGTCAACGCCGTGCGCACCGACATCATCAACGGCAAGATCAAGGTCATCGATTACCGCGCAGGCAGCAGCTGCCCGGTCTGATCGACCAATTCCCATTCGAAGCGCGCCGCGCCGGTTGATCCCGGCCCGGCGCGCTTTTGAATGATAAGCACACACATATTTACGACAGATCGCAATGCAGCCAGCCGTAGAATTTCGCAATATCAGCAAGGCCTTCGGGCCGGTGCAGGCGAATGCCGATGTCAGCTTCTCGATCGCCAAGGGCTCGATCCATGGCGTGATCGGCGAAAATGGCGCCGGCAAATCCACCCTGATGAGCATCCTGTACGGCTACTATCATGCCGACAGCGGGCAGCTCGTCATCAACGGCGCCGAGCAGAAGATCCGCTCCAGCCAGGAAGCGATCGACCTGGGCATCGGCATGGTCCACCAGCACTTCATGCTGGTCGAGAACATGACCGTGCTCGATAACGTGATGCTGGGCGCCGAGGGCGGCTTCAAATTGTCGAAGAAGCGCCTTGAGACGGAAGCGAAGCTGCGCGAGATCTGCGCCCGCTACCACCTCGACGTCGACCCGCTGGCGGTCATCTCGACGCTGTCGGTCGGCGCCCAGCAGCGCGTCGAGATCCTCAAGCAAATCTACCGCAGCGCCGAGATCCTGATCCTGGACGAGCCGACCGCGGTGCTGACCACGCAAGAAATCGCCTCGCTGTTCGACATCCTGCGGCTGTTCAAGGAACAGGGCAAGACCATCATCCTGATCACCCACAAGCTGGGCGAGATCATGGAGATCACGGACCAGGTGACCGTGATGCGCGCGGGCCGCGTGGCCGGCGCCGTCGCCACCCGCGACACCTCGAAAGAGCAGCTGGCCAACATGATGGTGGGCCGCCCGATCGAGGGCAACCTGCCGCGCAAGCCGCACGCCCCCGGCGCGCCGGTGCTGCAGGTCGAGAACCTGCAACTGAAGGACGCCAACGGCGTCCAGCTGCTGGCCGACATCTTTCTTAACGTGCGCGCCGGCGAGATCGTCGCCATCGCCGGCGTCTCGGGCAATGGCCAGAGCGAGCTGATGGAAATCCTGTCCGGAATGCGCCTCCCGACCTCCGGCACGGTGACGATGGAAGGCGCGCCGCTGCCCTTCGCCGGCCGCTCGAACGCCGACGGCCTGCCCGCCACCTTCCGTGACCTCGGCATCGGCCACGTACCCGAAGACCGCCTGCGCGATGGCGTGATCAAGGATTTCTCGGTCATGCAGAACACCGTGTTCGGCTACCAGGACCGCGTCACGAAGCGCGGCCTGTTCGACTTCGACGCCATCGCCCAGCGCTGCGCCCACCTGCTCGAACAATTCGACGTGCGTCCGAAAGACCCCAATGTGCGCATCGGCCTGCTCTCGGGCGGTAACCAGCAGAAGGTCGTGATCGCGCGCGAAGTGTCGGCCGCGCCGAAGCTGATGCTGGTCGGCCAGCCGACCCGCGGCGTCGACATCGGCACCATCGAGAGTATCCACACCCAGCTGCTGCGCCTGCGCGACGAAGGCGTGGCCATCCTGCTGGTGTCGACCGAGCTGGAAGAAGTGCGCGCCCTGGCCGACCGCATCGTCGTGATGTCGGGCGGCCGCGTCACCGGCGAACTCCATATTGACGAATTCGACACCACCCGCATTGGCCTCTTGATGGGCGGGATGCACAAATCATGAAAACGACTGAACTTCCACGCTGGGCCTCGGGCTTCGTCCTGCCGGTCCTGAACCTGCTGTCCGCGCTGCTGGTCGCCGCGCTGGTCATCCACCTGCTGGGCGAGAGCCCGGTCGAATCGCTGCAGATCCTCGTCAACAGCGCCGTCATCAATCCGGAGGGCCTCTCCTATACACTGTTCTACGCGTCGACCTTCGTATTCACGGGCCTGGCCGTGTCGATCGCGATGAAGGCGGGCCTGTTCAACATCGGCGCCGAAGGCCAGATGTACCTGGGCGGCCTGGGCCTGACCCTGGCCATGCTGGCGTTCGACGCGTCGCTCTCCGCCTGGCTCCTGATTCCGCTGGCGATCGTCGCCAGCGCCGTATTCGGCGCGGGCTGGGCCTTCCTGCCCGGCTACCTGCAGGCCAAGCGCGGCAGCCACGTGGTGGTCACGACCATCATGTTCAACTTCATCGCCGCCGGCCTGATGAACTTCATCATCGTCAAGTACATGATCCCCGAGGGCGACCAAAACCCGGCCAGCCGCGTGTTCTCGGATGCCGCCATGATCCCGCAGCTGTCGACCTGGCTGCCGTTCTTCGGCGAGAACACCCCGCTCAATCTCGCCTTCATCCTGGCCCTGATCGCCCTGGTGGTCTACTGGGTGGCAGTGTCGCGCTCGAGCTGGGGCTATAAACTGCAGGCGACCGGCCTGAATGCCCACGCCGCCCACTACGCGGGCGTGCGCATCAGCCGCACCATCATCGTCGCGATGCTGATCTCGGGCGCCCTCGCCGGCTTGGCGGCGGTGAACTCGATCCTCGGTTCGACCCACTACCTGAGCCTGAACTTCCCGGCCGGCGCCGGCTTCATCGGCATCGCGATCGCGCTGATGGGCCGCCAGCATCCGGTCGGCATCCTGCTGTCGTCGGTGCTGTTCGGCGCGCTGATCCAGGGCGGTTTCGACCTGTCGCTGGAAAAGCCGAACATCCCGCAAGAGACCTTCATTTTCATCCAGGGCCTGATCATCCTGTTCTGCGGCGCCATGGAAAACATGTACGGACCGGCGCTGCTGAAACTGATCAACGCCACTCGTAGCAGCAAGGGATAAGCCATGGAAGACTTCCAGTTCGCCAGCATCGTCGTCTCCACCATCCGCAATGCGCCGGTGCTGATCTTCGCGGCCATGGCCGGCCTGTTCGCCGAGCGCAGCGGCGTGGTCGACATCGGCCTCGAGGGCAAGATCCTGGCCTCGGCCTTTGTCTCGGCCGGCGTCGCCTACACCTACCAGGACCCGTGGATCGGCATCGCCGCCGGCATCCTCGCCTCCTGCGCCCTGGCCCTGATCCAGGCCTTCGTCTCGATCACCCAGAAGGGCAACCAGCTGGTGGCGGGCATCGCCATCAATATCGCGATGAGCGGCCTGACGTTTGTCGTGGCCCAGTACTTCTTCCAGCAGGGCGGCCGCACGCCGGACCTGGGCGAGGCGCGCCTGTCGACCGTGGTGCTGCCCGGCTCGGAACTGGTGGCCGACATTCCCGGCCTGGGCTGGGTCTGGACGCGCCTGATCGGCGGCCATTCGCCGCTGGTGTACTTCGCCTTCGCCCTGCTGCCGATCGTGCACTGGGTGCTGTTCCACAGCCGCTTCGGCCTGCGCCTGCGCGCCTGCGGAGAAAACCCGCACGCGGCCGACGCCGCCGGCATCCCGGTCCAGCGCACCCGCTACATGGCGATGATCATCGCCGGCGTGCTGTGCTCATTCTCGGGCGCCTACCTGTCGATCGTCCAGAGCGGCTTCTTCTTGCGCGATATGTCGGCCGGCGCCGGCTATTTGGCGCTGACCGCCCTGGTGTTCGGCAACTGGCGTCCGCTGTACACGGTGCTGGGCTGCATGATGTTCGGCTTCTTCTCGGCCGTGCAAATCCAGATCGAAGGCGTTGACCTGCCGGTCGTGGGCCGCATCCCGGGTTCGCTGATCCAGATGATCCCGTACATCGTCACCGTGGTCGTGCTGGCCGGCCTGATGGCCAAGTCGGTGGCGCCGAAGGCGCTGGGCAAGCCCTTCGTCAAGTCGCGTTAAGCAATACCTTCACCTGCCCGCGCTCGCGGGCAGGTATTTGCTGTTCATCCCTCCCCGCTTCCCTGTTCAAAATCAGCTATAACTTGTTGTGATGACAAGTGAACGTGACTGCATTGCCACACATATCAAGAAATTTGGCATACAAAATGCAATCTTGTACTGCAATTGCTGTCGAGTCTGAGAAAATACCGACTTTCCGTACGGCAACGAACAGACTCTCCTCGTTGGCGTCCAAATTTTCTCTATAGGAAACTTATGGCAATCGAGAACATCAAGCTGCGCAGTCTTCTGTTTGGCGGCTTTGCCACCCTGCTGGCGGCCATGCTGATCCTGGTCGGCATCGGCCTGATCCAGACCAAGAAGGCCGAAGACCTGACCGACAAGCTGACCACCCAGAGCATGGAACGTCTGGCGATGCTGCAGGAATGGCAGGCCATCATCGAGACCAATGCGGCGCGCACGATCGCCGCTATCAAGATGGCCGATCCAGCGGACGAGAAATACTTCCTTGGCGATATCGCCTCCTCGTCCAAGCGTTCGGACGTGCTGCACAAGGGGCTCATCGAAAGCCTGAAGGACGACGCCGCGGCGATGGCCTTGTTCGACAAGGTCGACGAGCAGCGTGAAGGCTACCGCGCCGCGCGCAAGAGCGTGCTGGAGAAAAAGGCCGCTGGCGACGACGAAGCGGTGCGTGAATTCCTGGCCAAGGACATGCTGCCGCGCGTGAAGTCGTACGTCGAGAGCCTGCGCGCGATCGTCGAGTACCAGAAGAAGGTGGTCGAAGCCGATGCGCAGTCGATCGACGACGGCTTCAAGACCAGCCTGAACCTGCAGCTGATCCTGGCCGTGGTCGCCCTGGTGGCCGGCGCCGTCTTCGCCTGGTGGATCGGCCGCCGCATCACCGCGCCACTGGAAGAAGCGGTCGCCGTGGCCCAGACCGTCGCCACCGGTGACCTGAGCAGCCGCATCGTCGCGCAAGGCCGCAATGAAACCGGCGTGCTGATGGGCGCCCTGAAGGACATGAACGACAACCTGGTGGGCATCGTCGGCCAGGTGCGCAGCGGCACCGAGACCATCGTCGAAGCCGCCGACCAGATCTCGGCCGGCAACCTCGAACTGTCGTCGCGCACCGAGCAGCAGGCCGGCGCGCTGGAAGAGACCGCGTCGTCGATGGAAGAACTGACCTCGACCGTGAAGCAGAACGCCGACAATGCACGTGAAGCCAATGCGCTGGCGCAGACCGCCTCGCAGGTGGCGGGCCGCGGCGGCGAGACCGTCGGCCGCGTGGTGCAGACCATGGATGCGATCACCGATTCGTCGAAGAAAATCTCGGACATCATCGGCGTCATCGATGGCATCGCCTTCCAGACCAATATCCTGGCGCTGAATGCGGCCGTGGAAGCGGCGCGCGCCGGTGAGCAGGGCCGCGGCTTCGCGGTCGTGGCAAGCGAAGTGCGCAACCTGGCCCAGCGCTCGGCGGCGGCGGCCAAGGAAATCAAGACCCTGATCGGCGACTCGAGCGCCAAGGTCGAGGAAGGCAGCCGCCTGGTGTCGGACGCCGGCAGCACCATGCAGGAAATCGTGGACAGCATCGGCCGTGTCACCGCGATCATGTCGGGCATCGCCATGGCCAGCCAGGAGCAGTCGGCCGGCATCGAGCAGGTGAACCAGGCGATCGCCCAGATGGACCAGGTGACGCAGCAGAACGCGGCGCTGGTGGAAGAAGCGGCGGCCGCGTCGACCTCGATGCGCGAACAGGCGCAATTGCTGTCGCAGCTGGTGTCGACCTTCCGTTTCGAGCCTGAAGCGGTTGCTGGCCGCCCTTCGCTCAAGAACGCCGGCCGTCCGGCACTGACGATGCGCCAGACAGACTGACGCGTAGGGTGGACGGCTACGCCGTCCACGCGGTGATGGTTACCGGCTCCGATTTCGCGCCGGATGATCTGGCCGCCAACCATCACCGCGTGGGCGGCACAGCCGCCCACCCTACCGCCGGGCGAGTCCCGGCGTTTTTTTATGGCGTGACCGGATCGACCGGCTCGTAACCCGCGGCACGGCGGCTGGAACGCGCCAGGGTCCAGGCAAAGCCGATGCCGGCCGAGGTGCCGGTATTCTTGAGGTGCAGCGGGCTGTCGCGATTGGCGCTACCGGCATACGATTCGAAACGCACGAAGCCGAACAGGCGCACATCGGGATTCAATTGGCGCGTGGCGAACAGCCCGACGCGCGTCAGCATCAGGCCGGCGTCGGCGCCATAGGCGGCGCGCGACACATTGGCATACTGCGGCTGCACCTCGTAGAAATAACGGTTGATGCGCTTGTCGCCGAACACGACCGACACATTCCCCTCGACGCTCCACAAGCCGCGCTCGCCGCGGGTCTCATACGCCAGCTTGGGCTCGAAGGTCCAGCCCTGGCGCCGCAATCCTCCCCTTGCCTCGATCACGGCGCGCAGCGGCAACTCGGCGCGCAGGCGGCTGCGATCGTCGAAATCGGCCACCCGGATCTTCAGGCGCGGGCCGAATTCGAACAGCGCGCCCAGGTCGGGCATGCCGGCGCGGATCTCGACGTCGTCCGAATCGGATGGCAAGGCGCCCGCCAGGCCGACGTCGAACTCGAGCCGGTCGGAGCGGAACAGGCGCGCCCCAATGCCCGACTGGTCGGCGCGCAGCACTTCGCCGCGGTACAGCAGATAGGGCAGCGGCAGGACGCGGTTGTTGCGATCGTCGGCGCCGGGATAGGCCGGCGCGGTGAGGCCGAAGGCGCCCACGCCGAATTCCCAGAGCGGCAAGCCGGCCGGTTCGGGCGATCGAGCGCTGGCATGCGCAGCAGCGGTGAATAACAAGCAGGCGCTGACGGCAGCCTTGTAGGGAGGGATCATGAGGCCTCGGAATCGGTTCACAGGTTGACCAGATTCTAACGCCAACACAGGCCCGCACCTTTGATACGTCATTCCCGCGCAGGCGGGAATCCAAGTTTGCGCGTAGCACCACTAAGCGTGATGGTTTTTGGCGACTCGAGCAACTTAGGTTCCCGCCTTCGCGGGAACGACGGTTTTCCAGCTAACTCTTACGGCCAGATCGCCTGCAGCATCGCCGCCAGGTTGTAGCCACCCTTGATCAGCTGGGTCTTGGCGATCTCGGAGCTCGGCACCGGATAGTTCTGCGGCACTTCCAGCGCGAAGGTGTAATAGGTCTCGCCCTTCTTGCTGGTCTGCGGAGTCAGCTTGCCCGGCACCACGTCCTTGTAGGCCAGCTTGGCCGAGACCAGGCCATCTTCGACCCACTGCACCGGCCAGGTCGAGACGTCGCCCTGCGCTTTTTTCAGCTGCGGCTGGCTGGCGACCGCGACGTCGGCGAACTGCTCCGGCGTGCGGGTCTTGATGCGGCGGAAGGCGTAGTCGACCGTGGTAGTGTCCCAATAGGAGTGGAACGGCTTGGTCAGCGCCGCCGGCACGCCTTCCTTGACGACGACCGGCTCGCCGGCCGGGATGACGCCAGCCGACAGGGTGGACAGGCGCTCGTTATCCAGCAGCAGGTTGTTGCCGCCGCGCGAATCGAAGACCAGGGTCTCGTCGATCTCGGCGCGGTTTTTCGGCACCACGAACTTGCCGTCCTTGGAAACGAAGGCCGAACCCACGTGCAGAGGCTGGTGGATGTCGCCTGCGAAGTGGGCCAGCAGGATCAGGGCCTGGCGCTTGGTGAACTTGTGCGGGTTCAGCGCAGGGTCGGTCTTGCCCTGCAGGACGGCAATGCACTGCTCCAGCGTCTGCACGATGTCGACGTCGCTCGTGCCCACGCCATGCGCATGGTAGTGGTCCAGCTGGAACGGCACATTGGTGTAGTGGTATTCGCTGTGGCGCGGATTGCCGGCCACGTACTCGACCATCTCGGGCGTCTGCGGGCCGCAGAAGGTGCCCTTGACGCAGTCGGCCCAGTTGGCCATCGACGCCAGCGATTCGCCCGGCTGCAAGAGCAGCGCGATTTCCTTTTGCGCGTTGCTGCCCTTGAGCAGCCGGTCGGCGATGGCGCCGATGGCGCGGTGGCCGTCGCGGCCCCAGGCGGCGGCGTCGGGCGCGGCCACCGATGCGAAGACGCCGGTCAGCGCCAGCACGCATACGAGTTTTTTCATGGTGATTCCTTGTTGATTCAGTTGACCTTGCGGATGCGTGGCGTCGAGTTGGCAACCCCGGGGGCGACGGCGGCGCCCTGCCCTTCGATCTTCTTCAGGTAAGTGATGAAGCCGTCCAGGTCGCGCAGGCCGGTGTCGATGCGCGCCGTGCCCTTGCCGAATTCCGGATAGCCGTCGCTGCCTTCGGCCAGGAAATTATTGGTGGCGATGCGGTAAGTGGCGCTGTCCTGCATCTCCTTGCCGTTCAGCTTGAGGCTGCCCGGCACCAGGCGGCTGCCCGCCGGACGTTTCGGGTCCCAGGCATAGCTGAAGCCTTCGGAGATCTGCAGCACCGACGAATTCGAATCGACGCCGTCGGCCCACTGGCGCTCGAGCAGGGCGCGGATCTGGGCGCCGGTCAGGTCCATCACGACCGTCGTATTACCGAACGGGAGCACCACCTGGACCTGGCCGAAGGCCACCATACCGTCAGGGCAGGCCTCGAGGTCGCGGCGGATGCCGCCATTGTTCATGAAGGCCAGTTGCGCGCCCAAGTCACGGACCGAATCGAGCGCCGCATCGGCGATCATATTGCCCAGCACTGACTCGCCGGAGTCATTGGTCTTGCGCAGCACCGGCGCGCCGGCCACCTTGGCGATTGGACGATTCAGCGCTTCCTTGCTGCGCTCCTTCACCTGCGCCACGAATGCCGTCATCTTCGCGTCCGCCGGGTATTCGCCCGGCTTCATCACCACGTTCTTGACGACCAGATTGCTGACCGCGCCCGTCTTCGGTTCGACCTGCATCGACACGCGGGTGAGCAGGTGGCCGGCGGTGTCGGCCTGGGTCACGGTGCGGCCGTCGACGTCGCACAGATAGCCCTGGTGCGAGTGGCCGGTCAGCACCAGCTTGACCGACGGGTCGATCTTCTTTACCACGTCGACGATATCGCCCTTGAGCTGCGAGCAGCCGGCCTGCAGCGGCGACTCCACCGTGCGGCCGCCCTGGTGCACCAGGGCCACGATCACCTGCGCGCCGGCGGCGCGCATGGCCGGCAGCGCGGCATTGATCGCCTCGGCCTCGTCGCCGAAGCGCAGGCCGGCGATGCCCGACGCCACGACCATGTTCGGCGTGTCCTTCAGCACCACGCCGACCAGGCCGACCTTGATGCCCTTGACGTCTTCGATCCTGAAGCCCGGGATGACCGGTTTGCCGGTGGCCGAGTCGATCACGTTGGCGCCGAGGTAGGTGAACTTGGCGCCGCCGAAGTTCGGGGTGAACTTGCACGCCTTGGTCGGATGCGGCGAATCGCAGCCGCCGTTCTGCTGGCGCAGCAGTTCCTTGCGGCCGCCGTCGAATTCATGGTTGCCGACCGCGCTGGCGCGCAGGTTCAGCATATTCATCACTTCGATCGTCGGCTCGTCGGCCCACAGCGACGACAGCGCCGGACTGGCGCCGACGATGTCGCCAGTGGATACCAGCAGCAGATCCTTGTCTTCCTTGCGCCAGGCCTGCAGGGCCGCGGCCACCGCTTCGGCGCCGCCGGCGCGCATGACTTCTTCCTTGCCATCCGCATGCTTGAGGACGTAGCGGCTCGGCTCGAGGTTGCCGTGGAAGTCGTTCAGCGACACGAGATTGAGGGTCACCGGGCCCTGGGGCGCGCTGACGCAGCCGGCCAGCAGCAGCGCCATGGTGAGGGTGGAAAGACTGGCGCATGCGCGGCGCGAAACGATCATGGGAACACCTTTACTGGATGCGGACCGGCGCGAACGGCGGGTCCGGAAAAACGGAGTTCGAGCTAGCTCGACAGCCAACATTATCCCACGCGGCTTGTGTGCAGGAAATCCTTACGGCTGCTGGGCTACGCATTTTTTAAAGAAAAACGGCCGGTGTTTCCACCGGCCGTTCTTGACTAGCTCACGCTACGAATTCCCGATACTTAGAATTCGTACTTGAGGGTTGCCTGGATTGCCCACTGCGACTCGCCCTTCGACTGCTTCAGGTCTTGACGCTCGACGTCGTTACGCACGACGTAGATGTAACGGCCTTGTGCATCGGTACCAGCGAAGTCGACGAAGCTACGTGCTTGGCCGCCATTCGACTGGAACGCGACTTCTTCGGTACGGCCCCACTTCTTGTTCAGCAGATTGCCGAAGTTCATGAAGTCAAGGGTGAAGGTCGCCTTGTTGCGCTTGAACAGGCCTGGAATTTCCTGGCTGATGCGCAGGTCGAAGGTGTTGACCCATTCCGAGGTGCTGTTGTTACGCTTCACAACACCACCGGCGGCGCCATGCAGGCCCTTGTTGGCGTTGACGACGTCCCAGAAACGCTGCTCGTTCGCGTGGTTGGTCGCGGTGTCGCCGTGGAACACGACTTCGCCGGAACCGAACGCGGTCGGGATGTACATCAGGTCGTTACCGGCCAGGTTGTCGCCGTTCATGTCGTTGTTGAACGTCCAGCTGTATGGACGGCCTTCACGACCTTCGTAGAACACGCCGAAACGGGTGTTGTAGTTGTCGAAGAACTTCTTCTGGAAGTTCAGCAACGCGTTCACACGGTTCTTGATGGCGTAGCTCGAGTTCGCAGCGACTTCTTCGTTCGGGTTGAACACCGAACGGCCGTTGAAGTTCGAGTTCGACACCGACGAGGTCAGCGGCGAGACTTCGGTGGCATCGGTGTAGGTGTACGACACCGACCAGCCGAGGCCCTTCTGCATTGGCTGCGACAGCGACATGGTGATCACTTTCGCGTCGCCCTTGTCGGTATCGCGCGCCACCAGCACGTTGTTGTAGCTGCGGTTGCTCAGCGCGCGGTTGGTTGCGCCGCTGTTGCTGATCAGGGTCGCTGCATTGTTCGACACACCGTAGCTGGCCGCTGCCAGGCCGGCTGCGTTCCAGAACAGCTGACGGCCATCGGCGGCGCCGATCGCGGTCGGTGCACCCAGGTTCAGGTGCTCGTAATAGATGGCGTGCTTGTTCTTGGTGTACAGCAGCTCACCACCGAACACGAGACCGCCCCAAGGCAGTTCGGTATCGAAGGCCAGGTTGGTCTTCCAGATCGCCGGCTGGCGGAAGCCCGGATCCAGGAAGTCGACGTTCGCGGCAGGCACGGCGCCCGACACGTTCGGCTGGTTGTCCGGATCCGTGCTGATCAGGCCACCGGTGGTCGGGCAACGGGTTGCGCCGACGCCCGAGCAGCTGATGGTCGCGGTGGCGACGCCCGGATTCGAGAACGGGTTCGACATCCAGACGGCAGCAGCAGCGCCCTGGAACAGGCCGAAACCGCCGCGCAGCTGGGTCGGACGCGGCGACTTGTCGAAGCGGTAGTTGAAGCCGAAACGCGGCTGGATCAGGTCGGTGCCGTCGATGGTCCGGGTGTTGTCCAGACCGAAGCCGCCCGACTGGCGCGCGCCGGTTGCAGGGTTGCCAGCAACCATCGGCTGGGCCGCGGCGGCGTTGTACAGCGGACGGTTGCCGATGTCGTTACGGTCGTAACGCACGCCGTAGGTCAGGGTCAGCTGGTCGTTGACGGCCCAGGTGTCCTGCAGGAACAGACCGGTGTTCTTGGTCTCGAACTGGGCGATTGCGTTCTCGATCGATGCGCCCGGCAGGGCGCGCTGCACGCTGTAGCTCAGCGGACGGCCACGACGGAAGTTCTCGAGCACGGCGGCTTCGACCTGCGCGTTAGTGGCGCGGGCGCAGCTCGGCAGCGCGCCGAAGCTGTAGAAGTTCGCGTCGGCCGAATCCAGGCAGGCGAAGGTGTATTCGCCGAACACGCCTTGCAGGAAGGCGTTGTAGATCTCGGTCTTGGTGTGGTCGACACCGAACTTGATCTCGTGATCGCCCTTGATCCAGTTGGCGCCGGCGTACAGGTCGGTGGTCTTGTTGCCCAGCACGTTGTTGTGACGGCTACGCTCGGTACCGAAGTTCAGGAAGCGGTTGCCGCTGGCCAGGCCGGCCGGTGCGTCGGCCGGCAGCGCGCCGGAGAACTGCAGGGCCATCGATGGCGTACGGGTTGCGTTGACCGGGGCCGAATCGTAGTCGCGGGTCGAGTACTTGAACTCGGTCGAGAAGTTCGGGGTCCAGTCCGAGAACACTTGGGCGACGACGGTCTCGATTTCCTTGCCCTGGTTGTAGAAGCTCGACGACAGGCCGACGCCGGTGTTCGAGAAGCCCGGGAAGAACGGCTCGCCCTGGGTGGTCTTGGCGTAGCGCAGGTTGGCGCGGTGGTCGTCGGTGATGTTCCAGTCGAACTTCACCATGCGCTCTTTCGAGGTCAGCATGGCGCCGGTCGGGACGGCCGGGGTGCCGATGTCGAGACCGTAGCCTTGAGCGATCTGCTGCGCGCCGGCGATGGCCGACTGGGTGATGCCGACGGTGGTGCCGGCACCGGAACCGATCGGTCCGAAGTCAGGGCTCGAACGCGAGCTCTCGAAGTTTTCGGCCAGGGCGAAGATGAACAGCTTGTCCTGGATCAGCGGACCCGATGCCCAGATACCCTTGGTGGTTTCCTTCGACTTCGGCGCGTCGCTGTATTTGTCGGTGACCACGTCGTAGCGGTCGCCGGCCATGGTGTCGTTGCGGAAGACGTAGTAGACGCCGCCCTTGTAGGTATTGGTGCCCGACTTGGTCACGGCGTTGATGTTGGCGCCGGTATAGCCTTTCTGGGTCACGTCGTAGTTGGCGACGTTGACCTGCACCGACTGGATCGCTTCGATCGAGATCGGCTGGCGTGCGGTCGGGCTGCCGTTCGACTCGAGGCCGAAGGTGTCGTTGATCGCGACGCCGTCGATGGTCATCGAGTTGTAGCGCGAGTTCTGGCCGGCCACCGAGATTTCGCCGCGGTCCTTGTCGGTCTGCGACACGCGCGGGTCGGCGCGGGCGTAGTCCTGCAGGTTGCGGTTGATCGACGCCTGGGTCTGCAGCTGGGTGTTGCTGATCGAGGTACCCGCGCCCATGTTGTTGCTCGAGAAGATCTCCGAGCGAACGGCCGAGCCGGCCACGGTCACGGTCTGGATGCCGACGGTCGCGTCGACGGTCGCGGTCTGCGCCAGCTCGACGAAGACGTCGTTGCGCGTCTCGGTGACGCCATCCTTGGTGATGGTAATGGTGTAAGGACCACCCACGCGCAGGCCGCGCGCGGTGTAGCGGCCTTCGGCGTCAGTGACGACATTGCTGACAGAACCCGACTCGACGTGCAGGATCTGCACTTGTGCACCGGCAGCTGGTGCGCCGGCAGCGTTCGAAATACGGCCACCGATGGCCGAAGTGGTGTTCTGTGCGAACGACGGCGCAGCCGCCAACGCAACCGACAAAGCCAGCGCCAACTTGGTGAGCCGGATCTGTTGTTGAGTGATCATTGATTACCCCAAAAAGAACTTCAATTTATTGTTGGACGCCCGGGCGGACGCCCTCCCCTACGATTTACAGCTTGAATTTTTTGCTTGGTGCGGCAGCGCTTCAGCCGGCAAGCGGCTGCGATTGTATCGTTACAATGTTTCAACAAAGTGACACGCCGGAGTGATGAGATACAGCGGAATTCCGCCAATATGCATGAGCTTTGAACAAGCCGACAAATTCGATTTGGCTTAGTTATTCAGAGCTTTTACGTATAAATCACCGCCCAAGTGTTGTCTGTACGCGACATAATCGGAGTGCTGCCGGCCGGAATATGACAAGGCGGGATTATATGTGCGGCGTTCTCCCACGGAATTTTTTTGATAAAAATTCAGTGGAAGTGCGTAGGGAACGAAGATTTTTGTAGCGAGAAGGCGACATAAGTTAATTTTGCATTAACTTATTACCAAAGAGTCACCAGGGAATTATGACAAGGTAGCGGCCCGGCGGGCGCCGGGCCGTGGATGTCACACTTTATTTACCGCGGACCGCCGAGGCGCCGAGCGCCGCGATCTTTGCTTCGAATTCCGTGTAACGTTGGTCCAGCTGCCGGGTCAGTCGTTGCTTTTCCGCCACGGGCAGGAAAGCATAACGGATGCTGTTGTAGGACGCCTTCTTCACTTCCGCGTAGCTCGGCTTGAACTGGCTGGCGAACTGCATGTATTCATGCGACAGCGTGTGGCGGGTCACGCCGGTGTCGTCGGTCGAGATCACGTAGGGAACGCCATACTTGCGGTACAGGTTCAGCGGATGGTTCGTGGTCGACACGCCGCTGATGAAGGCATTCGAGGTCAGGTTGATCTCGACCGGGATGTCCTTCTCGCGCATGGTCTTCATGATGCCCAGGGCATTCGCCTCGTGCGCCAGGTCCAGGCCATGGCCGATGCGGTCGGCGCCCGCCACCGCCAGCGCCTGGTCGATGTGGAACTGCAGGCCTTCCGGCGGCACGTCGCCCAGCGCCAGTTCGCCCGCGTGCATCGCCACCTTCACGTCCGGATAGACCGACTTCAGGAAGCGGAACATCTTCATGTGCAGGGTGTAGTCGCGCATCGAGACGTGGGTGCTTTCCTGGCCCACGATGTTCAGTCCGACGACACGCCCGCCCTTGGCTGCCGCCTTGAAGCTCGACACCATGGCCGAGAACACCTGCGACGGATTCAGCAGGCGCAGCGTGTAGTTCTGGTAGCGCATGGTGAAGCGCTCGTCGTCGATGCCTTCGGAGGCAGTATGGATCTGCTGGACGAAATCGTCGATCGACTTGTTGAAAGCAGCATCCTTATCCAGTGCAGCCAGTTTCGCACGCAACGCATTGTCGAGCGCCTTGTCGTCGCTCACATTGGCCCAGGCCTGACTGTCGAAGTCCGGGTTGGCGATGAAGGGCGACAGCAGGAACATCGTTTCGATGTAGCCGACGTTTTCCGCGATCGCGCGCTGCTTGATCTCTTGCAGGCCTTCGCGCAGGTTGTCGTTGGCCACCGGGCCGAAGTAGCCGAAGGTCTGGAAGAAGCGCTGGTCGGGCGCCGGCTGCAGATTGGTGTGGTTGTGGAAATCCTTGTTCGACCAGCGCTTGGCCACTTCGCGCCAGGTGTCTTCGTCGGCGCGCACCTCGGCGCCCGACTTGCAGGTGCGCTGGGCCGCCGGCCGCGCGAGCTCACGCGCCACCACGGCCTTGTCGGTCTCGATGCGGTACGTCTGCGTGTTGATGCAGAAGCCCTGCTTGTCAACGAATTCGGTATAGGTCTCGGCATACACCGAACCCGAATAATGGTGGTGCAGGTCGCCGCCCTTCGGCATCTGCGTGAAGAACATCGTCAGCTCGGACAGCTTCGGCTGCTCGCCCGCGATCAGGCTCGCGTAGTGGCGGGCGGTGGCCGCCTCATTGGCGTTGGCGGCGGGCTCCTTGGCCCAGGCCGGGGCGCCGGCCACGGCCAGCGCCAGCAGCGCGCTGCCGGTCAATGTCTTGTGCATGGTGTGCTTTCTGGGTGAATATTGAATCGCGCCACTCTAACTGCTTCGTTCACCATTGGCAATATTGCCAAATCAACGTTGGTGCACCTTGCGTCCGCCCGAGTACGTCGCGGCGATCGTACGGTCGTCTCCCAGCAGTGCCAGCGCGAACAGCAGTTCCTCCAGCGAGTCGCAATGCCCCGTCCTGCGCGCCAGCAGCGGCGTCGCCTCGCGGTCGAGCACCACGAAGTCGGCTTCCAGGCCGGGCTGGAAGCTGCCGATCGTGTCTTCCAGGCGCATGCTGCGCGCCGCGCCCAGGGTGGCGAGATAGAACATGCGCAGCGCCGGCAGGTAGCTGCCCTTCAGGCGCGCCACCTTGTAGGCTTCATTCATGGTCTGCAGCATCGAGAACGAGGTGCCGGCGCCGACGTCGGTGCCCAGCGAGAGCAGCGCACGCGCGCTGTCGGCGCGTTCGAAGTCGAACAGGCCGCTGCCCAGGAACAGGTTCGAGGTCGGGCACACGGCGGCGGCCGACCCGGTGGCCGCCATGCGCGCGAAGTCTTCGTCGTCGAGCCAGATGCAGTGGCCGAACAACGCGCGCGGACGCATCAGGCCGAAGCGTTCGTACACGTCGAGGTAGCTGCGGGCCTGCGGAAACAATTCTTTCACCCAGGTGCACTCGTCCTTGTTTTCCGAGACGTGGGTCTGGATGAAGGTGTCCGGGTAGCGCGCCGCCAGTTCGCCGGTCAGGCGCAGCTGGACGTCGGTCGAGGTCGGGGCGAAGCGCGGCGTGATCGCGTACAGCGACCGTCCGCGCTTGTGCCATTTGTTGATCAGGTCTTCGCTCTGCCCCAGGTCGCCCTCGAGGTCGCGCAGGAAGTCCGGGCAGTTGCGGTCCATCAGCACCTTGCCGGCCACCATGCGCAGGTTACGCGCTTCGCTCGCCTCGAAGAAGGCATCGACCGATTGCGGATGCACGGTGCAGTACACCACGGCGGTGGTGGTGCCGCAGCGCAGCAGCTCGTCCAGGAAGAACTCGGCGGTGGCGCGTGCATGCGCCGGGTCCTCGAAGCGACGCTCGCTCGGGAAGGTATAGGTCTCCAGCCATGGCAGCAGGCCGGGCGCCGGCGAGGCGATCATGTCGGTCTGCGGGTAATGCAGGTGGGTGTCGATGAAGCCGGGGGCGATCACCTTGCCGCGGTAGTCGACCGGCTCCAGGCCGGGCGGCAGGGTCGGCGCCAGCGCAGCGTAATCGCCGGCGGCCTTGATGCGGCCATCTTCGACGACCAGCAGGCCGTCTTCGTGCCACAACGCGGCCTGGTCGTCGAAAGCCGGGTCGGCGCGAAAGTGCAGCAAGCTGGCACGGTAGGCTTGCAGATTGGGTGATGCGGTGGACATTACGAGAGTTCCGGTTGTTCTTCAGGGTGGTGAGCTGCTTCCCAGACGGACAGCAGCTGGGCCGCGACGGAGGCGGCGATCACGGCCGGGGCCTTGCCCTCGATGCCGGGCAGGCCGACCGGGCACACCATATCGTCGATGCGCGCGGCATCGATGCCGCGTTCGCGCAGGCGCGCCTCGAACTGGCTGCGTTTGGTACTCGATCCTATCAGGCCGAACCAATCCTTGCTTGATCGGGACAAAATTGCGTGGCACAGGCGCAGATCCAGCGCGTGGCTGTGGGTCATGACCAGGAAGCTGGTGCCGGGGGCGGCTTTCTCAACCAGTGCTTCCGGGGTGTCGGTCGCTTCCACCGTCACATTGGCGGGAATGTCGGCCAAAAACAGGTCGTCGCGCTCGTCGACCCAGGTGACGCGGCAAGGCAAAGGCGCCAGCGCGCGCACGATGGCGGCGCCGACGTGGCCGGCGCCGAACAGCATCAGGTGATCGCGCGGAGCGAGGACGGCGTCCAGCAGCCAGCGGCGGCCGCCCTCGCCTTCGACGACGCGCGTGCCGCCTTGCGCTTCCAGGGCTGGCGTCGTGACCGCGCCGGCGAGGTGACGGCCCGCTTCGTCGAGCAGCGTCCATTCGCTGGCGCCGTCGAGGGCGACCAGGCGCCACGTGTCCTGGTGGCGGCGCGCGCGCAGGATGTCCATCTGTTCAACTTCCATGCGCTCGAATGCGAGCCAGGCCACGCCGCCGCAGCACTGGCCCAGGCTTGGGCCAAGTGGAAAGCGTTCGAAGCGGCGCGCTTCGCCGAGCTGCAACATCGCACGTGCGATGTCCAGGGCGCGATGCTCGAGGTGGCCGCCGCCGATGGTGCCGTCAAAATCCCCGGCCCGCACCAGCATCTTCGCCCCCGGTTCACGCGGCACGGAGCCTTTCACGGCCGCGACCGTGACCAGGACGGCGGCCGTGCCTGCGTGCGGGTGCAGCCAGTCGTTCGTCATGCGCGCGCCGCCTCGACAAAAGCGATCGCATCCAGGATCTCTTCCGACGTCGCCGGCGCATTTAGCGGCGGATTGATTTTGTGATCGCCCACACTCGAGATGGCGTCGCGGATGGCGAAGAAAACCGAGAACGGCAGCAGCAGCGGTGGCTCGCCGACCGCCTTCGAGCGGTGGATGCTGTCCTCGACGTTGGCGTTGTCGAACAGGCGCACGCGAAAATCCTCGGGACAATCCGAGACGGCCGGGATCTTGTAGGTGGACGGCGCATGCGTCATCAATTTGCCGGCCGGGTTCCACCACAGTTCTTCCGTCGTCAGCCAGCCCATGCCCTGGATGAAGGCGCCTTCGACCTGGCCGATGTCGATCGCGGGGTTCAGCGAGCGGCCGGCGTCGTACAGCGCATCCACGCGCAGCAGTTTCCATTCGCCGGTGAGCGTGTCGATCACGACTTCGGACACCGCCGCGCCATAGGCGAAGTAGGAGAATGGCCGGCCGGTCATCGTCTTGGCGTCCCAATGCAGGCCGGGCGTCGCATAGAAACCGTCGGACCACAGCTGCACCCGCGCCAGGTAGGCTTTCGCCACCAGTTCCTCGAACGGCAGCGTCAAGCTGGCGACGAACACGGTCCCGGCCGCGAAGCGCACCTCGCTGGCTGCGCCGCCGTACTGGCTGGCGGCGAAATCGGCCAGGCGCGCACGGATCTTGCGCGCCGCATCCTGGGCCGCCTTGCCGTTCAGGTCCGCGCCGGTGGACGCCGCCGTGGCGGAGGTGTTGGCGACCTTGGACGTATTGGTGGCGGTGGCGCGCACCCGCCCCAGTTCCACGCCCAGCTCATGCGCCACCACCTGCATCACCTTGGTGTTGATGCCCTGCCCCATCTCGGTGCCGCCATGGTTGACCAGGATGGAACCGTCTACGTACACGTGCACCAGCGCGCCGGCCTGGTTCAGGTGAGTGACATTGAAGGCGATGCCGAACTTGAGCGGCGTGAGCGCCAGGCCCTTCTTGAGCACCGGGCTGGCGCGGTTGTACTCGCCGATCGCCGCGCGCCGGGCGCGATAATCGCTGTCGGCTTCCAGCTCGGCCAACAGCTCGGGGAGCACGTTGTCGACGATTTCCTGGCCGAAGGGCGTGACGTTGCGCTCCGTCTTGCCATACAGGTTCAGGCGCCGGATGTCGAGCGCATCGCGCCCGAGATTGCGCGCGATCTCGTCGAGCACGTATTCGATGGCAATCGCGCCTTGCGGTCCGCCGAAGCCGCGAAATGCCGTGTTCGACTGGGTATTGGTCTTGCCGCAGGCGGCGCGGATCTCGACGTCGGACAGGTAATAGGCGTTGTCGAAGTGGCAGACCGCGCGCGTGGCGACGGGCCCCGACAGGTCGGCCGAGTAGCCGGCGCGGGTAACCATGTCGACCTTCGCCGCCAGGATCCGGCCATCGTCGTCGTAGCCGACTTCGTATTCATAGTGGAAGCAGTGGCGCTTGCCGGTGACCAGCATATCGTCGTCGCGGTCGGCGCGCAGCTTGACCGGGCGGCCCGTGCGCACCGCAGCGATGGATGCCGCCGCTGCCCACAGCGCCGACTGCGATTCCTTGCCGCCGAAGCCGCCGCCCATGCGGCGGCACTCGACCGTCACGTGATGCGAGTGCAGGCCCAGCGCATGCGCCACCACGTGCTGCATTTCGCTCGGATGCTGGGTCGAGCAGTACACGTGCATGCCGCGGTCTTCGCCGGGGATCGCATAGGCGATCTGCCCTTCGAGGTAGAACTGTTCCTGGCCGCCCACGTGCAGTTCGCCCCTGACGACGTGCCGCGCGCTTGCGAACGCCTGCGCCGCATCGCCGCGGGCCAGGCGCATCGGCGGCAGCACGTACGATGCGGCGGCACGCGCCGCCTGCGGCGTCAGAATGGCAGGCAAGTCGTCGTAGTCGACCACGGCCAGGCGCGCCGCGCGGCGCGCATTGTCATGGCTGTCGGCGACGACGATGAAGATCGGCTGGCCCACGTACTGGACCAGGCCATCGGCCAGGATCGGATCGTCGTGGATGATCGGTCCGCAATCGTTCAGGCCGGGGATGTCGCGCGCCGTCAGCACCGCGACCACGCCGCGGCTGGCGCGGACCGGAGACAGGTCGATCCCTTTGACGCGCGCATGCGCGCGCGCCGACAGGCCGAGGGCTGCGTGCAGGGTGCCGGCCAGTTCGGCGATGTCGTCGGTATAGGTGGCCTGGCCGCGCACGTGCAGCTCGGCGGATTCGTGCTTGCGGGCGCGGCCGACTTCGGCCCAGGCGTCCACGCGGTTCAAGCCGGCATCGTTCATGATCAATCCCTCACAGGCTGGCAAAGGCATTGACGGCGCTGGCCGGCAGCGGATTTTCCGGACGCGTCTCCAGCCAGAAGCGGTGCAACAGGTTTTGCGCGGTGCGCATGCGGTAGCTGCCGGAGGCGCGCGCGTCGCTCAGCGGCGCGTAGTCGCGCGTGAGCGCCGCCATCGCCGTGCGCAGCGTGGCTTCGCTCCAGGCCTGGCCCCGCAGCACCGCTTCGGCTTCGTGAGCGCGTTTCGGCGTGGCCGCCATGCCGCCGAAGGCGATGCGCGCATCAAGGATGGTGTCGCCGTCGAGCGTCACGGCAAAGGCCGCGCACACCGCCGAGATGTCCTGGTCGAAGCGCTTGGCCAGCTTATAGGTGCGGAACCGCAGCCCAGCGACCGGCAGCGGCACGCGCACGGCTTGCACGAATTCGCCCGCGCGCAGGTCTTTCTGCTGGTAGCCCAGATAAAAATCTTCCAGCGCCAGCACGCGGCTGCCCTCGCTGCTGCGCAAGACCACCTGGCTGCCCAGCGCGATCAGCCACGGCATCGAGTCGCCGATCGGCGAACCGTTGGCGACATTGCCGCCCAGGGTGCCGGCGTTGCGGATCGGGAGCGAAGCGAAGCGCTGCCACAGTTCGGACAATTCGGCCGGATAACGTTCGCACAGCGCCGCATAGGCATCCTGAAGCGATACGCCGGCGCCGATCTCCAGCATGCCGGCATCTATACGCACGCTCTTGAGCGCCTCGACCTGGCCGAGGTAGATGACGTCGTCCAGCGTACGCAGCTGCTTGGTGACCCACAGGCCGACGTCGGTCGAACCGGCCAGCAGCACGGCCTCAGGGTGCGCGGCGCGCAAGGCCACCACCTCGTCCAGCGTGCGCGGCACGTGGAAGCGCTGGCCGTGGGCCGTGTAGCTGAAGCCGTGGCTGCGCTGCAGGCCGCGCAGGCGCTCGGCCAGCGCAGGTTTGTCGAAAGCAACAGGCGGGAGTTCGACCATGCGGCGCGCGGCGTCGATGATGGGACGGTAGCCGGTGCAGCGGCACAGATTGCCGGACAGCGCATCGTCGATCTCGCAGCGCGCCGGCGCGCGGCCCTCCTGCTTGATGTACATGCCCCACAGCGACATGGCGAAGCCCGGCGTGCAGAAGCCGCATTGCGAACCGTGGCACTCGACCAGCGCCTGCTGCACCGGATGCAGCGCGCCGTCGGCCGCGGCCAGGTCTTCGACCGTGAACAGCGCCTTGCCGTCCAGCGTCGGGGTGAACTGGATGCAGGCGTTAATGGACTTGAGTGCAAGGTGGCCGTCTTCCAGCGAGCCGACCACTACGGTGCAGGCGCCGCAGTCGCCTTCGGCGCAGCCTTCCTTGGTGCCCGTGCAGCGCAAGTCCTCCCGCAGGTGCTGCAGGATGGTTTGCGTGGGCGGCGCATCGCGCAGTTCGCGCACTTCGCCACGGAAGAGGAATCGGATCGGTTCTGACATGCCTGTCTCGGAGTGAAACTTTAGTGTTCGCCAAGGGCGGAAGGCTACCATCCGGCGGCCCTCCTCATATCATCAACTTCTGATATTGATTATCATCAATTTCGAATATCTCAGGCGCGCGCTTTCGCTCGTCATTCCACGTAAGGATGCACCGCTTTCCAGTGATTGGCGATATCGATGCGGCGCGTCACCCAGACACGGTCATGCTGCATTACATAGTCGAGGAAGCGCGCCAGCGCCGCCGTGCGCCCGGGCCGCCCCACCAGGCGGCAGTGCAGGCCGACCGACAGCATCTTGGGCCGGTCCAGGCCGGCGGGATCGCCTTCCGCATAGAGCACGTCGAAGGCGTCCTTCAGGTAGTCGAAGAACTGGGTGCCGGAATTGAAGCCCTGGGCGGTGGCGAAGCGCATGTCGTTGGTGTCGAGCGTGTACGGCACCACCAGGTGCGGCATACTGCGGATCAAACCGTCCGCATCGCGCGCGTCTACCCGCTGCCAGAACGGCAGGTCGTCGCCGTAGTGGTCGGCGTCATAGGCGAAACCGCCATGCTCGACCACCAGCCGGCGCGTGTTGGGCGAGTCGCGACCCGTGTACCAGCCCTGCGGCGCGGCACCAAGCAGGGAGCGCATGATCTCGACGGCCTCTTTCATGTGGGCGCGCTCGGTCGCCTCGTCGACGTTTTGATAGGAGATCCAGCGCAGGCCGTGGCAGGCGATCTCGTGCCCCAATTCGCGAAACGCGGCGACGGCCTCGGGATGGCGCTCGAGCGCCTGCGCCACGCCGAACACGGTCAGGGGCAGCCGGCGCTCCTCGAACAGCCGCAGCAAACGCCACAGGCCGGCGCGCGAACCGTATTCGTAGAGCGACTCCATGCTCATGTGGCGCGCCGGGAAGGCGCTGGCGCCGACGATCTCGGACAGGAAGGTTTCGGAGGCCGGGTCGCCGTGCAGCACGCAGTTCTCGGCGCCCTCTTCGTAGTTCAGGACGAACTGCAGGGCAATGCGCGCGCCGCCGGGCCAGCGCGCATGCGGCGGATTGCGGCCGTAGCCGGCCAGGTCGCGCGGATAGGAAGCTGCCATGGCGTCCCTTTACAAGGAAGAATACGTCCGATCATATATTGCAACGGCCACAACAGTATATGACCGGACGCATACGCCGGCTCATTGCGCCGATATAGGCCTCAGGCGCGCAAGGCCGACACCAGGCGATCGACCTGCGCCTCTTGGGTGAAGATCGCCGGCGTGACCCGCACGCAGGCGCCGGACGCCAACCCGTCGCGCATGACGGCGAACACGCCGTGTTCCTGCAACAGCCGCTTCGACAGCGCGACATTGTCGGCCACCGAGATCTTGCCGCGCAGGCGGAACGAGGCGATCGCGCTGGTCAGACGCTGGTCGGGTGAGGCGAGCACCTCGATGCCGGCAATCCCCCGCGCCGCCTCCACCCAGCGGTTGCGCAGGTGGTGCAGGCGCGCCTGCTTGTTGGCCACGCCGATCCGCGCGTGGATCTCCAGCGCCAGCGGCAGCGCCAGGTAGGCGGCGAAGTTGACGGTGCCGGTATGCACCCGGGTGCGGATGTCGTCGCCGTCCTTCTCGCCCATATACGGATCGATATCGGCCACCCTGCCGCGCCGGATGTAGATCGCGCCCACGCCCACCGGCGCACCGATCCACTTGTGCAGGTTGATGCCGGCGTAGTCGCAGCCGAGATCGGGGATGCGCATGTCGAGCTGGCCGAAGCCGTGCGCCGTGTCGACGATGACGCCGATGCCGCGGTCGCGCGCCATGCGCGTGATCTCGGCCACCGGCATGACCATGCCGTTGCGGTGGTTGACGTGGGTGAGCAACATCATCCTGAGCTTCGGATGGCGCTGCATCGCCTGCGCATAGCAGTCGATCAGCGACTCGACGGTTGCCGTGGCGGCATCGGGCGCCGCGATCTTGACTACCTCGACGCCGCGCCGCTCCTTGAGCCAGCCCATGGTCGTGATCATATTGTCGTAGTCGACGTCGGCGCACAGCACGGTGTCGCCCGGTCGCAGCCGGTTATAGCCGCCGATCAGCGCCTGCAGCGCCTCGGTGGCGCCGCGCGTCAGCACGATCTCGTCGCGCTCCACGCCCAGCGCCGTGGCGACCGCTGCGCGCGCCGCCTCGTACTCGGGCGGAAAGCGCAGGCGGCCATAGAAGGCGTTGCCGTGGTTGACCTCGGCCACCTGACGCTGGTAGGCCGCGACCACGGGACGCGCCATCGAGCCCCAGTAGCCGTTGTCGAGCATCGCTACTTCGCCGGTGACGTCGTAGTGCGCGGCCACGCGGGCCCAATAGGCGTTGTCACGCGCCAGCGCGGCCGGTGTCAGCGCCGGCGGCGCAATGTCGCGCAGCGCTGGCAGCGCTGGCGCCGCCGCCAGCGCGCTCCCCGGCACCAGCGGCAAGCTCAGGCCGGCCCGCAGCCAGGCCCGCCGCTGCGGGTCGGGCCGGCTCAAAACTTCACCGTGTAGTCGACATACAGGTTGCGGCCATCGGTGTCGTACGGCGCGTTGCGCGAGTAGATCAGGCCGCGGCTGGCCTGGAATACCGCTTCGTCGGGATACTTGTCGAACACATTGTCGACGCCAAAGCGCAGGGTCTGTTTCGGCGTGACCTTGTAGCTCAGCGCCGCGTCGAAGAAGCGCATCGCGCCAAAGCGCTGGAAGATGTCGCCGGTCGCGTTGCCGGTGCTGTCGGTCCAGGCGCCGTAGTGACGCATCCGTCCCAGCGCGCTCCAGGCGCCGCGCTCGTAGGTAGCGCCGATGGTGGCCTTCTGGCGCGGCAGGCGGTCTTCGAAGATCGTGCGCTGGGTCAGGTTGGATGCGACCGCGGTGCTGCCGTCGTCGACCTGCGTCTTGTTGTAGTTGTAGGCCAGGGTCAGGTTGAGCCGGCCGTCGGCGATGCGGCTCAGGTGGTTCGCCACGATATCGATGCCCTGTGTGGTGGTGTCGAAGTCGTTGGTGAAGTAGTTGACCGAGGTGTAGCGCAGCGGATTGGCCATCCCGGCTGGCACCGGGAACGAGGCCGAGGTGCTGAAGCGGTCGCGCAGCTTGATCTGGTACAGGTCGACCGATCCCGACAGGCCCATGGCGCCCTTCCAGGTCAGGCCCAGCGACAGGTTGTTCGATTCCTCTGGCGTCAGGGCCTTGGCGCCGAGCGCCACGGCGATCGGATCGCTGGTCGACAGGCGGCCGCTGGTGAACACCAGCAGGGTGCGGGTGTCGAGCCCCTGGCTGGTGCTGCTGGTATTCAGCTGGCCCGGGGTCGGGGCACGGAAGCCCGTCGAGAAGGAGCCGCGCACGGCAAGGTCGGGCGTGACCTCATAGCGCGCCGACAGCTTGCCGTTGACGCTGTCGCCAAATTCCGAAAAGTCCTCGTAGCGCAGCGCGGCGCCGACCGAGAAGCGCTCGGTGAGCGGCGCTTCGACGTCGACATAGGCAGCGTAGCTGTCCTGGTCCCAGCGGCCGGCCTGGCGGTCACTGAAGCCCGGCGCGCCGTTGGCGCTCGGATCGAGGCCGAACGCGGCGCCGGGACCGACCGCATACGAGGCCGCCTCGCCCGCGCGCACGCCATAGCGTTCGTTGCGGTACTCGAGGCCGAAGCCGACGTTGACCGGCCGCGCCAGCGCGGCCACGTTCCACTCGTAGTTGAAATTGGCGTTGACCAGCTTTTCTTCCTGGGTCAGGCGGCCCAGGTCGAACGACGTCGGGCTGCTCGGCCCGAGCGAGGCGTTAATCGAGTTGTGCAGGCCGTAGTCGATGCGGTTGCGGCCATACGAGGCAGACAGGTCCCACCCCAGCGCCTCGGTAAAGCGGCCGCGCACGCCGGCCAGCACCTGCAGGTCGTCCTGCTCGTTGGTGTACTGCGGGCTGAAGCCGGTCGGGTAGATGCTGCGCACATCCCAGCCGGGGAAGGCCGCGGTCTTTTTGTAGACGCTGCCGCTGGTGTCTGGGTTGCGCCAGTTGAAGTCGGACACGCCTTCGCTGCGGCCGAACAGGCCGTAGCTGTAGGCTTCCAGCTCGCCGCCCAGGCCCACGCTGGCGTTGTAGCCGATGCGCTGGCTTTCCAGCTCCGGCTGGCCCCAGCGCTGGACCGGGTTCGGCACCTGCAGCTCGGGGTGAGCCGCCTGGAAGGCTATCGCATCCTGGCGCTGGCGGGTACGCGAGGTAGGGTCGGCGTCCGCCGCTTCGGCGAACAGGTTGATCCGGCCCGACTCGCCGAACGTGAAGCCATACTTGGCGCGCACGGTATTCGTCTTGCCGTCGTTTTCGCCGTACTGCGAATGCTGGGCGTTGATTTCTCCGCCGGCCGTGTCGTCGAGGATGATGTTGATGACGCCGGCGATTGCGTCGGAACCATACTGGGCCGAGGCGCCGTCGCGCAGCACCTCGATGCGCTTGATGGCGCTGGTCGGGATCTGCGCCATGTCGGCCGCCTGCGAGCCGCGTGCGCCGAGGAAGGCGCTGCGGTGGAAGCGCTTGCCGTTGACCAGGACCAGGGTCTGGTCCGGCGACAAGCCGCGCAAGGTGGCGGGCCGCACGAAGACCTGGCCGTCGGCCATCGGCAGGCGCTGCACCACATAGGATGGCACCAGCTGCGCCAGCACGTCGTTCAGGTCGTCCGACTCGACGGCCGCGATCTCTTCGCGGCTGAAGACGTCGACCGGCGCCAGGGTATCGAACTGGGTGCGGTTGCTGGCGCGGGTGCCGGTGACGATCACGGCCTGCGGTTCGGCGGCGGCCAGCAGGGGCGCCGCTGCGGCGGAAGTATTCTGGGCATGCACGCCAACCAGTGCATGGGTCACGCACAGCGCGGCGGCGCTGGCGATCTGATGTCGTTTGATGATCATTGCGGTCTTCAGGTTGGATGAAAGAGCTGCCACTTTCCGACCTGCTGGTGCGGATTTGGCAAGCCGATAGCCTAAAGATGCAATATTTCGTGAGTATGAAGCCGAGCCTCGCATCACGAAATCACGCGGGTGATATCCAGAACCAGCTGGCGCTTATATCTGCCCGTACTGGCGTTATGATGGGCTTCCACCCACATCTGCTGACAAGGACCACGATGGGAAAACTGACCACCCACGTACTCGACACCGCCCACGGCTGCCCCGGCGCCGGCATCCGGGTCGAGCTGTACGCGATCGACGCCGACGGCCGCACGCTGCTCAAGAGCGCGCTGACGAACGACGACGGCCGCTGTGATGCGCCCCTGCTGGAGGCGGCCGCGCTGCAGGCCGGCCAGTACGAACTGGTATTCCACGCCGGCGACTACTACGCGGTGCGCGGCGTCGACCTTCCATCTCCCCGCTTCCTGGACCGCATCACACTCGGCTTCGGCATCGCCGACCCCGCCCAGAACTACCACGTGCCGCTGGTGATGACGCCGTGGTCGTATTCGACCTACCGCGGAAGCTAGCAGACTTGTGGGCGTCATTGTGCGTTGATCGGAAGTAAGATACCCGTCAAGACCACAATCAAGGATTGACGCCCATGCAGCAGCCCGCGCCCGCCGCCGCTTTTCCCGCACCTTCGCCGGACGACGACCTCGTCCCGACCTGGCTCGGCCCCACGCGCATCGTCATCGGCCTGGCCCAGGGCCTGCTGCTCTACCTGCTGTACACGGCGGCGCAGGACAAGTCCTGGCCGGCCACCGTTCCGCTGCTGTTCGGGCCGCTCGCCATGCTCGGCCTGCTGCTGCCGGTGATCCTGATCAGCGGCCTGGGCCACCTGTCGCGCCGCCAGCTGACCGCGTGGGCGCTGAGCGCGGCCGCCGTCATCGCACTGCTGGCCGCCTACGATATGTGGCGCCGGCTCGGCGGGACCTCGTGGGAGGGCGGCAAGCCGTCCGGCATGCTCACCTTCTGCCTGGCGGTCGGCTTCTTCATCGCCCATGCGCTGGTGCTCGCGGCCAGCCGCGAAGGGCGCCGCATCGCGGCCTACGCCAGCTACTTCGAGGTCGCCTGGAAGCTCAACCTGCAGATCCTGTTCTGCCTCGTGTTCGTGGGCGCCACCTGGATGGTGCTGCAGCTGGGCGCCGCGCTGTTCGACCTGGTAAAACTGAATTTTCTGAGCCAGGCCATCGGCAAGGCCTGGTTCTTCATCCCCGTCACCGCCTTCGCGTTTTCGGTGGCAATGCACCTGACCGACGTCAAGCCCGCCATCGTGCGCGGTATCCGCAACCTGCTGCACGTGCTGCTGTCCTGGATCTTGCCGGTGCTGACGCTGCTGGTGGGCGGCTTCCTGGCCAGCCTGCCCTTCACCGGCCTCGACCCGCTATGGGCCACCCGCAGCGCCGGCGGCATCCTGCTCAGCGCGGCGGCCGCCTTCGTCGTGCTGATCAATGCGGCCTACCAGGACGGCGCCAGTCCGCCGGCACGCGTGCTGGCCATCGCCGCGCGCATCGCCTGCCTGCTGCTGGTGCCGCTGACCCTGCTCGCCGCCTATGCCCTCGCGCTGCGCGTCGCGGACCACGGCTGGTCGGCCGACCGCGTCATCGCCGCCGCCAGCCTGCTGGTAGCGGCCTGCTATGCCGGCGGCTATGCGGCAGCGGCGCTGCGCCGCGGCTGGCTGCGCACCCTGGCCGGCGTCAATATCGCCGCCGCCTTCGTGGTGCTGGCCGTGCTGGCGCTGCTGCTGTCGCCCGTCCTCGATCCGGGCCGCATCGCGGTGAACAGCCAGCTGGCGCGCCTGGCGTCCGGCCAGATCGCGCTGCGCCAGCTGGACGTGGCCTACCTCCATCACCATGGCGCACGCCATGGCCGCGCCGCGCTGGTACAGTTGGAGGGAAGCGCCACCGGCCCCGACGCCGACTGGCTGCGCGCCGAACTGGCGCGCCTGCGCCAGCCGCGCCCACTCGATGCCGACACGCCGGCGCAGATCGAGCGCAACCTGAAGGTCTGGCCGGCCGGCGCCGCCCTGCCCGCCGGCTTCGCGCAATTCGACTGGAAGAAGGTCGAGGCGCACTACGACCTGCCGCTCTGCCTGCGAAGCCAGCAGACGCCGTGCGACGCCTACGTGATCGATCTCGGCGGCGATGCCAGGCTCGAAGTGATCGTGGTCGGCGCCCCCGACCACGGCAATGCCGTGCTGCGCCAGGACGACCAGGGCGGATGGCAAATCGCCGGCAGCCTGCCCGCATCGCTGACCGCCTGCGCGCCCATGCTGGACGCCCTGCGCGCGGGCCGGGTGCGCGCGGCGCCGCCACCGCTGGCCGACCTCGACATCGGCGGCCGGCACGTCCCGCTCGAGCGGTCCGCTACCAGGCCCGATTGCGCAGCCATGTACGGACAAGCGGCCGAGGTGTCCAATGCTCAGGAAGACGCGCCACGCTGACGAAAATTGCTATGCTTGGGTGCCGGATACTACCGCTGGAGGAGAGGCGCGCACATGGCATTGCACATCGTTCATTTCATCGGCCCGATCAACCATAACTCCGCTTGCACGGTGCGCAACTGTTGCCTGGAGGCGCTGCAGAAAGGCGCGACCGAGATCGCGCTGCACATGTCGACCGAGGGCGGCAATATGACGGCCGGTTTCGCGCTCTATTTCTTCCTGAAGTCCCTGCCGATCCCGCTCACCACCCACAATATCGGCAGCGTCGAGTCGGTCGGCGTCGTGATCTTCTTGGCCGGCCAGAAGCGCTATGCCTGCCCCGGCACGCGCTTCCTGATCCATCCAATGCACTGGGGTTTCGGCAATCTGGTGGCGGCCGACCATGCGCGCGTGTCGGAATGGCGCGAGTGCCTGGATTTCGATGCCGAACGCTATGCCAACATTTACCGCGAGGCCACCCGCGAGGCAGGCCATGAAACCGATATCCGGCCGCACCTGACCGGCCAGGCCCGGATCTATACCGCCGAGGAAGCGGTTGGCGCCGGCATCGTCCACGAAGCGGTGCAGGCCAGATTGCCGACAGCGGGACCGACTTGTCATTGGTGGAACTGATACTGACAACGCTATGTGTCAATCCAGCCACAAAATACGTCATTACATCTGGAAATCTCTCCAATTGTCATAAATCTGTTGCCGCGAAAATTCCCGTCTGGATAGAATAATTTCCAGCGCTCATGCCTGCTGCCCTTGCAAGCGCATCTTCCCTAGCAGCTCACGTAACAGATTCAGTCACACCTCCGCAATGAACAAAAAGATTCTCGCCAGTCTGCTGGCGCTCGCCTTGGTCGTCCCTGCGATGGCCCAGGCGCAAGATAATGCCGTCAAAGTCAGTGGTTTCGGCACCGCCGCCCTCACCTGGTCGGACGATGACCGCGCACAGTTCGGTCGCCCGAACCAGGCCAGCGGCGCCGCCGACAACTTCCGCACCGGCGTCGATTCCAACCTCGGCCTGCAAGCCGATTACACCGTCAACAACTGGCTGTCCCTGACCGCCCAGGGCCTGGTGCGCCAGGATGCCGAAGAGCACTACGGCGCCGAGCTGAGCTGGGCATTCGCCAAGTTCCGCATTTCGGACGAGCTGAGCGTGCGCGTCGGCCGCGTCGGCCTGCCGATCTTCATGATCTCGGACTACCGCAACGTCGGCTACGCCAACACCATGCTGCGTCCGCCATCCGAGCTGTACTCGCAAGTGCCGTTCAACAGCGTCGACGGCGCCGACATCACCTGGCGCCACGACTACGGCAACACCAGCATCACCTCGCAACTGGCGGCTGGCAAGATCAAGACACCGGTCAGCAACTTCCACGTGCGCGGCAAGGACATCCTGGCATTGAACATCGTGGCCGAAAACGGCCCGTTCACCCTGCGCATCGGCCACGCCCGCACCAAGATCACGGTGGACGACTTGGCATCGCTCAACACCCTGGTCGGTTCGCTGCGCGCCGCCGGCGCCGGCTACCGCCTGCCACAGCTGACCGATTTGGCCGGCCGGATCGAAGCCAAGGATGCCAAAGGCACCTTCAATTCGATCGGCCTGACCGCCGACTGGAACAACTTCGTGCTCCAGACCGAGTTCGCCAAGCGCAAGACCGAGACCTATATCAACGACACCACCTCCTGGTACGTGATGGGCGGTTACCGCATCGGCAAGTTCTTGCCCTACTACACGCGGTCTGAACTGAAGATCGACGGCGCCATCAACAACACCGTGCCTGCGGCCTGCCCGGCGGGCTATCCCGCGGCCTGCACCCCGACCCTCCTGCAGCTGGGCGGCGCCGTGCGCCGCATCCCGTTCTCGGGCGTGGGCCAGGGCGAGCAGACCACCGACACCATCGGCGTGCGCTGGGATTTCGCCAGCTCGGTGGCGCTCAAGGTCCAGGTCGACCGCATCAAGCCAAGTGGAAACGGTCTGTTCATCAATGCACAGCCGGGCTTCTCCGGTCCCGTGACCGTGGGCGCGGTGGCCCTCGACTTCGTGTTCTGAGGGAGCGAGCATGAATAAATGGATTCTTGCCGCATGCGCGGCAGCAAGCTTCACCGCCGTCCCGGCGCTGGCCCAGGTGGTCGTGGTCGTCAATCCCAAGGCGGCCGAGAGCAGCATGACCAAGGAGCAAGTCGCCCAGTTCTTCCTCGGTAAATCGACGGCCATGACGCCGATCGACCAGCCGGATGGCGCGCCGCTCCGCGCGGACTTCTACAAGAAGGTGGCTGACAAGGACGCGGCCCAGGCCAAGGCCCTGTGGTCCAAGCTGGTGTTCACCGGCAAGGCCACGATGCCGAAGGAAGTCGCCGACAGCGCGGCCGTCAAGGCGGCCGTCGCCGCCAACCCGAAAGCGATCGGCTATATCGACAAGAGCGCGGTCGACGCGACGGTCAAGGTCGTCCACACCGCACAGTAGCGGTATTTACCAGGCAGGCGGCTTTTCCGCGCCTGCCCAGTCGACCCGCCGCGGCAAACGCCGCCGGCGGGTCTCGCATATCCGGAAGAACAACATGAGCATCAAGCGCAGGATCTGGGCACTGCCCGTCATTTCCGCCATCATCTTCGGCCTCGGGGCCGGCGCCAGCGTGACGATCGCGAACGGTGCGCTGGCATCGATCACCACCACCGAAACCGTGGACTATCCGCTGATGGATGCCGTCAAGGCGGTCACCCTCGACATCGCCGCCGTCACCGAAGGCCTGACCGATGCCGTCACCGAAGGCGACAAGGCGCGTATCGAACAGATCGGCACGCAGGCGGCCAAGGTGCGCGCCGACCTCGACAAGCTCGGCCAGATCCCCGGCCATGCGGCCACCGGCGCACGCCTCAAACAAGAATTCGACGCCTATTACGCGCCTGCCCTGTCGTCGGCCCGCATCATGCTCGAGATGGAACAGGGCGACCCGCAAGCGACGGTCGGCAAGATGCAGGCGGCGCTGGCGTCCCTGAACGCCGACCTGGCCAAGACCGTCGATGGCGCCCAGCGCCAGTTCGCGGCCGGCATCGCCGCCAGCCAGGATAGCGTGCGCAACACGCTGGTGGCGATGGTCGCCAGCGCCCTGGCGGTGCTGTCCGCGCTGGCGATCACGTCGTGGTTCGTGGTGCGCACCATCTGGCGCCAGCTGGGCGGCGAGCCGGCCTATGCGCGCGAGATCGCGCAGGCGGTTGCCGCCGGCGACCTGTCGATGGACATCCGGATCGAAGCGGGCGACAACGACAGCCTGCTGGTGGCGCTGAAGGACATGCGCGAACGCCTGGCGACGCTGGTGGCGGGCATCAAGGGCTCGGCCGACACCATCGCCAGCGCCAGCACCGAGATCGCCAGCGGCAACGCCGACCTCGCGCAGCGCACCGAATCGCAGGCCGCCAACCTGGACCGCACCACGCGCGCGATGGAAGAGCTGACCGGCGCCGTGCGGGAAAACGCCGCCAGCGCCGGCCAGGCCAACGAGCTGGTGGCCAGCGCCACCAGCATCGCCACCCGCGGCGGCGAGGTCGTGGGCAATGTGGTGGCGACAATGGGCGACATCGATGCTTCGTCAAAGAAGATCGTCGACATCATCGCGACCATCGACGGCATCGCCTTCCAGACCAATATCCTGGCGCTGAACGCGGCGGTGGAAGCGGCCAGGGCCGGCGAGCAGGGCCGCGGCTTCGCGGTCGTGGCGAGCGAAGTGCGCACCCTGGCCCAGCGCTCGGCGGCGGCCGCCAGGGAAATCAAGGAACTGATCGGCGACTCGGTGGCGAAGGTCGGCGCCGGCAGCGCGCTGGTGGGCGAAGCCGGGGCCACGATGGAACAGATCGTCGACGCGGTGCGCAAGGTGCAGCTCATCATGCGCGAGATCGCCGACGCCGGCGCGCGCCAGCACGCGGGCATCGAAGACATCGGCCGCGCGATCGGCAGCATCGACGAGATGACCCAGCAGAACGCGGCCCTGGTCGAAGAGGCGTCGGCGGCGGCAGAGTCGCTGACCGACCAGACCGGACAACTGACCAACGCGCTGGCGGTGTTCAGGCTGCAGGTTTCCGAACCGACCACGACCGTGAAGGCTTTGCCAAGACTGTTACATCGAGCTTAACGCCCAACACGCGAAGCACCGCAATACCGGCCCATCCATTCCGGGCGATCCTGCCCGGAATGCCAATTCGTCCACGTGGTATGGACGCATCTGGACAGCACCAAATCCTTTACAAAGTTAGTGCCTGTAGGCATGATCCGTTGGTCCGCCGGCCCGCCCGGCGCCCTTGTCGTTTCCCCTGAGGTTCCCACACACGGCGCATATGGCAGCAGTCCTCCCCAACACGACCACCGGCACGCAATTGTCGGGACTGGCGCGCGCGCTGGTACAGGCCAATCGCCTGAGCGCCGCGCAGGCGGACATGCTGCACAAGAAGGCGGTCCAGGAGAAGACCGCCTTCATTGACGCCGTGCTCGCCAGCGGCGCGATCGAGCCGCGCGCACTGGCCGCCTTCTGCGCCGAAACCTTCGGCTATCCGCTGTTCGACCTGTCGGCCTTCGCGCCGGAGTTCCTGCCCACCAGCGCCATCGACGCCAGGCTGATGCAGGCCCAGCGCGTGATCGCGCTGGCCAAGCGCGGCAACAAGCTGTCGGTCGCGCTGTCCGACCCGACCAATACCCAGGCCCTGGACCAGATCAAGTTCCAGAGCGAGGCGACGGTCGAGCCGGTGATCGTGCCGCACGACGCACTATTGAATCTGCTGGCCGCGATCGCCAAGGGCGCCGAACAGGATTTGAGCGAGCTGGCAGGCGACGACGCCGACATCGAATTCGCCGAGGAAGACCAGCAGTCGGCAACACCGTCCGAGGCCGCCAGCGACGTCGAGGACGCGCCGATCGTGCGCTTCCTGAACAAGATCCTGATGGATGCGGTGCAGATGGGTGCGTCGGACATCCACTTCGAGCCCTACGAAAAGTATTACCGGATCCGCCTGCGGGTCGACGGCGTGCTGCGCGACCACGCGATGCCGCCGCTGTCGATCCGCGAAAAGCTGGTGTCGCGCATCAAGGTGCTGGCACGGCTGGACATCGCCGAAAAGCGGGTGCCGCAGGACGGCCGCATGCGGCTGATCCTGTCGGCCACGCGCGCCATCGATTTCCGTGTCAGCACCTTGCCGACGCTGTTCGGCGAAAAGACCGTGATGCGTATCCTGGACGCGACCCAGGCCCAGATGGGCATCGACGCGCTCGGCTACGACCCGGACCAGAAGGCGCTGCTGCTGGACGCGATCACCCGTCCCTACGGCATGGTGCTGGTGACGGGCCCGACCGGTTCGGGCAAGACCGTGTCGCTGTACAGCTGCCTGAACCTGCTGAACAAGCCAGGGATTAATATTTCGACCGCGGAAGACCCGGCCGAGATCAACCTGCCGGGCGTGAACCAGGTCAATGTCAACGACAAGGCCGGCCTGACCTTCCCGGTGGCGCTGAAATCCTTCCTGCGCCAGGATCCCGACATCATCATGGTCGGCGAGATCCGCGACCTGGAAACGGCCGACATCGCGATCAAGGCCGCCCAGACCGGCCACATGGTGTTCTCGACCCTGCACACCAACGATGCGCCATCGACCCTGACGCGCCTGATGAACATGGGCGTGGCCCCGTTCAATATCGCTTCGTCGGTCATTTTGATCACGGCCCAGCGCCTGGCGCGGCGCCTGTGCAGCTGCAAGCAGCCGCTCGAGATCAGCCGCGAAGCCCTGCAGGCCGCCGGCTACCGCGACAGCGACCTGGACGGCGACTGGCGGCCCTATGGCCCGATCGGCTGCGACCGCTGCCTGGGTTCGGGCTACAAGGGGCGCGTCGGCATTTACCAGATCATGCCGATCTCCCCTAGTATCGAGGCACTGATCCTGGCCAACGGCAATTCCATGGAAATCGCGGCCCAGGCCGAGAAGGAAGGCGTCAACTCCTTGCGCCGCTCGGGCCTGCTGAAAGTGAAACAGGGGCTGACCAGCCTCGAAGAAGTGCTTGGCTGCACCAACGAATAAGACCGGACAGGAACACGAACAATGGCAACAGCCCCCCAACCCAAGAGCCGTGGCGCACAGGTCAAGGAGAACGTGTACGCCTGGGAAGGCAAGGACAAGACCGGCCGCGTCGTGCGCGGCGAAGTGCGCGCCGGCGGCGAGGCAATCGTCAACGTGACCCTGCGCCGCCAGGGCATCATGGTCACCAAGGTCAAGAAGAAGGTCTACCGCAGGGGCAAGAAAATCACCGACAAGGACCTGACCATGTTTACGCGCCAGCTCGCGACCATGATGAAGGCCGGCGTGCCGCTGCTGCAATCGTTCGACATCGTCGGCAAGGGCCACAGCAACCCGTCGATGGCCAAGCTGATCCAGGACCTGCGCAACGACGTCGAGACCGGCACCAGCCTGAACCGCGCCTTCCGCAAGTTCCCGCTGTACTTCGATCCGCTGTTCTGCAACCTGGTCGGCGCCGGCGAACAGGCCGGCATCCTGGAAGACCTGCTCACGCGCCTGGCGATCTACAAGGAAAAAACGCTGGCGCTCAAGGGCAAGATCAAGTCGGCCCTGACCTATCCGATCGCGATCCTGGCGGTGGCCCTGGTCGTCACCGCCGTGATCATGATCTGGGTGGTGCCGGCCTTCAAGCAGGTGTTCGCGAGCTTCGGCGCCGACTTGCCGACCCCGACCGTGGTGGTGATGGCGATCTCGGACTTCGTCGTGGCATGGTGGTACATCATCTTCGGCTCGCTGTTCGCCGGGCTGTACCTGTTCTTCCAGGCCTGGCGCCGCTCGCTCAAGATGCAGCAGGTGATGGACCGGGTGCTGCTGCGCCTGCCGATCTTCGGCAGCGTGATCCGCAAGGCCACCATCGCGCGCTGGACGCGCACCTTGTCCACCATGTTCGCGGCCGGCGTGCCGCTGGTCGAGGCGCTCGACTCGGTCGGCGGGGCGTCGGGCAATGCGGTTTATCTTGAGGCCACGCGCAAGATCCAGAATGAGGTGAGCACGGGCACCAGCCTGACTGCGTCGATGCAGAATGCGGACGTGTTCCCGAACCTCGTGATCCAGATGGTGCAGATTGGCGAAGAGTCGGGGTCGCTCGATGCGATGCTGGGCAAGGTGGCGGATTTCTTCGAGGATGAGGTCGATGAGGCGGTGGCGGCGTTGTCGTCGTTGATGGAGCCGCTCATCATGGTGATTCTTGGGGTGTTGATTGGCGGGTTGGTGATTGCGATGTATTTGCCGATCTTCAAGCTGGGGTCGGTGGTGTGATCAGAAGGCGATCCGGGCGCGTAGACCTGACTGCGCGTGTGGCGCCTGCATATTTCTGATCATTTTTGATCAATAACACGGTTTTTTAACGTTTTTTCTCTGACAAAAACGTTTTCACGCGAGACCCGGCATATTTAAACGCTTTTGATCGGGTCTCGCCCACATTAGTGCATTCGCCCAACAAATACCCGCACTGGACCGAGACGCCCTCACAGCGCAGCGCTGAGCCGGGAGAATTTGTTCGCATTACCTCAGCGCGGTTCTGATTCCTCGCACTGCCCACTCCAGCATCGCGCGCAGCAGCATGTTTCCTGTCGCCCACGGCCGTTGCCGATCCAACCCCCGCCGCCCCATCCGCTGAGGCAGGAAAAATCGCCCGAACGCCGACAGTCCACTCCCCCGCATGACCCAGAAACACCCGCCCGCATACGTCGTATCGAACCCATCCTCCGCCCTCAGCAGATAAAGCGCCGTCCCCGAACACATCGCCACGTCTGCCTGCGCATCGCGCGCCAGCAGTCGCAGGCCGCGTAAATAAGACAACTCAAGCGTCTGCCGCAGATCGGGCAGCGCAAGCACGAGCGGGCGAAGCAAACGCAAGCGTTCCAGCAGCCGCGGCAAGCCATGCAACCGCTCCCCCGCCCGCTCGCGATACCGTAGGAAAGCATCCTTCAACTCCGCCACCGTCGCCTGCGCCGGACGCGCCAGCGGCTCGGGCCGATCGCGCCAGCAGCCCATCCAGTGCGCCAGCGCCTGCTCGTGCCGGGCCGCCAGGCTGGCCGGGCTGTCGAATTCGAGGTCGAAGCGCGCGCCCGGCTGCAAGAAGCGGATGATGCCGCGCTGCGCTTCCAGCCGCGGCGCCTCCAGCACGCCCAGCGGTGTGCGGCGGCCGTGGTTGAGCCAGGCATTGTCGACCCGGCTGAAGCGGGCAAAGGACGCGACAGGCACGATCAGGCGCGGCTTGAAGGTTTCGGCTTGCAAGGCCAGGCGCTCGATGCCCTGCTCGGCCGCCGCTTCGCGCCGGGAAAAATTGTCGGGATTGCCGCACCAGGCCATGTCGGCGAATCCCGTCAACAACACATCGACGCGTATATTGGCCCTGCGCAGGCGCTCGGCGGCGGCGTGGCAGGCGGCGCGGGTGGCGAGCGCGCACTCGCCCAGGTGCAGCAGCGTGCGCCGGCCGCAGCGGATCAGGCACCAGGAGTCGCCTTCGCCGTTCGCAAACGCCGTCAGGCGCAGGTCGCGCGCCAGGGTCCGCGCCTGTCCATCGGCGCACTCGGCGACGGCGAAGCGATTGCGCCGCAACTCACCGTGCAGGCGCCAGTCGCGGCCCTGGCGGTACAGGAAGGTGGCGATGCCGCGGAACTCGGCGCGAAAGCGGCGCAGGAAAGGCGTCGACAGGCGGTCGGGCTGGGCGCGCGAGCACCAGATAAACACCGGCAAGCCGCTCGCATTCAGCTCCGCGATCAGCCGGGCGCTGCTGGTGGAACGGTCGAGCAGGCTCCATGCATCGTTCAGCACCGTGCCGTCCAGCCAGGGGTCGGCCAGCAGCAGCGCATTATCGGTGCGCAGCAGGAAGCCGGCGTGGTTCAGGAATGTGAAGGTCGGACTCGGCATGGCGGCATGGCAGGGGTAGACTCGGCTTCAGCCTAGTCCCTCGCCATGCGCTATCCATGAGGCACCGCAATCGTGTTGCGATGCCGTCCATGCCGGATCAGACCGGAATTGCCTCGAGCAAGAGCGCCTGTTCAAACCCGATCTTGAGCTTGTTGCTGGACGCGCTCACTTCGCCCAGATCGCGGTCTTCCACATAGTCGCGCACCCGATAGCGGCCTTCCTTCAAGCCGCGCAGCTCGACCTGGCCCGACCACTCCTTCGCATAGAAGGCAAAGTACAGCCGGCCATCCTTTTCGACCGCATGGGTTTCCGGCTTGTCGAAGCCGATGTCGTACAGTTCCCCGCGATACTGGCCTTTGGGCAGCATCTTGTCCTTGTAGATGCCGATCCACTTGCGCCACTTCGCTTCCTTCACTGCCGTGAGCAGGTAGCTATCCTTCGGCTTCGGGTCTTCGGGCCAGGTAAACTTGGTCGAGACCACCGCGCCGATGCCCACCGACGACGCGAAATCGTCGCCGCCGTCGCTGAGCTCGACGTGGTCGCCGGCGTAGGCCGCGGTCGGCCCCATCAGGGCTTTCAGGGTCTTGCCCTTGTGCCGCACCTGCCACGAGGACAGCGGGTCGGACGATGGCGCCTGGTTGGTGTAAGGCAGCGTATGGAAGGCATACGAGGTGCCGCAGGGGCAGAACTCGACCACGGCCTTGGGATTGATCTCGCGCGCGGTGTCGTACACCATCTTCCAGTAGTCCTGCAGTTTTTCGAAGGATTCTTCAGGACGCGCGTGATTGTGCGCCGGGTTGTAGCAAGGCGCCACGCCGTTCAGGTGCTGGCCGTCCAGCTTCAGGCCCTCGTAGCCCCACTCGCCGATGATCTTGCGCACCAGCGCGCGGGTCTGCTCGATCACCGGTTCGTAGGCCGGGCACAGGGTCAGGGCGTTCCACCAGGTGACGAATTGCGGCGCGCCGTTCGCGTCCAGCAGCAGCTGGTCGGTGTGCTGGTGCAGCAGGTCGGTGCCCGGATCGGCCGCCAGCGGCGCCAGCCACAGGCGCGCCTTCAGGCCGGCGCCGTGGATATCGTCCACCAGCTTCTTCATGTCTTCTTCGCCGCGCGCGAACTTCTTGCGGTCGATCTTCCAGTCGCCTTCATTGGTTTGCCAGCCATCGTCCAGCACCGCCCATTCCAGGCCCAGTTCCTTGGCCTTGGCCAGGGTGCCGGTCATCAGGGGGATCGTGAAGTCGCGCTCATAGCCCCAGGCGCACCAGATCGGCTCGTACGATTCATCGCCCGCCTGCGGCGCCGCCAGGCCACGCTCGGCCATCACCAGGCGGTAGCGGTCCAGGGCTGCGAAGTAGTCGCCCGTGTGCACGGTGACGAAGGTGTCCAGGGTGGTCAGCTCCTGGCCCGGTTGCAGCACGACGGCTTGGTCGAACTCGATCGCCAGCGCGGCGCCGGCTTTCACCTGCTGCACCGGCAGCGCCACCAGGCGCGGCACGGTGTCGAGATGGCCCACGGCGATGCCGTGCTCGGGCTGCCAGACGTCGGCCACCGGCGTGCCGCCGCCGTAGTCGGACGAGTTCATGCCCATGAAGTTGCGCTGCTCGAAGCCGTCCTTGAGCGGCTGCACCCAGTCGCGCCGGTCGGCGTGCGACGAGCCCGAGAAAGTCCAGAAGCCGCGGCCTGGCGCGCGCTTGGCCGGCAGCAGCGTATAGCCGCTGTTCGACCAGGCCTCGACCGGCAGCGCGGTCTGGCCATTGTTACGGTAGCTCACGCGCAGCAGGGCCAGGCCAGGGTGGCGCTCGTAGAAGGTAACCATCACGGTCTTCTCCACGCCGTCCTTCGACGCTCCCGTCAGGCGATGGCGCACGCCCGCGCCGTGCGGGCCATCGACGCGGTCGACCGCCTGCGCGCCGAGCGCAAAGCTGTCGATCCAGCGCCCACCCGTCACGCGCAGCCGTTCGCTGGCGTGAAAGCCCGTGACCGCGACCGTCGCGCCGCCCTTGCGCGCCAGCAGGCGGCTACGCATCTGGCCGTCGAATTCGAGTCCCAGGGCGGCGTCGCCGATGCGCGCCACGTTTTTACCCGCTTCTTTCCCCTGAGGTGCGGCCATCGCCACGCCGGCGCCGGCGCCCATGCCGCTTGCCACGGCCGATCCGGCCAGCCACTGCAACAGGGTGCGGCGACGCTCGCTATGCACTTCGGTCATCTTGTCTCCTTGCTTGGTAGGACTACACAGCCGGCGCCGGCCGGCCGAGCCGCCCTACACCAGCACCACTTGCGCGCCGCGCGAGCGCAGCGCCTCGACCATCTCCGCCGGCACGCCGGCATCGGTGATGATCTGGTCGATCTGTTCGATCGTCGCGATCATGGACAGGCTGCGCCGTCCGATCTTCGACGAGTCGCCCACCGCAACCACGCGGCGCGCGATGCCCAGCATGCGCGAATTCAGGCGCGCTTCGAGCAGGTGCGGCGTCATCACGCCGATCTCCGGATCCAGGCCGTCGAAGCCCAGGAACAGGATGTCGGCGTGCAGTCCTTCCAGCCCCTGCTCGGCCTGCGGGCCGCCCAGCGAATACGAGCTGGGACGCAGCACCCCGCCGAGCATGATCAGGGTCACGTGCGGCGCGCCGGCCAGCAGCACGGCGATGTTCAGCGCATTGGTGATCACGTTCACCGACTGCAGCTTCAGGCCGCGGATCTGCTTGGCGATTTCGGCGGTCGTCGTGCCCGAGTCGAGCACAATGGTCTGCCCTTCCCCGATCAGCTTGACCGCTTCTTCCGCGATGCGCACCTTCTCGGCGCGGTGCAGCGACTGCTTGACGCCGATCGGCAAGTCCTCGTCGGCGCGCTGGGCCAGGGCCCCACCGCGGGTGCGCACCACCGCGCCGATCTCGGCCAGCACGTTCAGGTCGGCGCGCACCGTCACCAGCGAGATGCCGAACATCTCGGACAGCTCGGCCACCGTCACCCGCCCGCGCTCGGCCACCATTTCGCGGATCTTGCGGCGCCGTTCCGCCACCAGCAGATCCTGATCGGCCACCGCTTCCGGGGGCTTGCCTTCGTTATCGTTCGAAACTTTCGTTTCTGTTTTTTTTGTCTGCTTCATTTTCATCCCTCCGCGCCGGTTCCCCGCCGCGGCTCCGTTATATACGTGATCATTGCTTCATTAACGGATCGATGATACAGGATGAAAATGCAAGAAACGAAAGTTCAGACTATTTTTTGCTCCCCATCTCACTTACGTAGGAAGCCCGGTCGGAAGCCCGGTATGAAGCCAGCATGATCATGCCTTCCAGGCGCCCTGGAATACGCGCTCGGCGTTCAGGCGGAACAGCTTGTCGGCCACCGCCTTCGGCAGCGCCAGGCCGCGTACGACGCCGTCCAGGTCCGGCGTGGTGAGTTCGTCCTCGGTATTGAAGTAGCGCCAGTCGCGCCGCCACACGCCGTCCAGATCGGAGACGAAGTCGGCCTGGCTCTGCTGTGCCGACTGGGCCAGGTCCGAGCCGTACATCAGGCGGTCCTGATAGGCGATGAAGAACTGCCGCACCCGCTCGCGGTCGCGCTGCGACTGGTACTGGATCTGGCCGATGCGCGCCGCGATGTCCACATTGGCCGTCGGATTGCGGTCCAGGAAGCGCGCCAGCTCGTCCACGTTCCACTCCAGCGAGGCCATGTGCACGCCGACGAAGCGCAGGCGCGGATGGCTGGCCAGCAGGCGGTCGCGCGCGCCCATCTGGTCTTCGTAGCTCGGCATCGTCGGCTGCTTGTACATGTGGTACTGCGGGTGGTTCTTGAAGTATTCGCGGTCGTTCTTGGTCGTCATCTTCTCGAGCGGCAGCCAGCAGTTGTGCGGCTCGCCCTGGTGCCCCACCAGCAGCACGTCGCGCTCTTCAAAAGCGTCGAACAGCGGCTTGATGCGGGCGTCGTCGACCATCACCAGCTTGCCCTGCGCATCGCGTTCCGACATGCCGATGTTCTTCCACACCTTGACGCCCACCGCGCCATCCTGCAGCGCCGCATCCAGCCGGTGCAGGGTCGCCGGGATCCAGGCCGGCTGCATGAGGTTATTGGCGCTGAAGCTGGCGATCCAGCCGACGGTGGCCGGATGCTCGTGGTGCAGTTTGCTGGCCACGCGCTGCTGCTGCTCCAGCGCCGGGAACACCGGATAATCGACGTTGATCGTCAGCGCACGGAAGTTGGCCTTGCGCGCCAGCTCCAGGAACGGGCCCTGCTCGAGGCCGTGCAAGTGCAGGTGGGCGTCGATCTTGGCCACGCTCTCGTAATCCTGCATGGTGTAGCTGTCGGCGGCCAGCGCGCCGATTGGCGCTGCCAGCGCGGCAAGGAAGATGGTGCAAAGAAAACGGATGCGCATGTGTGCTCCTGTCTATCGGGTCTGGGAGGCGAGGCGCTCCAGCGCGGCCTCGCTCAATGGCTGCCTGGCGCTGCGGGCGGCGTACAGGGCGGCGCCGAGCACCGGCGCCAGCCGCGGCGCCTGCAGCCGATACGGCCTGGCGCAGGCCGCCAGCGCCTGCTCGAATGGCGCGCGCAGCAGGCTGCCGTCGCCGAACAGGCCGCCCGTATAGGACACCGGTAGCGAGAAGGTCGGATCGACGTCGAGCCGGTCGCGCACCGCATCGACCATCGCGGCCAGTTCGCGCGCGGCATCGACGAAGATGGCGCGCGCCTGTTCGTCGCCCAGGGCCACCGCCTCGGACACCAGGCGCGCCAGCTGGGCGATGCGGCTGCGATCGCCGCCAAGCTCGCCATACACCACGGCGCACAGGTCGAGATCGTCCTCCAGCGCCAGCCGCTCGCGCACCAGGCCGTACAGGGCGCCCTTGGGCGCGCGGCCGTCGCTCATGCGCGAGAACAAGGTCAGGCCGGCGCGCGCGATCCAATGGGCCGAGCCCTCGTCGCTGAACAGCTCTCCCCAGCCGCCGGCGCGCGCCTGGCGGCCGGCGACTTCGCCATACGCCATCGAGCCGGTGCCGGCGATCACGCTGATGCCGTCCATGCAGGCCAGCGAACCGGCCCAGCTGCACACCATGTCGTTGCCGCACAGCGTGCGGTCAGGGCCGAGGATGGCGCCGGCCGCCGCATCGAGTTCGCGCTGGGCCGCGCGGTCCTCGCCATAGGCCGGCAGGCCGAAGAAGGCGTAGGTGACCGCGCCGCCATCGACGCCGGCCGTGGACAGCAGCGCCTGGACACCGCGCTGCAGGGTCGCCGCCACGGCGGGCATGCCGTGGTCGACGTGGTAGGTGCTGCCTTCTTCATGGCGCGCCAGCACGCTGCCGTGCGCGTCGATCAACGCGAAAGCGGTCTTGGTGCCGCCGCCGTCAACCCCGAGGAACATGGACGGCCTCGCTATCGACGGGGGACATGAAGGGATAGATGGTCACGCCGCGCACCACCCGGTTGACGGTGCCGGACATGCTCGGCGTATCCGGGCGCACGCCCATCGACAGCGAGCGCAGGAAGGCGAATCCCTGGCAGAACACGATAAAGGGAAGCGCGAGTTCGAGGTCTTGCGCAGTGTCCGCCCCCGTGAACACGAACGTGTCGTCGTCGGGCGCCGCATCGCCCTGGGCGCTCAAGGCCAGCACGCGGCCGGCGCGGCGGTCGCCGCGCAGCTCGCGCAGCAAGTCGAGATCGTAGCGGCGCGCCTGCGGATCGTTCGACAGCAGCACCACCACCAGGGTCTGGTCGTCGACGATGGTCTTGGGACCGTGGCGGAAGCCCAGCGGCGAATCGTGGATCGCCACCACCTGGCCGTCGGTCAGCTCCAGCAGCTTGAGCGAGGCTTCGCGCGCCAGGCCGCGCAGTTCATTGCTGCCCAGGTAGACCACGCGCTTGAAGTCCTGCGCCACCAGCTGGGTCAGCAGCGGCAGCGCGCGCTCGCCCACCTGCGTCGCCGCCGGCGCCACGCGGGCACCGACGCCCGGCGCCAGCACCCGGAACGCCAGCGCCGCGGCCAGCAGCATCGAAGTGAAGCTGGTCGTCATCGCGAAGCCACGGTCGTGGGTGGCGTCGGGCAGCAGGATCGCCAGCGCATTGGCGCGGTCCTGGGTCATGCGGTACAGCTGGCCCTCTTCATTACAGGTGATGACCAGGTGGTAGACGTCGTCCACCAGCTGGTCGGCCAGCTGCACCGCCGCCACGCTTTCCGGGCTGCTGCCGGACCGGCCGAACGACACCACCAGGGTCGGCGCGCCGCGCTGGAAATAGCGGTCCGGGCCCGACACCAGGTCGGTGGTCGGCACGGCGTCGGCGCGCCGGCCCTGGCGCAGCAGGCCGGGCGCCAGGCACTCGCCGATGAAGGCCGAGGTGCCGGCGCCGGCCATCACGATGCGCAGATCCGGGCGCGCCAGCAGCGGCGCCAGGAAGGCGTCGATCTGCGCGCGCTGCGCGCTCACCAGCGCATCGATCTGCGGCCACACGGCCGGCTGCTGCGCGATCTCGCGCGCCGTCACGCCGCCGCCCAGCGCATCGAGGCGGGCCAGATCCTGTCCAAATAATTCACTGCCGCCTTGCACGGCATCCTGTACTGCTTGCATGTTCACTGCTCCCTAGGTTCGGCGCCCGGCTGGCAGGCGCGCATATACTGGCGCAGCACGCGGGCTACCCCTTCTTTCAATATCGCGAGCGGCGCATTGCGCACCCGGCCCTCGCGCACCGCTTCGTAATGGAATGGCAGGTACTGGCTCAACAAGGTGAGCGGCGCCGGCCGGCGTTCCAGGTTCGCGACCAGCGCCGCCTGGGCGGCCTGGATGCGCGGATGCGGCCAGTAGTAGCGGATCCGGTCGGAGAGGCTGTACTGCTGGTCGAACAGCAGGCTGCCGGCGTCGTGGTAGTACTTGCGCCAGTAATCCGGCTCGCTGCGCATCACGTCCAGCACGACTTCCTTGAAGCCGCTCTCGCCTTGCATGCCCATTTCAGTCTCGATGTCGGCCAGCGCCCACAAGGTCTCGCGCAGCGCGAAGGTCAGGCCGGGGCCGACCTTCAATATGGCGAAGTGGTCGCGCACCAGCGCCTGCAGCAGGCCGGGCGTCTGGTAGTCGGTCGAGTGGGCCTCGAACACCATGGTCGGCTCGCCCTCGATGAAGCGACTCAGCGCCTGCGCCTTTTCCGGGCGGTAGTCGATCACCTTGTGATGGTCGAATTCCACGCCCGGCTGCACCACCAGGCCGATCACGCGCGGCCACGCGGCTTCCAGGCCGGCCGCATTGAACGCAGCACGATGGGCGGCGATGGTCAGCGCCGCCGCTTCGGGCGTGGTCACGGCCAGCTCGGCCAGCTCTTCGTGGGCGCCGCCCGGCACCGGCACCTCGGTGCCGACGATATACACCGGCGCCTCGCCGCCCGCGCGCTGCCAGGCGCGCTCGGCCACCACGGCCAGGCGTGCGGCGCGTTCGGCCACGACTTCGTCCGGCAGCGGCACCGGGTCGCCCGCGCACGACATCGAGCAATCGAGGTGGATCTTGCGGAAGCCCGCGGTTACGTACTGGTCGATCAGCACCTCGGACTTGGCCATCGCGCTGGCGGCGGGCTCGCCCTGCCAGCAGTTCGGGCCCAGGTGGTCGCCCCCCAGCAGGATGCGTTCGCGTGGAAAACCTACCTTGTCGGCGATGCCGAACACGAAGTCGCGGAAGGCGATGGGCGTCATGCCGGTATAGCCGCCATCCTGGTTGACCTGGTTCGAGGTGGCCTCGATCAGCACCGGGCCGTCGCCGCCCTGGCCAGATTCCAGGCCGGTCTCGAAGGCGGCCTCGATCACCAGCGGGTGCGCCGAACACACTGAATGGATGCCCGCAGGCTGACCGGCGTGATGGCGTTGGACGAGGTCGAGAAGCACTTGCATTGTCGTTGACTCCAGATAGAGGGACTTCAGGCGGCGCTCGGTTCGTCGGGCTGCAGCGCCAGGAACAGCGCCGCCGCCAGCGACAGGCCGATGCCGGCCAGTTTGAAACCGTTCGGCAGGGTCGCCGCCATCGCCACCGAAATGATGGTGGTCAAGAGCGGCGCGCCGGCATTGACCAGGGGCGACACCACCAGCGCCTTGCCATGCCGGAACGCGTACACCAGGGTCAGCGCGCCGACAGCATTGAGCACCTGCGTGATCGCGGCCAGCCACGGGCCATCCAGGCCATAGTTGATCGGCTGCGAGAAGTCGGTCATGACCAGCGCGACCGGAATGAAAGCCAGTGCGCTGACGGTCATGTAGAAGAAGATGCTTTCGGCATCCATGATGGCGTTGGCGCGCTTGATAAAGTAGGCCTGCAGGCCCCAGGCCACCAGCACGCCCAGCGCCAGCACGAACCACCAGCCATAGGCCACGCCGCCCTGTTCCGGCGCGTAGTCGAACAGCGGCAGCGCGCACAGCGCCAGCACGATGCCGGCCACGCCCATGGCGCCGGTGCGTTCGCGCAGGAAGGCATACGACAGGGCGATCGTGATCACCGGCGACAGCGAGATCAGGGGGAAGATCAGGTAAGTGGGGCCTTCCTTGACCGCGTGGAACAGGATCATCTGTCCGCCCGCGCCCAGGAGGCCAATGGCCAGGCCATGGGCGATTGCCGGGCCGTCGCGCCGCACGCGCCAGTCGATGCGCGCCAGCGCGAACAGCGCCGGCGGAATCATGGTCAGCGCCCACACCACATACACCAGGGTCTCGGGAAAGCCGTTCTGCACCGGACGCCCGGCGAAGGCGCCCCACACGCCCCACAGCAGGGTGGTCACCAGGGCATAGCCAAGCCAGTGGGATTTCATCGTCGTCGTCCTCCTCAGGTTTCTTCGTTATAAGCAGATAGTAATGGAAGGCTTTCGAAATATCAAATAACTTTCGAAATCTTTCGATATAACATATATGCGTATGATTTTTGCGATGCAGCAGTGTCAGGAGAACGCCTTCGCCAAATGCGAGGAAAACCCCTACAATGAGGTTGATGTAAGGAATCACTCTGCGGCAGGCCGTCGGTACCCGGATGGCGCCGCCTTTTCGTCTCGGACCGGATCGACATGCCCCTGGAATCGTTGTTGTTTGCGCCACCCGCCCTGCTGGGCCCTACCCTCGTGGCCGCCCTGCTTGGCCTCCTGGTCGGCAGCTTCCTGAACGTGGTCATCTACCGCATCCCGAAGATGATGCAGCGCGAGTCCGACAATTACGTGGCGCAGGAAAGCGGCAAGGAGCCGCCGCATACCGACCGCTTCAACCTGATGGTGCCGCGCTCGGCCTGCCCCTGCTGCGGCCACCAGATCACGGCCATCGAAAACATCCCGGTCATCAGCTGGCTCGCCCTGGGCGGCAAGTGCCACAAGTGCAAGACGCGCATCTCGGCGCGCTATCCGGCGATCGAGCTGTTCACCGCCATCGTTTCGGGCCTGCTGGTGTGGACCTTCGGCAGCGGCGCGGCAGGCATGAGCAGCCTGCTGTTCGCCTGGCTGCTGATCGCGATGACCTTCATCGACTTCGATACCCAGCTGCTGCCGGATGACCTGACCTATCCGCTGCTGTGGGCCGGCCTGCTCATGAACATCGACGCCACCTTCGTGCCGCTGCAGGACGCCGTAATCGGCGCCGCCGCCGGCTACCTGGTGCTGTGGGCCGTCTATTGGCTGTTCAAGCTAGCCACCGGCAAGGAGGGCATGGGATATGGCGACTTCAAGCTGCTGGCGGCGCTCGGCGCCTGGCTGGGCTGGACCGCCCTGCCGACCATCATCCTGCTGTCGTCGGTGGTGGGGGCGATCGTCGGCATCAGCCTGATCGTGTTCGCCAAACGCGGCCGCGACAAGCCGATTCCCTTCGGGCCCTACCTGGCGGCGGCCGGCCTGATCGCCATGCTGTATGGCGAGCAGCTGGGCCGCTTCAGCGCCGGCCTGCTGGGCGGCGCATGAACACGGCGCGCGGCGCGGCGTTCTCGGTCGGCCTCACCGGCGGCATCGGCTGCGGCAAGAGCACCGTGGCCGAGCTGTTCGCCAGCCTGGGCGCCACGATCGTCGACACCGACGCCATCGCCCATTCCCTGACCGCCCCGCATGGCGCGGCGATGCCGGCCATCCTGGCCGAATTCGGACCCGACTTCGCCACGCCGGACGGCGCCCTGGACCGCGCGCGCATGCGCAGCCTGGTGTTTGCCGATGCCGGGGCGCGCGGCCGGCTGGAAGCGATCCTGCATCCGCGCATCCGCGACGCCACCGCGGCGGCGGCGGCCATCGCCACTGGCCCTTACGTGGTCTATGCGGTGCCGCTGCTGATCGAGTCGGGGACATGGGCAGAGCGAGTGTCGCGCGTGCTGGCCGTGGACTGCTCGGAAGAGACCCAGGTCGCGCGTGTCATGCAGCGCAGCAGCCTGTCCGCCGACCAGGTGCGCGCCATCATGGCGACCCAGGTCACGCGGGCCCAGCGCCTGGCCGCGGCCGACGACGTGATCGACAACGACGATGGCCTAGAAGCCCTGTTCCCCCAGGTAAAACGCTTGCACGAGCGGTATCTGTCATTGAGTATGTAACAAGATTGATGCAGTGTTTGTAATTTTGCTTCGTATGGTTCAGAATCACCTAGTTGCTCCCCAGCCTACATTCAGAGGAATGTCATTTTGATCGTCTACGAATACCCTTTCAACGAGAGGATTCGCACGTTGTTGCGGCTGGAGGACCTGTACGAGAAGTTCAAGTTCTTCGTGCAGCAGGAACACCCAATGCAGCATCATGTCGCCCTCGCGACGATCTTCGACATGCTGGAAGTGGCCGGCCGCGCCGACCTGAAATCCGACCTGCTGCAGGAACTCGAACGGCAGAAGCAATCGCTGCTGGCCTACCGCAGCAATCCCGCGGTCGCGGCCGACACGCTCGACGCCGTCCTGGCGGAACTCGACAAGGCCAGCAGCGCGCTGGTGACCAGCCAGGGCAAGACCGGCCAGAACGTGCGCGAAAACGAATGGCTGATGAGCATCCGCGGCCGCACCATCATCCCGGGCGGCGCCTGCGAGTTCGACCTGCCCTCCTACTACGCCTGGCAAAAACGCCCGGCCGAGCAGCGCCATGCCGACATCATGGGCTGGTTCGGGCCGCTCGCTCCGCTGCTCGAGGCGCTGTCCCTGGTGCTGCGCCTGCTGCGCAATTCGGGCGCTCCGGTCAAGATGATCGCCGTGGCGGGCAGCTATCAACAGATGTTACAGGGTAAAATCTACCAGATGCTGCGCTTGACCCTGGACGAGTCGACGGGAGCGATCCCCGAGATCTCGGCCAACAAGTACATGCTGTGGGTACGCTTCACTACGCAGGATGGCGATTGCAAGCCCAAGCCGCTGGAAGAAGACGTGCCGTTCGACCTGACCCTCTGCAATTTCTGATTTTTGATTGGTAGTACCGATGACCGTAGTCGCCTGCCCCACCTGCGGCAAACAAGTCGAATGGATCGAAGCGAACAAGTTTCGCCCGTTCTGTTCCGAGCGTTGCAAGAAGATCGACCTGGGCGCCTGGGCCGAAGAGAAATTCGTGATCCCCGGCGCCGCGCCCGCGGATCCTCTCGACGAACCGCCTCCGGAACGCTGATTCACCACATACGTCGTTCCCGCGGAGGCGGGAACCCAAGTCCTTCGCGCTGCCACTCCTTCAAACTACACCGTAGCGCCGGCAAACTTGGGTTCCCGCCTGCGCGGGAACGACGTGCTTAATCTATTGGCCGGCATCGAGCTTAACGGCTGATCCCCGCCGGCACCACAACCGGCCTGTTGCGCCGCCCATAGCGGTCCATGAACAGCCCTTCCAGCCCGATCTCGGGCTGGCGTCCCGACAGGATATCGGCCAGCACCCGGCCCGACCCGCACGACATGGTCCAGCCCAGCGTGCCGTGCCCCGTGTTCAGGAACAGGTTGCGATACGGCGTCGGCCCGATCACCGGCGTGCCGTCCGGCGTCATCGGCCGCAGGCCGCACCAGAACGAAGCCTTGCGCACGTCGCCGCCGTCGGGGAACAGGTTCGTCACCGAATGCTCGAGCGTATCGCGCCGCGCCTGGTGCAGGCGCAGGTCGTAGCCGCACAGCTCCGCCGTGCCGCCGACGCGGATGCGGTCGCCCAGGCGCGTGATCGCCACCTTATAGGTTTCGTCCATCACGGTCGATTCGGGCGCGCCCGACGCATCGGTGATCGGCACCGTGATCGAATAGCCCTTCACCGGATAGACCGGGATGTGGATGCCGATCTGCCTGAGCATCAGCGGCGAGTAGCTGCCCAGCGCCAGCACGAACGCCTCGGACTTCAGTTCACCTTTATCCGTGACGACGCCGGTCACGCGGTCGCCCTCGACGTTAAGGCGTTCGATCTTGACCTCGTGCCGGAACTTGACACCCAGGCCCTTGGCCAGCCCTGCCAGCGCCTGCGTGAACTTGAAGCAGTCGCCGGTTTCGTCGTTGGGCAGCAGCAGGCCGCCCAGGTAGTTGCCGGGCACGCGCGCCAGCGCCGGTTCGTACTGCGTGCAGCCTTGCCGGTCGAGCAGTTGATAGGGCACGCCGGAACGCTCCAGCACCTCGGTATCGGTGTGCGCGCCATCGAACTGCTTCTGGGTGCGGAACAGCTGCAGGGTGCCCTTGCTGCGCTCGTCGTAGGCGATGCCGGTGTCAAGCCGCAGCTGGACCAGCACGTCGCGGCTGTACTCGGCCAGGCGCACCATGCGGCCCTTGTTGACCTGGTAGCTGCGGGTATTGCAGTTGGCCAGCATCTGCAGGATCCAGCGCCACTGCTGCGGATCCATCCGCGGCCGGATCACCAGGGGGCTGTGCTGCATCGCCAGCCATTTGACGGCCTTGAGCGGCACGCCGGGGCCGGCCCAGGGCGTCGCATAGCCGGGCGAGATCTCGCCGGCATTGCCGAAACTGGTCTCCATCCCCGCGCCCGGCTGGCGCTCGATCACGGTGACGTCATGCCCGGCCTTGGCCAGGAAATACGCCGATGCGGTTCCGATGACGCCACTGCCGAGGATGATGACCTTCACACGTTCTCCTTAAGATAGACGGTCCGCTTGACGTTCTGGATAGCGGACCCGGTCGAGCCACTCGAGCAGCGGGATGGTGGCCGGCAGCAGCGGACTGACGCCGAAGGCGCCCTGCCAGGCGAAGGCCTGGCCTTCCAGGCTTTGCGGCTCCCCCAGCCACTCGCGGCAGATATAGAAATACAGGCGCACGTGGGCGTGTTCGTACACGTGCTCGACGCAGCACCAGGCCTCGCCGCTCACCACCTGCACGCCCAGTTCTTCCATGAACTCGCGCTGCAGGGCGGCGAAGATGTCTTCGCCCGCTTCGACTTTCCCACCCGGGAATTCCCAGTAGCCGGCATACGGCTTGCCGTCGGGACGCTGGCCGAGCAAGACGTCGCCGTCGGGCCGCATCAGGACGCCGACGGCGACGTCGACCGGTGGTTTATTGGTATGCGTTTCAGTCATTCGATGATGCATCCGGCAGCTTGCCGGCATAGTCCTTCGCGAATTGCCAGGCCACGCGGCCCGAGCGCGAGCCGCGCTGCAAGGCCCACTGCAGGGCTTCCGGCCGCGCGGCCTCGATCTGTTGCTGCGTGCAGCCGAAGTCCGTCAGCCAGTGGCCGACGATGTCCAGGTAGTCGTCCTGGCGGAACGGGTAGAACGACAGCCACAGGCCGAAGCGCTCGGACAGCGAGATTTTCTCTTCGACCGTCTCGCCCGGGTGCAGGTCGCCATCCTCGCCGTGGCGATAGCTGGCGTTGTCCGACATTTTCTCGGGCATCAGGTGACGCCGGTTCGAGGTGGCGTAGATCAGCACATTGTCCGATTGCGCCGTGATGCTGCCGTCGAGCGCCACCTTCAGCGCCTTGTAGCCGGCCTCGCCCTCTTCGAACGACAGGTCGTCGCAAAAGACCACGAAGCGCTCGGGCCGGCCCGCGACCAGGTCGATGATGTCGGGCAGGTCGGCAAGATCCGCCTTGTCGACCTCGATCAGGCGCAGGCCCTGGTCGGCGAAGGCGTTCAGGCAGGCCTTGATCAAGGAAGACTTGCCGGTGCCGCGCGCGCCGGTCAGCAGCACATTATTGGCCGGGCGGCGCGCCACGAACTGGCGCGTGTTCTGCTCGATCTGGCGCTTCTGGGCCGCGACGTGGTGCAAGTCTTCGAGCTTGATGGTCGAGGCGTGCAGCACCGGCTGCAGGTAGTTGCCGCCTCCAGCCGGACGCCGGCGCCAGCGGAAGGCGAAACTGCGCTTCCAGTCCGGCTCGCGCGCGGTGGCCAGCGGCAGCACCGCCTCCAGGCGCTCGAGCAGGCCTTCGGCGCGGCGCAGAAACTGATCGAGCGGCGTCATCGATCAGGAACGGTAGTCGGCGTTGATCGAGACGTAGTCGTGCGACAGGTCGCAGGTCCAGACGGTGGCCGTGGCCTCGCCGCGGGCCAGCTTGACGCGCACCGTGATCTCGGACTGCTTCATCACGCGCTGGCCATCTTCTTCCTTGTAGTCCGGATTACGGCCGCCGCTCTTGGCGACCCAGACGTCGTCCAGGTAGAGGTCGAGCTTCGTCACGTCGAGGTCGTCCACGCCGGCGTAGCCGACCGCGGCCAGGATGCGGCCCAGGTTCGGGTCGGACGCGAAGAAGGCGGTCTTGACCAGCGGCGAGTGGGCGATCGCGTAGGCGATCTTGCGGCACTCGGCCACGTCATTGCCTTCGTCGACCGTGATGGTCATGAACTTGGTCGCGCCTTCGCCGTCGCGGATGATCTGCTGCGCCAGGTTGCGCGAGATGTCGGTGACGGCATCCTTGAGCGCTTCGTAGTCGGCGCCGCTGGCGGCGTCGATCGACAGGCCGCCGGTGCCGGTGGCGATCACGATGAAGGAATCGTTGGTCGAGGTATCGCCATCGATGGTGATCGCATTGAACGAGTGGTCGGCCGCGTGCTTGACCAGTTCGTCCAGCACCGGCTGGGCGACCTTGGCGTCGATCGCCAAGTAGCCGAGCATGGTCGCCATATTCGGCTTGATCATGCCGGCGCCCTTGCTGATGCCGGTCATCGTCACGGCGTGGCCGCCGATGGTGACGGTGCGCGAAGCTGCCTTTGGCTGGGTGTCGGTGGTCATGATCGCCTCGGCGGCGTTGAACCAGTTGTCCGCCTTCAGGCTCGTGGCGGCGGCAGGTAGGCCGGCCAGCAGCTTGGGCATCGGCAGCTGTTCCAGGATCACGCCGGTCGAGAATGGCAGCACCTGGCTGGCCTCGAGGCCCAGTAACTTGGCCACTTCGGCACAGGTGGCGTTGGCGTTGGCCAGGCCCTGCTCGCCGGTGCCGGCATTGGCGTTACCCGTGTTGACCACCAGCGTGCGGATCGGCGCGCCACCGTTCTTGACGGCTTCCAGGTTGGCCTTGCTCACCTGCACCGGCGCGGCGCAGAAGCGGTTCAGGGTGAACACGCCGGAGACGGTTGCGCCTTCGGCCAGCTTCATGATCAGGATGTCCTTGCGGTTCGGCTTCTTGATGCCGGCTTCGGCAAAGCCGATCTCGACACCGTTGACGGGCTTCAAGTCGGCGGCGACTGGCAGGGGGGAATTGACGGCCATGGTGATCTCGTTGGAAAAATTGTCGAATTCGTTATTGTAACGCCAGCGCCAAGGCGATGTTGCGAGGATTCTGCTACACATCAACGCGTGCGGATGCCTTTAGGAAAACATGGGCGATGCCGACCGAATTGAATGCCACCGCCCGGCGCCACCGCCAGATATTCGAGGACGCCGCGCGCGAGTTTGACGTCCCCCGCGCGCTGCTCGAAGCAGTCGCCTGGGCCGAAACGCGCTGGCATTCGCCATCGCCGCAGTCCGAATCGCACCATGGCATGCCGCTGCCCCACGGCATCATGGGCTTGCGCGACGATCCCCATTTCGGCCGTTCGCTGCGCCTGGCCGCCGCCCTGCTCGGCATGCCGTCGCGCCAACTGGCGCTCGACACGCCCAGCAATATCCGCGGCGCGGCCGCCCTGCTCGCGCTGTATGGCCCGGGACTGACCCGGACGTCGCCGCTGGAAGCCTGGGAAGCCGCGCTGGCGCGCCTGTCCGGCATCGCGCAACGCGACATCGCGCAGATCCACACCTATGACATCTATATGGCGGTCCGCGAAGGACGCCGGGGCCCGGACTTCGCGGTCACACACCAGCCGGTCGACCTGGCGCGCATCTATGGCCAGGCGCGGCTCGACGTGCTGTCGGCGCGGGTGCTGCAGCTGGCCGACTATCCGGACGCGGTATGGCTGCCGGCGGCCAGCTGCAATTATTCGGGCCGCACGCTGGCGGTCAGCCACGTGACCGTGCACACGACCCAGGGTTCGTATGCGGGAGCCATCTCGTGGTTCCGCAACTGCAGCGCCGGCGTGAGCGCCCACTACCTGGTGCGTTCGTCGGACGGCCAGATCACGCAGATGGTGAGGGAAAGCGACAAGGCCTGGCATGCGGGCAGCGCCAACGGCCACACGGTCGGGATCGAACACGAAGGCTTCGTCGAGCAGCCGGACGCCTGGTATTCGGAGGCGATGCTGCTGGCCTCGAGCGGCGTGGCGCGCGCCATCCTGGCGGCGCGCGGCATCCCGCCGCGCGTGTATGACGGCAGCCGTGGCTGGAACGCAGTGCTGGCGGAGGCCGACTACAACGTGAATGGGCATGTGAACCATGCCGGGCAGACGCACACCGATCCGGGCGCGGGCTGGGATTGGGAGAGGTACAAACGGATGATCGAGGGCTCCGGCGCTGGCTGAACGCGTGGATGGCGAAGCCATCCACCCTACAAAAGCAAACGGCCAGGTTTCCCTGGCCGTTTTTCATGCTGCGGATCGCTCGCTTACGCCAGCTTGCCGTGGCACTGCTTGAACTTCTTGCCGCTGCCGCAAGGGCATGGATCGTTGCGGCCGACCTTCACGCCCATATAGCTGCTGTGGTCTTCGGCCGATACGGCCTCGCCTTCGCCGCTGCGGTTCGGGTTCGGATTGAGCAGTTCTTCCGGCGCCGCCGACGGGTTGAAGTCGGCGTGCTGGTAATTGACGTTTTCCAGCTGCGCAGCCTGGGCCGCCATCGCCGCCTCGGCCGCCTCGACTTCTTCGCGCGACTGGATGCGCACGGTCATCACGGTGCGGATCACTTCGTTCTTGATCAGGTCCAGCATATTGCTGAACAGCTGGAAGGCTTCGCGCTTGTATTCCTGCTTCGGGTTCTTCTGCGCATAGCCGCGCAGGTGAATACCCTGGCGCAGGTGGTCCAGCGCCGCGAGGTGTTCGCGCCAGTGAGTGTCCACGCTCTGCAGCATGACGTTGCGCTCGAAGCCGCCGAACGATTCCTTGCCCACCACGCCGACCTTGGCGCCATAGGACGCGTCGGCCGCGGCCAGCACGCGCTCGAGGATGTCGTCGTCGTTCAGGTTCGGTTCGTCCTGCAGCATCTGCTGCAGCGGCACGTCCAGGCTCCATTCGGAAGAGAGCGCGGTTTCCAGGCCCTTGACGTCCCACTGTTCCTCGACCGATTCGGCCGGCACGTAGTCGCGCACCAGGTCGGTGAACACGCCCACGCGCAGCGAGTTGATCATCTCGCTGATGTCGGTCGACTCCAGCAGTTCGTTACGCTGGGTGTAGATCACCTTGCGCTGGTCGTTGGCGACGTCGTCGTATTCCAGCAGCTGCTTGCGGATGTCGAAGTTGCGGGCCTCGACCTTGCGCTGGGCCGACTCGATCGAGCGCGACACGATGCCCGCCTCGATCGGTTCGCCTTCCGGCATCTTGAGGCGGTCCATGATGGCGCGCACGCGGTCGCCGGCGAAGATGCGCAGCAGCGCGTCGTCCAGGCACAGGTAGAAGCGCGAGGAACCCGGGTCGCCCTGGCGGCCCGAACGGCCGCGCAGCTGGTTGTCGACCCGGCGCGATTCGTGGCGCTCGGTGCCGATGATGTGCAGGCCGCCGGCATTGACCACGTGGTCGTGCAGCGACTGCCATTCGTCGCGCAGCTGCTGCGCCTTGGCGGCCTTCTGCTCGGGCGACAGGCTGCTGTCGGCTTCGATCAGCTGGATCTGCTTGCCGACATTGCCGCCCAAGACGATGTCGGTACCGCGACCGGCCATATTGGTGGCGATGGTGATCATCTTCGGCCGGCCGGCCTGGGCGATGATCTCCGCTTCGCGGGCATGCTGTTTCGCGTTCAGGACATTGTGCTGCAGGCCGGCCTTGGTCAGGATTCCGGACAGCATCTCGGAGTTCTCGATCGAGGTGGTGCCGACCAGTACCGGCTGGCCGCGCTCGTAGCAATCGCGGATGTCGTTGACCATCGCGTTGTACTTCTCGTCCGAGGTCTTGTAGACCTGATCCTGGCGGTCCTTGCGCTGCGATGGGCGGTTCGGCGGCACCACCACGGTTTCCAGCTTGTAGATATCCTGGAATTCGAAGGCTTCGGTGTCGGCGGTACCGGTCATGCCCGCCAGCTTGGCGTACATGCGGAAGTAGTTCTGGAAGGTGATCGAGGCCAGGGTCTGGTTCTCGTTCTGGATGCGCACGCCTTCCTTGGCCTCGACCGCCTGGTGCAGGCCATCCGACCAGCGGCGGCCCGTCATCAGGCGGCCGGTGAATTCGTCGACGATCACGACTTCGTTGTTCTGCACCACATAGTGCTGGTCCTTGTGGTACAGGACGTGGGCGCGCAGCGCCGCATACAGGTGGTGGATCAGGGTGATGTTGGCGGCGTCGTACAGCGAGGCGCCTTCGGGCAGCAGGCCCATCTCGGTCAGGATCGCTTCGGCATGCTCGTGGCCGGCCTCGGTCAGCAGCACGGTGTGCGCCTTCTCGTCCTTCAGGTAGTCGCCCGGGACTTCGATCTTGCCCTTGCCGTCCGGGGTTTCTTCACCGATCTGCTGGGTCAGCTTGAGCGGGACTTCGTTCAGGCGGTGGTACAGGTCGGTGTGGTTCTCGGCCTGGCCCGAAATGATCAGCGGGGTGCGCGCCTCGTCGATCAGGATCGAGTCGACCTCGTCGACCACCGAAAAGTTCAGGGTGCGCTGCACGCGTTCGCGCGCCTCGTAGACCATATTGTCGCGCAGGTAGTCGAAGCCGAATTCGTTATTGGTGCCGTAGGTGATGTCGGAACCGTAGGCCTTCTGCTTGCTGTCGTGGTCGAGCTGCGACAGGTTGACGCCGGTGGTCAGGCCCAGCCAGCCGTACAGCTGGCCCATCTGGTCCGCATCGCGCTGGGCCAGGTAATCGTTGACGGTAATGACGTGCACGCCCTTGCCCGACAGACCGTTCAGGTAGACCGGCAGGGTCGCCATCAGGGTTTTACCCTCACCGGTGCCCATCTCGGCGATCTTGCCCTGGTGCAGGACCATGCCGCCGATCAGCTGGACGTCGAAGTGGCGCATCTTGAGGACGCGCTTGGCCGCTTCGCGGCAGACGGCGAAGGCCTCTGGCAGGATGTCGTCCAGGGTCTGGCCCTTGGCGAGGCGATCCTTGAATTCAGGGGTCTTGGCTTGCAGCTCGGTATCCGAAAGCTGCTCCATTTGTGGCTCGAGCGCGTTGATCTGACGCACGGTCTTTTGGTACTGCTTGAGCAGACGCGAGTTACGGCTGCCGAAAATCTGGGTCAGGAATGACATGCTGTGTTCTAGAAAAATACGCCGCAAAGAGAAGCCAAGATGATATCAAAGCGATAAGCACCAAAGACCGCGTTAGGCAAATAACCACTGATTTTATCATGCGATCCGGCCACACTTGGGGATGGTAGGCAGGATAACAAGTCCTGCCGAGCCAGAAATGTTATCAAACTGGCTTCGATGGCGCTCCCACGGCGGCGGATCCGCCACCCGGTCCGCCCAAAGCGCGGGCGCTGTGGTATGTTCCAAGCATGCAGCAATCTCCTCCCAAGCGTCCCTTCCATATTTTCGGGACCAGCACCCGGCAGACCTCGCACGCCGCCACCGACTTCTTGCGCGCCAACGACCGCATGGCCAGCCTGCTGCCGGCCGTCGGCCGCATGGCGCGCCTGCAGGCCGACTGCGCCGCGGCGCTGCCGGCGATCTTTCATAACTGCGACGTGCTGTCGTTCCAGGAGGGCGTCCTGACCCTGGCCGTGCCCAGCTCGGCGCTGGCGGCGCGCCTCAAGCAGCTGATGCCGAAGCTGCAAGCGACCCTGCTGCAGAAGGGCTGGCAGGTGGAATCGACCAAGATCAAGCTGCAGGTGACCCGCGCCCTGCCCGACCGGCCCGAGATGCGCACGCTCGAGCTGCCGCCGCGCGCGGTGCAGGCCTTCGAGGAACTGGCGGAGTCGCTGCCGGATACGCAGCAGAACCGGGATCTGGTGGCGGCGCTCAAGGCGCTGGCGGCGAAGAGGAAGTAAAAAAGACAATGGCTGCGGTCCCTACCGGGACCCGCAGCCATCGTCGTATTCCGTGCAGAGTGGCAGGCTCAGCTCTGCGCCCACTCCCGCGTCATCTGCCGCACATACGAAGGCGGCGCCGTGCCCAGGTCGTCGAAGGTAACGATTTCGTACGAATCCGGCTGCGCCAGCAGCGCGCGCAGCAGCTCGTTGTTGAGCGCATGGCCCGATTTGTGCGCGGTATAGCTGGCCAGCAGCGGATGGCCGACCAGGTACAGGTCGCCGATGGCGTCCAGGATCTTGTGGCGCACGAACTCGTCCTCGTAGCGCAGGCCGTCGGTGTTCAGGATGCGGTATTCGTCCATCACGATCGCGTTCTCGAACGAGCCGCCGCGCGCCAGGCCCATGCCGCGCAGGCTTTCCACGTCCTGCATGAAGCCGAAGGTACGCGCGCGTGCCACGTCGCGCACATAGGTGATGTCGCCGAAATCGACGGTGGCGCGCTGCATGGTGCCGTCCACCGCCGGGTGGTTGAATTCGATGAAGAAGTCGAGTTTATAACCGTTGTGCGGCGACAGGCGCGCCCATTTCTCGTTGGCGCCGCTGCCCTGGCGCACTTCGACGTCCTTGAGCACGCGGATGAACTTGCGCAGCGGGGTTTGCTCTTCGACGCCGGCCTGCTGCAGCAGGAACACGAAGGACGATGCCGAACCGTCCATGATCGGGATTTCCTCGGCCGTGACGTCGATGAACAGGTTGTCGATGCCCAGGCCGGCGCAGGCCGACATCACGTGCTCGACGGTCGAAACGCGGGCGTCGTCCTTGATCAGCACCGAGGCCATGCGGGTATCGCCCACCACGTGGGCGGAGCTCGGGATGGCCACGATCGGGTCCATGTCGACGCGGCGGAACACGATGCCGGTATCGGGCGCGGCCGGGCGCAGGGTCAGTTCGACCTTGCGGCCGGAGTGCAGGCCGACACCCGTGGTGCGGACCAGTTCCTTGATGGTTCTTTGTTTCAGCATGGGCCGATTATAGCCCAGCGTTTACATGCTTGCCGCCGCCTCCCCCGATTGGCCCGGCGGTGGTGGCGCGCGAGCGACACATCATGGATGCTCGGCTTCGACGTGCTCTTTTTCGTGGCGGATCAGATACAGGCCGCTGCCGATGATGATGGCCGCGCCCACCATGGTCCAGCCGTCGGGCAGCGCGCGCCACAGCAGCCAGTCCAGGCCCACGCCCCAGGCCAGGGCCGAATATTCGAACGGCGCCACGCTCGAGGCCTCGCCGCGCGAAAACGCCTCGGTGATCGCCAGCTGGCCGATGAAGCCCGACACCGCCAGGCCGCACAGCAGCGGGATCTCGCTGGCCGGAATCGGCACCCAGCCCGGCGCCGCCAGCAGGCCGGCGCCCACCGCGATCATGACGATCAGCCAGAACACCGTATGTTCGCTGCGATCGCTGCGCGCCAGCACCCGCACCGTGATCGCCGACACCGCGTAGCAGGCGGCCGCCCCCAGCACCGCCAGGCCACCGATGGTGAAAAAGCCGGCGCCGCTCGGGCGCAGCACGACCAGCACGCCGCCCAGGCCTACCGCGATCGCCACCCAGCGCGCCAGGTTGACCCGCTCTTTTAATAACAGGACCGACAGCGCCGTGATCAGGGCCGGCGCGATGAAGAAGATCGAATAGGCCTCGGCCAGCGACAGGCTCTTGAGGCCGAAGGCGAACAGGGCCAGCATCATGATCCCGAGCACGCCGCGCAGGAAGTGCATCGGCCAGCGCACCTGGAACACGCCCGTGAAGGCGCCGCGCCAGGCCACGTAGGCGGCAACGAGCGGCAAGGAACACATGGCGCGCAGCGCCGCCACCTGCATCGCCGGATAGCGTGCCGCCAGCAGCTTCATCGCCGTGTCCATCAGGGCGAACATGAAGACGGCGAGCAGCATCGCGTAGATGCTGTACAGGTTGCCCCCTCTCGCTGTCATAGCCATTTTTCCATGAACAGGCTCAAGGGGTCGGGCTGGTAATCGCCAAAGGGCGCGCAGCGGCTGAAGCCGAAACCTTCGTACAGCGCGATCGCCGCCGGCTGGTGGATGCCCGTTTCGAGCTTCAGCTCGCCCAGGCCCGACATGCGCGCGAACATCGCCAGGTGTTCCAGGAGCTTCTTTCCCGTCCCCAGGCCGCGGCGCGCCTCGTCCACGTACATTCGTTTCACTTCGCCATAGGCGCCGCGGTTGACCAGGGCCGCGCAGCCGACCGCCGCGCCGTCGATGTCGCGCGCCACCAGGAACAGCACGTCGCCGGCCAGCAGCGCGTCGATGTCCATCAGGTGGTTGCTCTCAGCCGGGTACAGCGCGGCGCAATAGGCGTCCAGCTTGTCCAGCATGGCCCGCACTTCGGGCTGGTCGGGGGTTTCGGTATTGATAATCATAAGGAAGAAACGGCGCCGCAGCGCCGTTCGTCAAGTGCGGATACGGCCGGGAATCAGCCCAGTTTCTGCAGCATCGATTCGGCGCTCGAGGCGTCGATGCCCTTGGCGTCGATGTCCAGGGTCTTGACCACGCCATCCTCGACCAGCATCGAATAGCGCTTCGAGCGCGTGCCCATGCCGTGGGCCGAGAAGTCGTTGTCCAGGCCGAGGGCCTTGGTGAAGGTGGCGTTACCGTCGGCCATCATGCGCACGATGCCGGTGGCCTTCTGGTCGCGGCCCCAGGCGCCCATCACGAAGGCATCGTTGACCGAGATGCACCAGATTTCATCGACGCCCTTGGCGCGGATGGCGTCGGCATGCTTGACGAAGCCCGGCACGTGCTGCACCGAGCAGCCGGGGGTGAAGGCGCCTGGCAGACCGAAGATCACGATCTTCTTGCCTTTGACGAGGTCCGCCACCTGGAAGGTGTTCGGGCCCAGGCTGCAGCCCTCGGTCTCGTTCTCGATGAATTCCGCGAGGGTGCCTTCCGGCAGTCGGTCGCCGATCTGGATGGTCATGCTGTTCTCCTGTTGATGTTTTGTGAATCTTGCCATTATCGCTGATCTGGAATGGGTGTGCTGGCGGTGACGACAACTTGCGACCCGCGGCTTCTGCACGTCGTACCCGCGAAGGCGGGTACCCAAGTTTGCGTGCGCTGCCTCTTGCGTCGAGCGTAGCGGCTGCTCATCGGCCTCGGGTACCCGCCTCCGCGGGTACGACGTGCTGGCGGTGCGGATCGTGGGTGATTTTCGTGCTGTGCAAACAAAAAGGCCAGCTTGCGCTGGCCCTCTTTTCGCGAACGACTGCCCGAATCAGTCGGCCTGCTTGCGCAGGAACGCCGGAATGTCATAGGTCTCGACGCCATTGCGCTGCATCGCCTGCACCTGCTCCGATGCCTGCTCGCGGCGCCACACGGCCGGCTGCTTCATGCCGCCCAGGGCGTCGGCGCTGGCCTTGCCCGCGGTCAGGCCGCCTGCTACCGCCGCAGCGCCCTGCATCACCGGCGCGTCGTAGGTGCCGGTGCGCAGCTGTTGCTGCGGCTGGACCAGCTGGATCGACTTCTTGTTCTTGCCCAGGCCCGTCGCGACCACGGTCACGCGGATCTCGTCGCCCATCGCGTCGTCGTAGGCGATGCCCTGGGCGATCGAGGCGTCAGGCGCCGCGAAGGCGCGCACGGCGGCCATGACTTCCTTGATCTCTTTACCTTTCAGGCCACGGCTGGCGGTCACGTTGACCAGCACGCCCTTGGCGCCCGACAGGTCGATGCCGTCCAGCAGCGGCGAAGCGACAGCCTGTTCGGCGGCGATGCGCGCGCGGTCCACGCCCGATGCGGTCGCGGTGCCCATCATGGCCTTGCCCTGCTCGCCCATGATGGTCTTGACGTCATTGAAGTCGACGTTGATGTGGCCCGGCACGTTGATGATCTCGGCGATACCGGCCACCGCGTTGTTGAGCACATCGTCGGCGTGCTGCATCCAGTCGAGCATCGATTCGTCTTCGTAGATGTCTTCCAGCTTCTCGTTCAGGATGACGATCAGGGAGTCGACGTGCTTGGTCAGTTCTTCGAGGCCTTCCTCGGCCACGTCCATGCACTTCTGGCCTTCGTAGGAGAACGGCTTGGAGACCACTGCCACGGTCAGGGCGCCCATGGTCTTGGCCACTTCGGCCACGATCGGCGCGGCGCCGGTGCCGGTGCCGCCGCCCATGCCGGCGGCGATGAAGACCATGTGCGCGCCGCGCAGGGCATCCTCGATGCGCGAGCGCGACTGCTCGGCCAGCTGGCGGCCGACTTCCGGACGCATCCCTGCGCCCAGGCCGGAATCGCCGATCTGGATGATGTTGTTGGCGCTGGAAACAGCCAGCGCCTGTGCGTCCGTGTTGGCGGCGATGAACTCGACACCGGACACACCTTTATTGATCATGTGCTGAACCGCGTTGCCGCCGGCGCCACCGACGCCAACGACCTTGATCACGGTTCCCAGTGCTGCGTTATCGACCATATCGAACTCCATGATGAACTCCCTATTCTCAGAATGCGGTTCCAGGGAAGAGGCCTTGGCGTTGCTGGTTCGCTGCCTCAAACCGGTAACTGCGATTGTATGTAAAAACTTGTAACCCGTGATGAATTTTCGCTACCTAATTTGTTACCAAGTGCTTTATTTGTGGCTGAATCAGAAGTTCCCAGCGATCCACTCCTTCATTCGTTGCCAGACTGCCTTCACCGAGCCGTCCTGGCGCGTGACGATATGCCCGCGCAGGTACTGTTTCTTCGCTTCGAGCAGCAGGCCGAGCACCGTCGCATAGCGCGGGCTGCGCACCACGTCGGCCAGCTGGCCGCGGTAGTCCGGCGTGCCGAGGCGCGCCGGCTTGAGGAAGATGTCTTCCGCCATCTCGATCATGCCCGGCATGATCGAGCTGCCGCCCGTCAGCACGATGCCCGAGGACAGCACGCCTTCGTAGCCGGATTCGCGCACGGCCTGGTGGACCATGGCGAACAGTTCTTCCACCCGAGGCTCGATCACGGCTGCGAGGGCCTGGCGCGACAATGCGCGTGGGCCGCGGTCGCCGAGACCTGGCACTTCGAGTGTCTCGCCCGGATCGGCCAATACCTGCTTGGCCACGCCGTAGCGGATCTTGATGTCCTCCGCCTCGCCGGTCGGCGTGCGCAAGGCCATTGCGATGTCACTGGTGATCTGGTCGCCGGCGATCGGGATGACCGCCGTATGGCGAATCGCGCCGTCCGAGAACACCGCGATGTCGGTGGTGCCGCCGCCGATGTCGATCAGGACCACGCCCAGTTCTTTTTCGTCGACCGTCAGCACCGCGTCGGCGGACGCCATCGGTTGCAGGATCAGGTCCGAGACCTCGAGCCCGCAACGGCGCACGCACTTTACAATATTTTGCACCGCAGACACCGCACCGGTGACGATGTGCACCCGTACTTCCAGTCGAATGCCGCTCATGCCGATCGGCTCGCGCACGTCTTCCTGGTTGTCGACGATGAATTCCTGCGGTACCGTGTGCAGCAATTGCTGGTCGGTCGGGATGTTGACCGCCTTGGCGGTCTCGATCACGCGCGCCACGTCGGTGGCCGTCACTTCCTTGTCCTTGATCGCCACCATCCCGCTCGAATTGAACGAACGGATATGGCTGCCGGCGATGCCAGCGTAGACGTTGCGGATCTTGCAGTCCGCCATCAGCTCGGCTTCCTCGAGCGCGCGCTGGATCGATTCGACCGTGGCCTCGATATTGACGACCACGCCCTTCTTCAATCCTTTCGACTCGTGCTGACCCAGCCCGATCACCTCGTGGCGTCCGTCGGACATCACCTCGGCGACCACGGCCACCACCTTGGAGGTGCCGATGTCGAGGCCGACGATCAGGTTTTTCGCGTCTTTTGTCATTGCTGTTCGCCTGCTTCAGATTTGCTTGGTTGTTTTATTGGGTGCTGCATGTTTGGGTGATTCCTTGGGCTTCTTCGCCGCCTTGACCGGCTTCGTCGCATCGAGCGGCACGGTCAGTGCCGCCGACGACAGGGCCAGTCCGTTCGGATAGCGCATATCGATGGTGTCGATACGGCCCTCCTGCAGCCGGGCGACCAGCTGCGGATAGACGCCGACCAGGCGCTGCACGCGTTTTCGTAGCGTGTTGCGATCCTGCTCGCGTCCCAGTGCGACGCTCATGCCGTTGTCCAGCCTTACGGTCCAGGCATACCGGTTGGACAGCGACAGCTCTTGCGGCACCAGCTCCACCTGCGCGAACGCCGTGCGCAGTTCGTTGAAGCGGGCCAGCACTTCCTTTTCGCTGCCGACCGGACCGTCGAAGGCCGGCAACGCCTGTTCATCCTCGGTCTCGGCCACGTTGGCGGTGAACACGTCGCCCTTCACCGACAACAGGCGGCCATCCTCGCCCCAGGTGCCGAGGGCCTCGTGTTCCTCGACCTCGACCACCAGCGCATTGGGCCACTCGCGGCGCACGGTGGCGCGGCGCACCCAGGGCACGGTCTCGAAAGTCGCGCGCACCTGTTCCAGGTCGGCGGTGAAGAAGTTGCCGCGAATCTTGCCGAGCACGCCGTTGCGCACGGTGAGTTCATTCACGTGCTTCAACTCGATCCCGTACATGCTCTCCACTGTCACCGAGCCGAGCGAGAACATCGGGCGCTGCGACAGCCACCACACGCCCGAGATCAGGGCGGCGAGCACCGTCACCGCCGTCATGAAACTGGCGGTCGCGTTGAGGGCCCGGACGTCATGCCACATCTGGATTTATCCTTTAGCCTTGTGGCCCATCTTGAGCCGCGCCGAACGCAGGATCTCGACGCACAGGTCTTCATACGCGATGCCCACCGCGCGCGCCGCCATCGGCACCAGCGAATGGGTCGTCATGCCGGGCGAGGTGTTCACCTCCAGCAGGAAGGGACGCATATCGCTTTCGCGCACCAGCACGTCGACCCGGCCCCAGCCCTCGCAACCCAGGGCGCGGTAGGCGTTCACCGCATGACGCTGGATCTCGTGGGTCAGCTCTTCCGGCAGCGGCGCCGGGCAGTGATACACGGTGTCGTCGGTGAAGTACTTGTTCTGGTAGTCGTACTTGCCTTCCGGGGCCACGATCTCGACGATCGGCAGCGCACGGGCGCTGGCGCCCTGCCCCAGCACGGCTACGGTGAATTCGCGGCCGGTGACGAATTCCTCGGCCAGCACCGCCTCGTCCATGCTGGTCACCAGCGCGACCGCTTCCTTCAGCTGGTCGGCTTGCGTGACCTTGGTGATGCCGATGCTCGATCCTTCGAGCGGCGGCTTGACGATCAGCGGCAGGCCCAGGCCGGCCACCACCGCATCCAGGTCGGTGTCCGCATCGATGGTCACGTAGCGCGGGGTCGGCACGTTCTCCTGCAGCCAGATCTTCTTGGTGGTGATCTTGTCCATGCCGACGCTGGACGCCATCACGCCGCTGCCGGTGTAGGGAATGCCCAGCAGTTCGAGGGCGCCCTGCAGGCTGCCGTCTTCGCCGTAGCGGCCGTGCAGCGCGATGAACACGCGATCGAATTGTTGCGCGGCCAGGTCGGCCAGGCTTTGCGTGCCCGGATCGAAGGCATGGGCGTCGATGCCGCGGCTTTTCAGGGCCTGCAGCACGCCGTTGCCGGAAATGAGCGAGATCTCGCGCTCGGCGGAGCGTCCGCCGAACAGCACGCCGACCTTGCCGAAAGCGGCTGCATCAAGGGTAGGAGTGGTGGTCACGATGTTAGCCTTTTGCATTGGTCAGTTGGTTGGGCACGCCGCTGATCGAGCCGGCGCCCATGGTCAGCACGACGTCGCCGTCGCGCGCCACATTGAGGATGGCGGCCGGCATATCGGCGATCGCTTCCACGAAAATCGGTTCCGTCTTGCCGGCGGTGCGCAGCGCGCGCGCCAGCGCGCGGCCGTCGGCGGCCACGATCGGCGCCTCGCCGGCCGGATACACCTCGGCCAGCAGCAGCACGTCGGGCGTGGCCAGCACCTTCACGAAGTCTTCGAACAGGTCGCGCGTGCGGCTGAACCGGTGCGGCTGGAAGGCCAGCACCAGGCGCCGGCCCGGATAGGCGGCGCGCGCGGCGGCCAGGGTCACCTCGGTCTCGACCGGGTGGTGGCCGAAGTCGTCGACCAGGGTGAAGCTGCCGCCGGCCGCCAGCGGCACCTCGCCGTAGCGCGTGAAGCGGCGGCCGACGCCACGGAATTCCAGCAGGCCCTGGGCGGTGGCAGCGTCCTCGATGCCGATCTCGCGCGCGATCGCGATCGCCGAGCAGGCATTGAGAACATTGTGCATGCCGGGCTGGTTCAGCACGAACTTGGTGTCCGGATAGCCTTCCTGGCGCACCGTGAAATGCATCTGCGTGCCTTCGGCATAGGCGTCCAGCGCGCGCACTTCGGCTTCTTCGCAAAAGCCATAGGTGGTGACCGGCTTGGTCACCTGCGGCAGGATCGAGCGCACGTGAGGGTCGTCGATGCACAGCATCACACGGCCGTAGAACGGCATGCGGTGCGTGAAGTTCACGAACGCGGCCTTCAGTTTCTCGAAGTCGTGTTCGTAGGTGTCCATGTGGTCGGCGTCGATGTTCGTGATCACTTCGATCATCGGTGACAGGTTCAGGAACGAGGCGTCCGACTCATCGGCTTCGGCCACGATGTATTCGCCGCTGCCCAGGGCCGCGTTGGCGCCAGCCGCCGTCAGGCGTCCGCCGATGACGAAAGTCGGGTCCAGTCCGCCGGCGGCCAGCACCGACGCCACCAGGCTGGTGGTGGTGGTCTTGCCATGGGTGCCGGCGATCGCGATGCCGCGCTTCAGGCGCATCAGTTCACCCAGCATGATCGCGCGTGGAACGATGGGCGTCTTGTTGGCGCGCGCGGCGATTACTTCCGGGTTCGACTCATTGACGGCGGTCGAGGTCACGACGACGTCGGCGCCGCTCACGTTCTCGGCCAGGTGGCCGAGGTGGACGGTCGCGCCCAGGCCGGCCAGGCGCTGGGTGGCGGCATTGCTGCCCAGGTCCGAGCCGGACACCTGGTAGCCGAGATTGAGCAGCACTTCGGCGATGCCGCTCATGCCGCTGCCGCCGATGCCCACGAAGTGGATGTTCTTGATCTTGTGTTTCATTGGTTCTGTCCTGCCAGTCGTTCCAGTTCTTGCGCGATCGCCTCGTTGGCGTCGCGCTTGCCCACGCCATGCGCAGCCTGCGCCATCGCCAGGCAACGCTCGCGCGCCGTGTCTTGCAGCAGGCTCGCCAGCCGCTGCGGATTGAGTTCTCCCTGCGCCAAGTGCACAGCCGCGCCCTGCTTGTCCATCCACAGCGCGTTGTCGCGCTGGTGGCTGGTGGTGCTGGCGACGAAGGGCACCAGCACGCTGGCCACGCCGGCCGCCGTCAGTTCGGACACCGTGATCGCGCCGGCGCGGCAGATCACCAGGTCGGCATTCGCGTAGGCGGCGGCCATGTCATCAATGAAGTCGACCACGTTTGCGTTGACACCGGCCTGCAAATAAGACGCGCGCAGCGCATCGATATTCTTCTTGCCCGACTGATGGGTCACGATCGGACGGGTGGCCGGGTCGATCAGGGCCAGGGCCGCCGGTACGCTGTCGTTGAGGACTTTCGCCCCCAGGCTGCCGCCCACGACCAGCACGCGCAAGGGGCCGCTGCGGCCAGCGAAGCGCGCGGCGGGCGCCGGCAGGTCAAGGATCTGCTGGCGCACCGGGTTGCCGGTGACCACCGCCTTGCCGGCCGCCTTGCCGAAATCGGCCGGGAAGCCGAACAGCACCCGCTGCGCGACCGGCGCCAGCGTCTTGTTCGACAACAGCAGCGCGGCGTCGGCATTCACCAGCGCCAGCGGGATGCCGCGCGAACGCGCCATCATGCCGCCCGGGACGGTGACGTAACCGCCCATGCCCAGCACCACGTCGGGACGACGGTTACCAAGATAGCGGCGGCAGGTAATGAAACTGGCCGCCATCTTGAAGGCGCCCTTGACGGTGTGGGCCAGGCCCTTGCCGCGCAGGCCGGCGAAGTCGATGGTGTCCATCGGGATGCCGGCCTTCGGCACCAGGTCGGTTTCCATGCCGTGGGCGGTGCCGAGCCAGCTCACTTCCCAGCCGCGCGCGCGCATGGTCTGCGCGATCGCGATGCCGGGGAAGATGTGGCCACCCGTTCCTGCAGCCATGATCATCAAACGCTTGGTCATGTCCTGCCTCCGCGCATCCGCACCCGGTTTTCGTAGTCGATCCGCAGCAGGATCGCCAGGCCGATGCAGTTGAACATGACGCCCGAGCCGCCAAAGCTCATCAGCGGCAAGGTCAGGCCCTTGGTCGGCAACAGGCCCAGGTTCACGCCCATATTGATGAAGGTCTGCACGCCGATCCAGATACCGATGCCCTTCGCGGCCAGGCCGGCGAAGGTCTGGTCTAGTGCGATCGCCTGGCGGCCGATGTCGAAGGCGCGCTTGACCAGCCAGTAGAACATGGCCACCACCACCAGCACGCCGACCAGGCCCAGCTCTTCGCCGATCACGGCCATGATGAAGTCGGTGTGCGCTTCCGGCAGGTAGTGCAGCTTCTCGACCGAGGCGCCCAGGCCCACGCCGAAGAATTCGCCGCGCCCGAAGGCGATCAGCGAGTGCGTCAACTGATAGGCCTTGTCCAGTGCATTGCCTTCTTCCCACGGGTCGAGGTAGGCGAACATGCGCGCGCGGCGGAATGGCGACAGCGCGATGATCGCGCTGAAGATCACCACCAGCAGCGCGCCGATGCCGCCGAACCAGACGATATTGATCCCGCCCAGGAACAGGATGCCCATGGCGATGCAGACGATCACGCCGAAGGCGCCCAGGTCGGGCTCGAGCAGCAGCAAGGCGCCGACCAGGCCGATCGCGACCATCATCGGCAAGAAGCCCTTGGTGAGCTTGTGCATGTATTCCTGCTTCCTCACCGTGAAGTCGGCCGCGTACAGCACCACCGCGATCTTCATGATCTCGGACGGCTGCAGGTTCATGACTTTCAGCGACAGCCAGCGGCGCGCGCCGTTGACCGATACACCCAGGCCGGGGATCAGGACCAGTACCAGCAACACCAGGGTGCCGATGAACAGCATGGGCGCGTACTTCTGCCACACCGCGATCGGGATCCGGAACACCACCGCGGCGGCCACCATCGAGACGATGATGTACATCGCCTGGCGGTACAGGAAGTATTCGTTGCGGTCTTCCAGGTAGCGGAACTTGGGCGAATCGGGCAGCGCGATCGAGGCCGAATACACCATCACCATCCCGAGCAGCATCAGCAGCAAGGTGACCCATACCAGCGGCTGGTCGTAGTCCATCATCTTCGACGGCTTGCTGCGGCCGTCGACGGTGGCGTCGGAAGCAAGGCCGGAGAACTTGAACGGAAGCTGGAAGGCCATCAGATCTCCTGTCCCTTGTCCAAAGCGATCTCGCGCACCGTGTCGACGAACACCTGCGCGCGGTGCGCGTAATTGGTGAACATGTCGAGGCTGGCGCAGGCCGGCGACAGCAGCACGGCATCGCCGGCGCGCGCGAGACCCGCGGCGCGGCGCACCGCCTGCGGCAGGTCGTCCAGGTCGAAGGCCGGCACGCCGGTCGGCTCGATGGCGGCACGCACGGCCGGCGCATCGCGGCCGATCAGCAACACGGCGCGCACATGATCCGCGACCGGATGCGCCAGCGGCGAAAAGTCCTGGCCCTTGCCGTCGCCGCCGGCGATCAGCAGGATTTGCTGGTCGGCGCCGGTGAAGGCCTTGCCCAGGCCGGTCAAGGCGGCCACGGTGGCGCCGACATTGGTGCCCTTGCTGTCGTCGTAGTAGTCGACGCCGTCGATGGTGGCGACCAGTTCGACACGGTGCGGCTCGCCCGCGTATTCGCGCAGGCCATGCAGCAGCGGCGCCAGCGGCAGGCCGCAGGCGCGGCACAGGGCCAGCGCGGCCAGCGCGTTCGACGCATTGTGCAGGCCGCGAATCTTCAGCGCATCGGCCGGTATCAGGCGGTTGACGATGGCGTCCACTGGCTCGGCCACTTCGCCTTTCTTGCGTTTCTTCTCGATCTCTTCGCCCGGCACGGCATTGGCCAGCCACAGCACGCCGCGCTCTTCGAGCAGGCCGAAGCTGTTGGCGTCCACCGGCTCGCCGGTGCCAAAGGTGTAGGACGGGGTATCGACTGCCGTCATGCGCATCACGCGCGCATCGTCGCGGTTCAGCACGCGCACCGTGTCGGCGCCGAAGATGCGCGCCTTGTCCGCCGCATAGGCGTCCATGCTGCCGTGCCAGTCCAGGTGGTCCTGGCTCAGGTTCAGCACCGTGGCGGCATCGGCCTGCAGGCTGAAGGTGGTGTGCAGCTGGAAGCTGGACAGTTCCAGCACCCAGGCCTGCGGCAAGTCATTCGCATCGATCGTTTCGCGCAGCACGTCCAGCGCGGCCGGGCTGATATTGCCGGCCACGCGCGTGGTGAGGCCCGCGCGGCGGCACAGCAGGCCGGTCAGACTGGTCACCGTGGTCTTGCCGTTGGTGCCGGTGATCGCGATGACCTTCGGCGTGTAGCCGCTCGTTTCACGCAGGTGCGCGAGCGCCTGCGCGAACAATTCGATCTCGCCCCACACTGGCACGCGACGCTCGGCAGCGGCCGGGATGATGTCGACCAGCTCACGATTCGGCGCCAGGCCCGGACTGACGGCAACGAAGTCGACGCCATCGAGCAGCGCGGCATTGAACTCTCCTGCAATGAACTCGACATCCGCCACGGCGGCGCGCAGCGCCGCCAGGCGCTGGGGTGCATCGCGCGTATCGGCCACGCGCACACGTGCGCCGGCCCGCGCCAGCCATTGCGCCATCGCCAGCCCGGATTCACCCAGGCCCAGTACCAATGCGTGTTTGCCGTCGTAGTTCATCTCAGCGCAGTTTCAACGTCGACAGGCCGACCAGGATCAGCACCATGGTCACGATCCAGAAGCGGACCACGACCTTGGTCTCCTTCCAGCCCTTTTGTTCGAAATGGTGGTGCAGTGGCGCCATCAGGAAGACGCGGCGTCCGGTGCCGTAGCGCTTCTTCGTGTACTTGAAATAGCTGACCTGGATGATCACCGACAGGGTCTCTGCCACGAAGATGCCGCCCATGATGAACAGCACGATTTCCTGGCGCACGATGACGGCGATGGTGCCGAGCGCGCCGCCCAGCGCCAGCGCGCCGACGTCGCCCATGAACATCTGGGCCGGGTGCGCGTTAAACCACAGGAAGGCCAGGCCGGCGCCGGCCATCGCGCCGCAGAAGATCAACAGTTCGCCCGCGCCCGGGATGTACGGGATCAGCAGGTATTTGGAGAACGTCACGCTGCCGGTCAGGTAGGCGAACAGGCCCAGCGCGCCGCCCACCATCACGGTCGGCATGATGGCCAGGCCATCGAGACCGTCGGTGAAGTTGACGGCGTTGGACGAGCCGACGATCACGCAATACGTCAGCGCGATGAAGCCCCACACGCCCAGCGGATAGCTGATGCTCTTGAAGAACGGGACGATCAGGTCGGCCTTGGGCGGCAGGTCCATCGAGAAGCCCGACTGCACCCAGGCGTAGAACAGTCCCATGGCTTCCCATGGCGAGGCGGCCGACAGCGCGAACGCCAGGTACAGCGCCGACGTGATGCCGACCAGCGACATCCAGAAGTATTTCTCGCCCGAGCGCATGCCTTCCGGGTCTTTATAGACCACCTTGCGGTAGTCGTCGACCCAGCCCACCGCGCCGAAGCCGAAGGTCACCACCAGCACCGGCCAGATCAGGCGGTTCGACAGGTCGCACCACAGCAGCGTCGAGACGCCGATCGCGATCAGCACCAGCACGCCGCCCATGGTCGGGGTGCCGTGCTTGGTCAGGTGGCTTTGCGGACCATAGGTGCGCACCGCCTGGCCGACCTTCAGTTCGGTCAGCTTGCGGATGACGATCGGGCCGGCGACCAGGCCGATCGTGATGGCGGTGATGGTGGCGAACACCGCGCGGAACGTGATGTAGTTGAACACGCGCAGAGGACCGATATAGTCCTGGAAGTATTGTGCGAGCCAGAGAAGCATATTAGTGGGCGCCCTTGCCAATGGTGGTTGATCCGGTCAGGTGCTGGACTACGCGCTCCATCTTCATGAAACGCGAGCCCTTCACCAGCACAGTCGAATTGGTATTGCCGCCCAGTTTTTCATCCAGTGCTGCCAATAATTCGTCGAACTGCTCGTAATGCCGCGCTCCCGACGCAACCAGGTGGCGCGCCAGCTCGCCCGTCGCGAGCACGGTGTCGATGCCACGCGAAGCTGCGTAAGCACCGATTTCTTCGTGAAATTCTTTTCCTTGCGCGCCGACTTCGCCCATATCGCCCACGACCAGGATGCGCGGCGCCGGATAGGCCGCCAGCACGTCGATCGCGGCCCGCATCGAATCGGGGTTCGCGTTATAGGTGTCGTCGATGACGGTCGCACCGTTTGCAGCGGTCTTGCGCTGCAGGCGGCCGCCGACCGGGGCGAAGGCTACCAGGCCGCGCACGATGGCGGCCTGCTCGATGCCGGCGCCGAGCGCGCACGCGATCGCCGCCAGCGCATTGCGCACATTGTGTTCGCCGGCTGCCGCCAGCGCGATGCCGAATTGCGCACCGCGCGCCGTGACCTGCAGGTCGCTGCCGAAACCATTACTGGTATAGGTCGCGCGCACGTCGCAGGCGTCAGACAGGCCGAAGGTGATGACTTCGCAGGCGGCCAGGCCACGCCACAGGTCCGTATAAGTATCGTCGCCCGGGAACACGGCCACGCCATCGTTCGACAGCGCCTGCAGCACCGAACCGTTCTCGCGCGCCACCGCCTCGACGGTGTGCATGAATTCCTGGTGCTCGCGCTGGGCGTTGTTCACCAGGCCCACGGTCGGCGTCGCGATCGCGCTCAGGCGGCCGATCTCGCCCGGATGGTTCATGCCCAGCTCCACAACGGCCGCGCGGTGCGAGGCATCCAGGCGGAACAGCGTCAAGGGCGCGCCGATCTCGTTATTCAAATTGCCCTGGGTCGCCAGCCGCGCGTCTTCTCCCACGGCGGCGGCCAGGATGGATGCGATCATTTCCTTGACCGTCGTCTTGCCATTGCTGCCGGTGACACCAATGAGCGGGATGTCGAACTGCTTACGCCAGGCGTGGGCGATGCGGCCCAGCGCCACCAGGGTGTCAGGCACCACGATCGCCGGCAAGGTCCAGCCTTCCGGCAGGCGCGACACCACGACCGCAGCGACATCGCGTGCGACAACCTGGTCGAGGAAGTCATGGGCGTCGAAGGTCTCGCCCACCAGCGCGACGAACAGCGCGCCGCCATCGACCTTGCGGCTGTCGGTCGACACGCCCTCGAAGGACGCGTCAAGCCCGACCAGGCGCGCGCCCGGAATCGCTTCGACCAGCTGTTGCAACGATCCGCGCATCAATGCGTCCTCAACATGGTGAGCCGAGCCGTCAATGCCAGCGAGGCGTGGTCCGTATCCGAGAACGGCATCTTGCGACCCTTGATTTCCTGATAGGGCTCATGGCCCTTCCCTGCCAGCAGGATCACGTCCTGCTTGGCGGCCTGCTTCACCGCCAGCAGGATGGCGGCCGCGCGGTCTTCGACCGTCTGTACGCGCGCAGGCTGCGACGTGTCCATGCCGGCCACGATCTGGGCGATGATGCTGCTTGGCTCCTCGCTGCGAGGGTTGTCGCTGGTGACCAGCACCTGGTCGGCGCCTTGCGCGATGCGGCCCATCTGCGGGCGCTTGCCCGGATCGCGGTCGCCGCCGCAGCCGAACACGCACCACAGCTGGCCGCCGCGGTCCGTCGCCACCTGGCGCAAGGCGTCGAGGGTTTTTTCCAGCGCGTCCGGCGTGTGTGCGTAGTCGATCACGACCATCGGCGCATCCGACCCGCCCATCTGCTGCATGCGGCCCGGCGCCGGCACCAGGGTCTCGATCGCATCGACCGCCGCCTTGAGAGCCACGCCCTTGGCCAGCAGCGCGCCCAGCACCGCCAGCGTATTGCTGACGTTGTAGTTGCCCACCAACTGGGTGCGCACGGTCGCGTTGCCTTGCGGGGTTTCGACCTGGAACTCGGTGCCAGCATTCTTGCTGCGCATGCCGCCGGCGCGCAGCACGGCCACGCCATCGTGCGCCTCGGCGGCGGCGATGGTGTAGCCGGTGACCGCCAGCGACGGGAAGCTGATGCGCAAGTGCGCCACCAGGCGCTGCCCGGCCGGATCGTCAAGATTGACCACCGCGTGTTTCAGGCCATCCCATTCGAACAGCTTGATCTTGGCCGCCTCGTAGCTTTCCATGTCGCCATGGAAGTCGAGGTGGTCGCGCGTCAGGTTGGTGAAGATCGCGACGTCGACGTGCATGCCGGCCGTACGCTCCTGCACCAGGCCGATCGACGAGGCTTCAATGGCGAGCGCGCTGGCGCCCGATTGTTTCAGGTCGGCCAGTTTCTGGGCCAGCAGCACCGCGTCCGGCGTGGTGTAGCCGGTGACGTCGAATTGCCGCTCGCCCGAAGTCTTGCCTTTGATGAGGCCCACGCCCAGCGTGCCGATCACGGCGGCCGCTTCACCCAGGCGCGCCAGGGTTTGCGCGGTCCACAGCGCGCACGAAGTCTTGCCGTTGGTGCCGGTGACGGCCACGGTGAACATGGCGCGGTCAGGATAGTCCAGCACCGCGTGCGCGATCGGACCGGCGTTCTTTTTCAGCTCGCTCACGGCCAGGTGCGGCACGCTGAATGCGGCGTCCCAGCTGAAACCTTCGGCTTCGTGCACCACGGCGGCGGCGCCAGCTTCGATGGCGGCTTCGATGTAGCGACGACCGTCAGCGGCCTCGCCCGGGTAGGCGAAGAACACGTCGCCGGGCTTGACGCGGCGCGAGTCGGAAACGAGACGGCCGCCTGGGGCGGCGGCGCGAATCCATTCGATGGTGTCGTGCAGGCTCGGGGCCATCACATGCTCTCCTCTAGAGGAACTTCCGGAATGATGATGTCCGTGATCGATGAATCGGGCGGCACGTTGGCGGCCCGCAGCGCATTGGAAAACAGGTCGGCCGCAGTCGGCGCGGCGACGAAGCCGCCGGTGCGCAGGGGACCGGTCGGATCGTCGACCATCACCGCGATGATGAAGCGCGGCTTGGACATCGGCCCGATGCCGGCGAAGTAACCGATATTGTTGGTGCGCGAGTAGCGGCCGTTGACGATCTTCTCGGCGGTGCCGGTCTTGCCGCCGATGCGGTAGCCGGCGACCTGGGCGCGCGAGGCGGTGCCGCCCGGGCCGACCACCGATTCGAGCATGGTGCGCACCTGGGCCGCGGTCTTGGGCGAGATCACCTGCTGGCCCACTGGCTGCTCATCCACCTTCACGAAGGACAGCGGGATGATGTCGCCGTTGCGGGCGAAGATCATATAGGAGCGCGCCATCTGCAGCAGCGACACCGACAGGCCGTGGCCGAAGGCCATATTGGCGTATTCCACCGGCTTCCAGGTTTTATAGGGACGCACACGGCCGGCGGCGGCGCCGGGGAAGCCGAAGCGCGGCGCCTGGCCGTAGCCGACCTTGGTGTACAGCTCCCACATTTCCTGCTGCGGGATCATCTGGGCGATCTTGACCACACCGAGGTTCGACGATTTCTGGATGATGCCGCTGACGGTCTGCACGCCGTAATTGTGGAAATCGCGGATGCGGCGGCCGGTCACCATCATATAGCCCGGATTATTGTCGAACACGGTGTCGGGCGTGACGCGGCCGGTTTCCAGGCCCAGGGCCACGGTGAGCGGCTTGATCGTCGAACCCGGCTCGAAGGTGTCGGTGATGACGCGGTTGCGTAGCTGCTCGCCGGTCAGCTTGGAGCGGTCGTTCGGGTTATAGGTCGGGTAGTTGGCCAGGGCCAGCACCTCGCCCGTTTGCACGTCGAGCACCACGGCGGCGCCGGCCTTGGCATTGAACTTCTCGACCGCGTTCTTGATGCTGGTGAAGGCGATGTACTGCAGCTTGCTGTCGACCGACAGGGTCAGGTCGCGGCCCTGGTGCGGCTCACGGAACATGCCCAGGTCTTCGGCGATGTGGCCGAGGCGGTCCTTGATCACGCGGCGGCTTCCCGCCACGCCCATCAGGGTCTTCTGGTGCTGCAGCTCCATCCCTTCCTGGCCCTTGTCCTCGACGTTGGTGAAGCCCACCACGTGGGTCATCACTTCGCCCTGCGGGTAGAAGCGCTTGTATTCCTTGCGCGTGTCGATGCCGTCGATCTTGAGCGCCAGGATCTGGTCGACGATCGGCATCTCGACCTGGCGCTTCAGGTAGACGAAGGTGCGGTCGGAGTCGAGCTTCTTGCGCAGCTCGGTTTCCGGCATCTCGAGCAGGTTCGCCAGCGCGCGCAGCTTTTCCGGCGGCGCCTGCAGCACGTCTTCGGGAATGCCCCAGATCGCGCGCACCGGCAGCGAAGTGGCCAGCACGGCGCCATTGCGATCGAGGATGCGGCCGCGCGTAGCCGGCAGTTCGAGCGTCCGCTCGTAGCGGCTCTTGCCCTGCTTTTGCAGGAACTGGTTCGATACGCCCTGCAGCCACACCGCGCGCACGGCCAGCGCGGCGAAAGCCGCGAACAGGACGAACAGCACCAGGCGCGAACGCCAGTCGGGCAGGCGCACGGCCAGCACCGGGCTTTTCGAGAAAGCCACGCCTTTCGACGCGGCCACCCGCGCATTGCTGTTCTTGGCGCCGCCACGCATCATGGAGCGCCCTCCGTCAGGTACTGGGTCCGGGCCGGGCTCAATGGCGCCATCTCGAGCTGGGAACGGGCGATCTGCTCGATACGCTCGTTCTTGGCCAGGCGCGACTGGTCGAGCTGGAGCTGGTCCCAGTCGATGTCGAGCTGGCGCGCGTGCTGCTGCAGGCGCTCGAGCTCGATGAGCAGGTGGCGCGCCTGGTAGCGGGCGTTGACCACCGATAGCGCGCATCCCACCAGCAAGGTGGTCAGGAGCACGTTCAGCTTGACGCTCATGCAGGCGTCCCCAGGCGTTCGGCCACGCGCAGCACCGCCGAGCGGGCGCGCGGGTTTTCCGATACTTCGGTCGCGGACGGCTTGATCTTGTCGATCAGCTTCATCTCGGGCTGCGGCAGGTCGACGGCGCGGATCGGCAGGCGGCGGTCGGGTTGCTCGACCTTGGCCTTGGAGGCGAGGAATTGCTTGACCATGCGGTCTTCCAGCGAGTGGAAGGAAATCACGGACATGCGCGCGCCCGGCGCCAGCATGCCATAGGCCGCGATCAGCCCTGCCTCGAGGTCCTCAAGCTCTTTATTGATGAAAATCCGGACAGCCTGAAAGGTCCTGGTTGCCGGATCCTTGCCTTTTTCCCAGCCCTTGACCGCGCTTGCCACGATTGCGGCAAACTGTCGTGTGCTTGAAATTGGTTCGACTGCGCGGCGAGCAACAATCGCCTTTGCAATCTGAAAAGCATACCGCTCTTCTCCATAATCGCGTATCACCTTTTCCAATTGAGGTTGCTCCGCGGTCGCAATCCACTCGGCAGCCGACATGCCGCGCGTGGTATCCATGCGCATGTCGAGCGGGCCATCGTTGCGGAAGCTGAAGCCGCGGCTGGCGTCGTCCACCTGGGGCGACGAGATACCCAGGTCGAGCAGGATGCCGTCGACCCGGGGGATGCCGCGCGCGGCCAGCGCGTCGTGCATCGTTGCAAAGCTGTCGTGGACGATCGTGAAGCGCGGATCGTCGATGTGTGATGCAGTGGCAATCGCTTGCGGATCTTTGTCGAACGCGATCAGGCGCCCTTGCGGGCCCAGGCGCGACAACAACAGGCGGCTGTGGCCGCCCCGTCCGAAAGTGCCATCTATATAGATGCCGTCAGCGCGTGCGCCCGCGAGGTTGAGCGCATCGACCGCTTCGTCAAGCAGCACCGTTCGATGCTGGTACTCAGGCACCGTCAAGGAATCCGTCATCGGCGCCTCAGAAAGAGAAATTGGAAAGGACATCGGGCATGCCACCGGCAACGGCCTCGGCCTCGTCATCGGCCAGCTTGGCGGCATTCCAGATTTCGAAGTGGGTGCCCATGCCGAGCATCATCACTTCCTTCTCGAGCCCGACCGCGGCGCGCAGTTCGGGCGAGATCAGCACGCGGCCGGCGCTGTCGAGCTCGACATCGACGGCGTTGCCGAGGAAAATGCGCTGCCACGCACGGGCCGACATGGGCCAGGCAGCAATCTGCTTACGGTGCTCTTCCCATACCGGGCGCGGGAAGAAAAGGAGGCAGCCATGGGGGTGTTTGGTCAAGGTCATGCGGCCCTCGCACTGAAGCGTAAGGGCGTCACGGTGCTTGGCCGGAATCGACATTCGGCCTTTTGCATCGAGATTGATCGCGGACGCGCCCTGGAACACGTATTTACCTAGCTTTGGAGAGTTGTTTGTCGTTGTTTGCCGGACGCCGGGAGCCGAAGGAGTTACCCCACAACCCTCCCACAAATCGACACTTTTTCACACCGTTTCCCACTTTAGTGGAAGCAATGTTGACGGTCAAGCGAATTCACGATTGACGAATCCGACTTTTTCCAATGAAACCAAGGACTTAGGCGCAGGTGCGCGGCACCCGACTCAACAAAATGTTCCTTAAAATTAGGGACTTAGCCGTAGGAGTGAATGAAAGGCCTGAGTTGTACAGACGATGTTTACGTTTGAGCAACGTCAATGAGAAGAAAAATATTGACGTAAAGAAACAACTATTGAGTCAAACAGACCACTGTATGGGCATCCAGCTATCGAACTTGCGGTTATCGGCGCTGCCGACTGCAGCCGGCGGATGCTTACAACTGTGGCGGACTACGCACTATCCACAGTTAACTATTTTGACTTTGGGAAACTAAAAACGTAAGATCGGAAAATATGAACACCCCAACCAACCTGCAGCCGGCATCGACCTACAATGCCGCGGACTATTGCTCGACCAAGGAGGCCGCGGCCACCCTTGGCGTCTCGCACCGCACGGTGCAGCTGTGGGTGGAAAACGGCACGCTGCAGGCCTGGCGCACCGCCGGCGGCCATCGTCGCATCACGGTGGAATCGGTGAACCGCCTGGTCGACGGCCGGCGTATCGCCATCGGCGCGCCTCCGGCGCCAGTCAGCGCGCCAGCGCCGGGCAAGCCGCGGGTGCTGGTGGTCGACGACGATCCCCTGATGCTGCGCCTGTACGAACTCGAGATGGCGGGCTGGGGCCTGGACTTCGAGGTGGTCAAGGCGAATAATGGCTTCGAAGCCCTGATCCGCATTGGCGAACAGCGCCCCGACCTCCTGGTGAGCGACCTGAACATGCCGGGCATGGACGGCTTCCGCATGATCCGCACCCTGCGCGAAGACAGCGGCACGGCCGGCATGAACATGATCGTCGTTAGCGGCCTGGACCGTGCGACGATCAAGGCCATGGGCCTGCCCACCGACATTCCAGTCTTCCCCAAGCCGGTGCCTTTCGGCGAACTGCGCAGCGCCGTCGAGAACGGCCTGGTGCGCGCGTAAACTTAAACTGCTATGCTGGAGCATCGGCGCAGCGCGCGTCCGGTCCATCAGGGAGCTGTCATGTCCGCATTCCCGTCACCGCAAGCAACACCCCATTCGCCCGTCGAGGCGCGTACGAGACCATGAGCAGGACGATCCTCGTCGTCGACGACCAGGACGAACTGCGCCTGTTGATCTCGCTCACCCTGCAATCGCTGGGACGCATCGTCGAAGCGTCCAATGCCGAGCAGGCTTTGGCCCGGCTTGCCGACGAGCACCCCGACCTGGTCGTGCTCGACATCTGGCTCGGCCCCGGTGCCAGCGGCCTCGACGTATGCGCTGAGCTGCGGCGCGATCCGCGCCATGCAACAACCAAGGTCATCCTGCTGTCGGCCTGCGGCCAGCAAAGCGATATCGCGGCCGGCATGGCGGCCGGGGCCGACCTGTACGTGGTCAAACCGTTCAGTCCGCTGGAATTGCTCGACGCGGTCCACGGCCTGCTGGGCTGAAACGTTGTCATTGAGAAACAAATATTTCCTTTAGAGACACTTCTCTAATTTCAGCGCCAATTCCGCAAATCCGAATAGTTTCATAATAATACGATAACGCAAACGCGTGCATTGGCGCCGCCGGCATATCGCGGCGTCCGTCATCTGTTGAACAATCCCGCAAAAGCAAAAATACACAATTGATATCAGTCGCACCGGTGCCGGTGCGGCCGCGCGCAAGCCACCGACAAAGCCGCTATGATGGGTTCATCGACTATTTACCCGGCAATTTTCGGCTTCCACCATCATGTTGCGCGCATCCCGTCTCCTCGCGGCCAGCCTGGCCGCCGTCACCCTGGCCCTGCCGGCCGTGGCGGACGCGCGCGTGGTGTCGGCCAGCTTCGAGGCGCGTTTCGAGATCGTCGCCACCTGCTCGGTCAGCGTCGCCCGCTCGGTGGACGTCGCCTGCGCCAGCCCGGGCACGCCCTACCTGCTCGATTCCAGCGCCGCACCTTCCCAGCGCAGCGCCGACCTGGACGCACGCCGCGTTACCGTCTACTTCTAAGACGTTTTCCTTATTTGCATATCAGCTTTTCTTCGTAGGCCGCTGGACAGGCGCCGTCGATAATGGCTGAGTGAATCATTCCGCCCCTACCCTTGACACCCACGCAAGCGCGGACAATGCCGACCGCCTAGTGCATTGGCTGATCGACAGCGTACAGCTGGAAGCGTCGGTGTTCCACCTGGGCCAGTACTGCGGCCGCTGGCAGGCGTCCACCGCCGGCCGCGGCCTGGGCAGCTTCCACCTGGTGCTGCATGGCGAGTGCTACCTGCACGCCGAGGGCCGCGCGCCGGTCCACTTGCGGGCGCGCGACGGCGTATTCATGCTGCGCGACACGCCGCACTTTCTCAGTCCCGACCCAGACCCCGCCAGCGCCCGCCCCGGCCTGCCGATGCAGCAGCTCGGCCAGGCGGCGCCGGACGCCACCGCCCTGGCCTGCGGCTTCTTCCACTTTCGCAGCGCGCTCAGCACGCTGATCGCCGACTCCTTCCCGGACAGCCTGGTGCTGCGCGCCGACGACCCGTCGCTGCAGGCCCTGAACGCGCTGTTCGAACTGATGCTGCTGGAACCGGCGCGCGACCCCGACGCACCGTCGCCGCTGGTTGCGCGCCTGGCCGAGCTGATGTTCTTCTATGTCATCCGCCACGTGGCGCGCCAGCAAGATATCGCCACCGGCCTGCTGGCCGTGGCCAGCCGCCCCGAGTTCTCGCCCCTGCTCGACCGCATGATGCAGGAGCCCGGATCGGACTGGTCGACCGAGAACATGGCGCGCGCGGCCCATATGTCGCGCTCGAGCTTCTATAAACACTTCAGCGAGGCCAGCGGCCAGGCGCCGGCGCAGTTCCTGTTGCTGCTGCGCATGAAAATCGCGGCCCAGCACCTGCACGGCGGCGAGACCGTCGAGCGCACTGCCGGCCACGTCGGCTACAACTCTTACGCAGCGTTCTCGCGCGCCTTCCATAAGGTGATGGGCGAGCATCCGGGCACCTTCCGGCGCGGCCGCCACGTCCACGTCAAGACACCGCCGATCGGGACGATTCGGACGATCGAGCAGAAAACAAGGACGGGTATGCCCAAACGTGTTTTTCATTCGCCGCTAAAATGACGGACCCAACGCTTTAATAGAGAGAGCCGCCATGTCCCGCCTGACCCTGCATACCCAAGAAACCGCCCCTGAAGGCAGCCGTCCGTTCGTGGACAAGGCCGTCGCCAACAACGGCTTCCTGCCGAACCTGATCGGCGTGCTGGCCAATTCGCCGCAGGCGCTGCAGACCTATATGACGGTGTCGGGCATCAACGCCGAGACCAGCCTCACGCTGCCGGAACGCGAAGTCGTGCAGATCACCGCCGCCCGCATCCACGGCTGCGACTTCTGCATCGCCGGCCACACCGCCATCGCCCTCAAGAAGGCCCAACTGCCGGTCGAAACCGTGCGCGCCATGCAGCAAGGCCAGGATACCGGCGACGCGAAACTGGATGCCGTACGCCGCTTCTCGGAAGCCGTCATCGCCACCCGCGGCGGCGTGAGCGACGACGCCCTGGCCGCCTTCAAGGCCGCCGGCTACAACGACCAGCAGGCGCTGGAAGTCGTGCTGGGCATCAGCCTGGCCACCCTGTGCAACTTCGCCAACACCCTGGCCGGCAGCGCGATCAACCCGCAGCTGCAGCCCTTCGCCAGCGGAGCCATCTGATGTCAAACGGCGAACAAACGACGCTGCCGCCAGCCCTGGCCGAGTGGCTGCAGGCCAATGCGGATGAACTGGACAGCACGCCCGCGCTGGCGAGCGAAGTCGTGCCGCGCCTGGCCGGCGCCGGCCTGTTCGCCGTCGGCGTACCGCACGAACTGGGCGGCAGCGGCGGCGCCACGATCGACGCGATCGACGCCATCGCCGCCGTGGCCGAGCATTCGGTCACCGCCGCCTTCGTGTTCTGGGGCCAGCGCACCTTCATCGAATACCTGCTGCAAAGCCCGAACGAAGCCATGCGCGCGCGCTGGATTGGCCCGCTCATGCGCGGCGAATTCGCCGGCGCCACCGGCCTGTCGAACGCGATGAAATTCCTGTCCGGGATCGAATCGCTGCAGATCACGGCCACCCCGAACGACGCCGGCTGGCAGCTCGACGGTTCGCTGGCCTGGATCACCAACCTGCGCAAGGAAGGCTTCATCGCCGCCGCCGCCGTCAATTCCGCCGGCGACCTGCCGCCCGCGGTGGTCGCCTTCATCAGCGACAGCGCCGGCGTCACGCGCAGTCCCGACCTCGAACTGATGGCCCTGCGCGGCAGCAATACCGCCGCCGTCAAGATCGAGGGCGTGCAGATCGGTGAAGGCGAAGTGCTGCATCCGAACGCGCGCGCCTGGCTGCCGGGCGTGCGTCCGTCCTTCCTGGGCCTGCAGTGCGGCCTGTCGATCGGTCTGGCGCGCGCCAGCCTGCGCGCGGCGCATGCGCTGTCGACCGCCATGCGCGGCCCGCTGCTCGAACGGATCGTGGCCCAGCAAGTGGCACTGGAACACCTGGTGACACAGCTGAAGGATGGCGTGGCCGATGGCCGCTTCAAGACCGCCGCGGCGCCGATGTTCCGGCTGCGCATCGCGCTGGCCGAATCCGTCCAGCAAGCCGTAATGCTCGAATTGCAGGCCAGCGGCGGCCGCGCCTACCTGGTCGACCGCGACCGCAGCTTCGCGCGCCGCTGGCGAGAATCGGCCTTCATCCCGATCGTCACCCCGAGCCTGACCCAGCTGCAGGTCGAACTCGCGAAGCACGCCGCGGCATGACGGCGCCCGTGCTCGAACAAGGCGCGACCGCGCTGTCGGCCTCCGGCCTGCGCATCGGCTACGGCGGCAAGACCGTGGTCGACGATATTTCGCTGACCATCGACAAGCGCGAGATCGTCTGCCTGCTGGGCGGCAGCGGCTGCGGCAAGTCGACCCTGCTGCGCGGCCTGGCGGGCCTGAGCCCGGCCCAGGCCGGACAGGTCAGCTTCCTGGGCGAGCCGCTGCTGGAACCACACCCGCGCGCGGCGCTGGTATTCCAGCAACCGAGCCTGCTGCCCTGGCTGAACGTCGAAGGCAATGTCGGCTTCGGCCTGGACTTCGCGCGCCAGCCGGCGATCGCCCGCGATGCGCGCAAGCAGCGGGTGGTCGAGGCCATTGAAGCGGTCGGCCTGGCGGCGCGCGCGCATGCCTATCCGGCCCAGCTGTCCGGCGGCCAGGCCCAGCGCGTAGCGCTGGCGCGCGCCCTGGCGCGCCAGCCCGAGCTATTGTTCGCCGACGAGCCGTTCTCGGCGCTGGACGCGATCACGCGCGCCGAGATGCAGACCCTGCTGGTCGACCTGGTACACCGCTGGCATACCGCCGTGTTGCTGGTGACCCACGATATCGACGAAGCGATCCTGGTCGCCGACCGCATTTTGCTGATGGCGGTCCAGCCCGGCCAGCCAGGAAAAATCGTCCGCGAATGGAAGGTCGGCCTGCCGCGGCCGCGCCACGAATACGCCGAGGGCGTGGCCGGGCTGCGCCTGGAGATCATCAAGGCGCTGCGCGAAGGCGCCTGACGTTTCGAACCACGCAAGCACAATAAATAAAAGGAAAACCCATGAACGACTCGATCCACATCTGCGCTTCTTCCGACTGCGATTGCGGCATGACCCGGCGCGACTTCCTGCGCATGTCGGCCCTGACCGGCGCGGCCGCGGCGTCGCCGCTGCTGTTCGCGGGCGACGCCGCAGCGCAGAACTTCAAGGGCGACGACCAGCCGGTCAAGATCGGCTACCTGCCGATCACCGATGCCGCGCCGCTGCTGGTGGCGCACGGCCGCAAGCTGTTCGAGCAGCAGGGCCTGAAGGTCGAGACGCCGCGCCTGTTCCGCAGCTGGGCCCAGATCATCGAGGCTTTCGTGGCCGGCCAGGTCAATGTGATCCACCTGCTGTCGCCGGCGACCCTGTGGGTGCGCTACGGTTCGAAATTCCCGGCCAAGGTGGTGGCCTGGAACCACATCAACGGTTCGGCGCTGACGGTGCAGAACGAGATCAATTCGGTGGCCGACCTGGGCGGCAAGACGGTCGCGATCCCGTTCTGGTACTCGATCCACAACATCCTGCTGCAGAAGATCCTGACCGCAAACAAGCTGAGCGTGGTCACCCGCGCACGCGGCGCCGCGCTCAAGCCCAATGAAGTCAATCTCATTGTGCTGGCGCCGTCCGAGATGGTGTCGGCGCTGGCGACCAAGTCGATCGCCGGCTATATCGTGGCCGAGCCGTTCAATGCGGCGGCCGAGAATGCGAAGATCGGCAAGGTGCTGCGGTTCTCGGGCGACGTCTGGAAGAACCACGCCTGCTGCGTGACCTTCCTGGCCGAGCGCGACCTGAACGACAAGCCGGAGTGGTCGCAGCGCGTGACCAATGCCATCGTCAACGCCCAGCTGTGGTCGCGTTCGAACCAGGTGGAAACGGCCAAGCTGCTGGCCGCGACCGGCCCCAACAAGTACACGCCGCACAATCTGCAGGCGCTGACCAAGGTGCTGGCCACCACCGATTATTCGGACTACGAAAAGCGCCGCATCGTGGCCCACCCGGCGTGGAACCAGCGCCGCATCGACTTCCAGCCGTTCCCCTTCGCCTCGTACACCGAGGAACTAGTGCGCGCCATCGGCCAGACAAAGGTCGAAGGCGACATCAGCTTCCTGGCCAAGCTCGATCCGAAGTTCGTGGCGCGCGACCTGGTGGACGACCGCTTCGTGCGTAAATCGATCCAGGCGGTGGGCGGCCCGGCCAAGTTCGGCCTGCCGGCCAACCTGCTGCGTACCGAGACGATCGCGGTCTGACGATGCTGGGACGTTTCTTGTGGCCGGTCGCCGGCTTTGCGATCGCGCTGCTGCTGTGGTCCTGGGGCGTCAAGGGGCTTGAAGAGACCACGCCGATCGCGGCGATGTTCGCGCCAGTCGAGACTTTCAAGGCCTTGCACGTGATGGTGCTGGGGCCGGACATCTGGCTGCACGTGGCCACCAGCCTGAAGCGCGTGGCCGTGGGCCTGGGCTTCGCGATCCTGTTCGGCGTGCCGCTCGGGATCCTGGTCGGCATGTCGAAAGCCTTCAGCCAGGCCAGCACGCCGCTGTTCCAGCTGCTGCGCATGGTCTCGCCGCTGTCGTGGATGCCGCTGGCGGTGATGGTGCTGGGCGTCGGCGACGCGCCGGTCTACTTTTTGCTGGCCTTTGCCGCCGTGTGGCCGCTGATGCTCAGCACCGCCGCCGGCGTGGCCCAGCTCGACCCCAACTGGATGCTGCTGGCGCGCTCGCTGTCGGCCACCAAATGGGAAGTGATCTGGCGCCTGGTGCTGCCGGGGATCACGGCGCAAATCCTGACCGGCGTGCGCCTGGCGATCGGCATCATCTGGATCGTGCTGGTGCCGGCCGAGATGCTGGGCGTGTCCGCCGGCCTCGGTTACTTCATCCTCGATACGCGCGACCGCCTGGCGTATTCGGAACTGACGGCCGCCATCATCCTGATCGGCCTGCTCGGTTATGCGCTCGACTACGCGGCGCGCTTCGTGCACGCGCGCTGGCTGCACTCGGTGCCGTCCGACCCGCTGCGCTGAACCCCTGCCCTCCCCCGCCGCGCGCGGGGATTTTTTTGCGCAACACCGGGGTCACGCAACACCGGGGTCAGGTCTGACATTCAGACACGGCCTCGACAACAAAACGCTCTTGAAGGCTGAGCTCGTGTCCAAATGTCAGACCTGACCCCAGCTGTTCCACGTCTCGCGCGGGGATTTTTTTGTCTGGTCAGAACGTGAGCAGCACCGTCACCGTGTCGCGGTAATCCCCGGGCGTCGGCGCGCGCTGGCGCGGCACCAGGCCGTACATCATGACGTTCTGCGCGCTGCCGCTGCCGGTACCGCCGTACGCCGTGGTGCCGCCGGTCCCGTCACCCCAAACCGTGCCGTTCAGCGTGGACGATATCCGGTAACCCATCGTCTCGCCGGTGACGCTGTTCTTCATGGTGCGCGCGGCCGGATTGCCTGCCTGGCCGCCGTTGAGCGAGATCTGGTAGGCGTTGCCGGCGGTGCAGGTGACGCTCAGCGGCGCGGTCGCGCGCATCTCGGCCAGCGGGCTGCCGGAACCGAAGGTCAGGTTGCTGGTACCGATCAGGCAGTTGTTGGTGACGGTGGCGCGCGCCTGGAACGAGAAGGCCTCGGTGACGCCAGCCGTGCACGACTTGTCGATGCCGAACACGTACTGCAAGGTGCCGTGGCCGGCGAAGCTGGCCGTGTACAGGGTATCGACGTTGCCGGTCGTGCCCACGCCGGCCAGCGCGGACGCGGGAATGCGGCCGTAGATGGTCACGCTCTGCGTCACCCCGCCCAGCCCCAGCAGGCCGATCAACGTGCCCGAAATCGGCTTGGCGCCGATGGTGCTGGTATTGCTGCCCCACAGCCAGGCCGCGGTGTACGAGGGATCGGCGTACAGGTTGAAGCCCAGGCGCCGGCCGGCATTGTTCATGTAGCGCGGATCGCCCGTGCCGCCGCCGCTGCCCGCGCCCAGGTTGACGCACACGTTGGCGGCCGGCAGCAGCAGCGGCGACTGTCCCAGGGTCCAGAAGCAGGTCACGGTCAGCGTGCCGCGCGCCGTGTAATCGGTGCTGGCCAGCGGGCTGATCACGCCGAAGTCGATGTCGGTCATGGTGGCGGTGCAGTTGTCGGCGCGGGCGCCGGGAATGGCCAGCAGCCACAGCGCTGCGAACGCCAGCGCCAGCCGCAATAGGCGCGCACGCAGCGCGGTTGCTCGCAAAGACATCGTCGTTTCATTCATTCTCATTCTCCAGGCACGGGCCGGCACTGCAGCGGTCCGATGGTCGGCAGCTCACCCGCCACCGCGCGGTACACGAAACGCACTTCGCAGGCATCCTTGCCGGCGCCGACCAGCACGCGGTTGTTTTCCTTCAATCCCTCGACGAACAGCACCCCATCGTAACCGACCATGGCGTCCTGCGCACCGCCTTCCAGCCGCGCCCGGGTGCCGACTTCGGGCGCCTTGCCGTCCGGCCCCACCAGCATCAGGGTCGCGGCCGCATAGCGTTCGATCTCGAACCGCGCGACCACGCCGGCATACTGGCGCGGCACCACGTCCATATTGCTTTCGCTGACCCGGGTGTCGGGCGGCAGCGACGACGGATCGATCGAGATCCGGTTGGCGGCATAGGGCTGCAGCTCCGGCACCAGCAGCCGGCCATTGCCGTCGGTGCGGCCGATCAGGCGGTTATCCTGCAGCACCGGCAGGTCCGGCGCGCCGGCCGAGACCAGGGCGAAGCCGCGCCCGACCTGGCGCGCCGCGACCACGGCGCCGTCCATCGCCACCAGCGCGCCGCTGAAGTCCATGCTGGTGTTGCGGTTGTTGCCCACGCGCTGGGTCGAGATCGCGGCGCGGCCGTGCGAGCCGAGGTACTGGACCTGGGCCTGGTCGTAGCGCTGCGCGCCTGACGTGCCGGCCTGCAGCGCCCAGCCCAGGCCGCCCTCGAAGTCGGGGGCGCGCGACAGCGACACCGCGCCCACCTTCTCGCCGCGCTGGCGGCCGCCGTTGCTGTTGAACGAGACGCGCGAATCGAAGGCCATGCTGAAGGTGGCGGTGATGCCGCGCTCGGTGCGGCGCTCCAGGTCCTGGAAGGCGCCGACGCTCAGGTAGCCGCGCTGGCCGACGCTGCGCGACCAGCCCAGCGAGACCGTGCGGGTGACGGGCGGCGTGTCTTCCGGCGCGCCGATCGGGCCGAGCGGGTCGGTGACCGGGCCCAGGCCGGTCTGCGTGGGCAAGCGCAGCTGGATCAGGTTGACGCTCAGGCTGTTGCCGCGCCAGCTCGTGCTCAGGCTGGCGCGGTCGGTGGCGCGCGCCACCGGCACGCCTTCGAGCACGCCCAGGTCGCCGTAGCCGGCGCTGGCGCGCACCGACTGCCAGTCGAAGGCGAAGCGCGGCGCCACGTACTGGTAGCCGAGGCTGGCCTGCCAGCCGCGATGGCGGCCGCTGCTCGCGGCCAGGGCGGCGCTGGCGACGCCGGCGCCTTCGATGCGCTTGAGCACTCCGCCGCCGGCCTGCACCAGGCCGCGCCCGGCCTCGGCATGCCCTTCGAGGGTCAGGGTGTCGCTCCAGCCGTGGCGCCAGGACGCGATCGCGGCCGGGCCGCCATAGCTGAACGAATCCACGCCGTAGTCGCGCCGCAGCGCGCCGGCCGAGATGGCGAAATCGGACAGGCCGCGCGCCAGCAGCCGGGTGTCGACATACAGCGGCAAGGTGGTGGCAACCTGGCGTCCGAGGGCGTCGCGCGTGATCACGGTGGCCTGGCCGGCGCCGTTCAGGCCCGCCACCTGGTCGACCACGAAGGGACCGGTCGGCACCTCGGCGCTGAACTGGCGCACGCCGTTCACGTACAGGTCGACGCTGCTGGGCACCACGGCGGAACCAGCCACCGAGGCCACCGGATAGGTGACCAGGTCGGGCCGCAGCTCGAAGTTGCGGCGCCACTCGATGCCGCCCAGGCGCATGGCGCGGGTCCAGGACAGCGACGGCGCGACGATGTCGCCCACCTGCCAGGTCGACAGCTTGTCCTGCGAGGATTGCACCCAGCTGGTGTCGTAGCGGGTGTAGCCGCGACCGGCGCCGCGCACCACCGCAGCGCCGGTGCTGTTGAGTGAACCGTGTTGATCGAAGTAGCGCAGGTCGAGGGTGCCGGCCAGCGAGCGGCCGGTGCTCTGGCCGAACAGGTTGTAGTTGAGCAGCATGCCGCGGCTGGCCTGGGCCTCGCCGGCCGGGCGCGCCGTGTGCGCGCTCAGCACGCGCCGCTCGCGCAGGGTGTCGACCAGGGTCAGGGCCAAGGTCTGGGCGGCCGGGTCGTAGGCCCAGCGCAGGCCCCGCACCTCGTCGAGCAAGAAGTCGCTGCGGCCGGCCACGCCGAAGCGGGCCGGGTCCAGGCCCAGTTCGCGCAGGATGTCGACCGTCATGCGCAAGCTCGCGCCCTGCTGGAACACGGACACGAGCAGGCCCGTGGGCTGGCCGTCGATGCTGGCTTCGAGGAACAGCTCGACCGGCTGCGCGGCAGGAGCGGCGGTAGATGGCGATGCAGAGGGGGCGGATGCGGACACCGCCGCGGTCTGGGCGACGGCGGCGGCGATCGGACTCAGGGCCAGGCCAAGGACCAGCGCGCCCGCCGGCAGGCAAGCCGGTGGCCGCACCCGCCATGGCAGGCGGCCGGTCAGCATCGCGGCACGGGCGTCAGTCCCGCGCGACGGCGGCGCTGGCGGACTGCGGCCGGGTATTCACGGTGGCCTGGATCGCCAGCGGCGCCGGCATGGCGCCGGCCACGTCGGGCGGCAGCTGCCATTCGCGCGCGCGGCCGGGCAGCGCATAGCCCAGCAGGCCCTTGCTCAGTTCGACGGTGCGCTCGCCCACGCGCACGCTGGTGGCGCCGATCTGGGCATGCAGGGCGCCGCTGTTGCGGGCGCGCAGGTGCCAGGCGCCGGCGCGCTGGAAGGTGCTCCATTCAAGGGCCGGCGCGGCCTGGGTGTCGGCCGGCAGCACGAAGGCTGGCACCGAGTACTGGAGGCGGATCGCGACGTTGCTCTGCGGGCTGTCGCCGCGCGGCAGTTCGTCGATCAGGATGCGGTAGGTCTGCTCGGCCCCGCCCGCGGCGGCGCCGGGGCGGCGCACCAGGCGGATGGTCTGGGTGCTGTTGGCGGCGATCTCGATGATCGGCGGGCTGGCCACCAGCTGGGTGGTCGGGGTCAGGGCATCGACGCCGTCGCGCTGGTCCCACGCGTACACGCGCACCTGGCCGTACAAGGGCGTATCGCCATTGTTCTGCAACTGGATGCCGGCCGAGTTCTGTCCCGGCTGGAAGCTGATCGAGACGGGAGAGATCTGCAGGTTGGCGCCCTGCGCCACGGTGCAGCTCAACAGGGCCGCCGCGAAAGCGGCGCAGCGGATACCTCGCATGCAGACTCCGATCAGAAGTAGATGGTCGCAGTAATGGTCGATTTATAGCTGTCCGGGGTCGGCGATTTCTGCACCGGGATTTCGCCGTACACGGTCAGGCTCTGGGCATTGCCGTTGCCGGTGCCGGCCAGGGTGTCGGTGCCCTGGGTATTGCCCCACAGGCCCGAGCCCGGGGCACGGTACAGGTTGACCTTCACGGTGTCGGTGTTCGCGCCGCTACCGTTCAGGAAACGGGAGGTGCCGGACGAGCCGACGCCGGTGCCAGCATCCAGACCGACATTGTAAGGCGTAGTGTTGGTGCATGTCACATTGATGTTCGACTGGCCCGAGATCGCCGCGGTGATGACGCCCGACTGGCCGAAGTCGATGCCGGTGGCGGCGATCGTGCAGTCGGCAACGACGCGCATCGTCACGTCGAAGGTCGCGGTCTTGGTGGCGGCGAAAGCGGCGCTGCCGGTGAAAGGCATGATGGCAGCCAGGACAGCAGCCAATACGCGGTTACGGTTCGAGGTCGTCATCATTTTTTTTCTCCAGTCGTTGAGGGCGCGATCACCATGACGCGCACAGAATTGCTCAACTCGGAAAATATGATACATCGTTTCCGTACGGAATCAAATGCTTTTCATCACTTTTGCTGACTATTTCAATTTTGCTGGTTTTATGCAACAGCGTGGTGAAAATGCTACAAATTGCCTCATTCCGGCGTGGCCCATGAACGCGCATGCGCCACCGCCCGTCCCCAGCGCGCCATCAGTTCGGCGCGGCGGCCGGCTTCCATGCGCGGCGCATAGCGGCGTTCGACCTGCCATTGCGCCTCGATCGCCTCCAGCGATTCCCAATAGCCGCAAGCCAGGCCGGCCAGATAGGCCGCGCCCAGGGCCGTGGTCTCCGTGACGCGCGGGCGCACCACCTCGACGCCGAGCAGGTCGGCCTGGAACTGCATCAGCAAGTCGTTGCGGGCAGCGCCGCCGTCGGCGCGCAGCTCGGTGACGGCGCAGGCGGCGTCCTTCTGCATCGCCGCCAGCAGCTCGGCGCTCTGGTAGGCGATGGCCTCGACCGCGGCGCGCGCGATATGGGCGGCGCCCGTGCCGCGCGTCATGCCGAGGATGGTGCCGCGCGCATACGGATCCCAGTGCGGCGCGCCGAGACCGGCGAAGGCCGGCACCAGCATCACGCCGCCGCTGTCGGGCACGCTGGTGGCGAGGGCCTCGACCTCATGCGACTGGCGGATGATGCCCAGGCCGTCGCGCAGCCATTGCACGGTGGCGCCGCCCATGAAGACGCTGCCCTCGAGCAGGTAGTCGGTGCGGCCCGCTACCGTCCAGCCGACCGTCGCCAGCAGGCGGTTGTGCGAGACCGGCGCGGAATCACCTGCATGCATCAGCATGAAGCAGCCGGTGCCATAGGTATTCTTGACCAGGCCCTTGCGGTGGCAGGCCTGGCCGAAGGTGGCGGCCTGCTGGTCGCCAGCGATGCCGGCGATCGGGATCGCATGGCCAAACCATTCCTCATTGGACAGCCCGACGACGCCGGCGCTGGGGACGACTTCGGGCAGCAGCGCGCGCGGGATGTCGAACAGCGCCAGCAAATCCTCGTCCCAGGCCAGCGTGTGGATATTGAACAGCATCGTGCGCGCGGCATTACTGGTGTCGGTGACGTGGCGGCCGCACAGGCGCCACACCAGCCAGCTGTCGACGGTGCCGAAGGCCAGCTCGCCCCTGTCGGCCCGGCTGCGCGCGCCGGGAACGTGGTCGAGCAGCCATTGCAATTTGGTGGCGGAGAAATAGGCATCGAGTTCGAGGCCCGAACGTTCCTGGATCAACGTAGCCTTGCCCGCCTCGCGCAGGCGATCGCAGGCGCCGGCGGTGCGCCGGTCTTGCCACACGATGGCATTGGCCACCGGTTCGCCGGTCGCGCGGTCCCACAGCAGCGTGGTCTCGCGCTGGTTGGCAATGCCGATCGCGGCAACCTGCGCGGCCTGGACGCCGGCCTGCGCCAGCGCGTCGCGCGCGCAGGCGAGCTGGCTATGCCAGATATCGAGCGGATCGTGCTCGACCCAGCCGGGCTGGGGAAAATATTGGGGGTACTCTCGTTGACAGCTGGCCACCGGCAGGCCGGCGCGGTCGAACAGGATCGCGCGCGAGCTGGTCGTGCCCTGGTCGAGGGCGAGGATGTATTGCGTCAATGGCGTCTCCGGACTCTCAGCCGTGCGGAACGCCAGGGCTCAGCGGTCCGGGACGACCGTCGACAAGGCGCGTGGATCACGCGCCTCTAAAATTATAAGTAAAGCAGGCCGATAGGCCGGATTCTGTGTAACGCCACCTTGCGGTGACGCATGGACAGTCATTCCTCTAGGCGCTGGATTACTCCAGCGCTCAAGCTTCCTACCCGCACGCTCCGCGAGCAACATCAACGCGTGCCTATTTGGAATTGCTCCAGGTGGAGGTTACCGCGTTTCACCGTAACTTAATACGCTCGTCTCTGTGGCCCTATTCCTCGCCTTATACCGCTGGCTTGCGCCAGACGGCTTTCAGCGGACGGCCGTTAACCGTCACCCCGCTCTGTGGAGTCCGGACCTTCCTCCCGTCCACGACCTTGCGGCGTGGACCAGCGACTGCCTGGCCTGCTTCACGGGCGCATTGTACCCGATGCGGGGTCGCGCCGGGCGTCGCGCTGCCATGGCCTTGCCGTTTCTGTAATTTGATGTCGCCATTTCAAAAGCCGTCCCCGGGCCGCTCGCCTAGAATGCCCGGAAAGCCTCTTTGACAAGGATGACGCACCCCATGCCCTCCACTTCCCTGCACCCTTCCCGCACCGGCGGCCAGCTCCTGGTCGATGCGCTCCACGTCCACGGCGTCGACACCGCCTTCGGTGTCCCCGGCGAAAGCTACCTGGACGTGCTCGATGCGCTGCACGACTCGAACATCCGTTTCGTGATCAACCGCCAGGAAGGGGGCGCGGCATTCATGGCCGAGGCCTACGGCAAGATGACCGGCAAGCCGGGCATCTGCTTCGTCACCCGCGGTCCCGGCGCCACCAATGCCTCGATCGGCGTGCACACCGCATTCCAGGATTCCACGCCGATGATCCTGTTCATCGGCCAGGTCGGCAACGACTTCGTCGACCGCGAAGCCTTCCAGGAAATCGACTACCGCCGCATGTATGGCCAGATGGCGAAATGGGTGGCCCAGATCGATCGCGCCGACCGCATCCCCGAATATATGGCGCGCGCCTTCCAGGTTGCCACCAGCGGCCGTCCCGGCCCAGTGGTGCTGGCGCTGCCGGAAGACATGCTGGTCTCGACGGCGGCAGTCGCCGACACCCGCCCCTACCAGCCATCGCACGGCGCACCAATGGGCGAGCAGATCGCCCGCCTGCGCGCCATGCTGCAAGAAGCCCAACGGCCGATCGTGCTGCTGGGCGGCGGCACCTGGAACGCGCAGGCCTGCGCCGACCTGGCCCGCTTCGCCGAATCGAACCACTTGCCGGTGGGCTGCACCTTCCGCTTCCAGGACCTGCTCGACAACGCGCATCCGAACTACGTCGGCGACGTCGGCATCGGCATCAATCCGAAACTGGCCGCGCGCGTCAAAGAGGCCGACCTGGTGATCGCCATCGGCCCGCGCCTGGGCGAGATGACGACCGGCGGCTACACGCTGCTCGATTCGCCGGTGCCGCGCCAGCGCCTGGTCCATATCCACCCGGACCCGGAAGAACTGGGCAGCGTCTATCAGGCCGAACTGATGATCGCCAGCGGCATGCCGCAAGCCTGCGCCATGCTGGCCGCGATGGAGCCAAGCGACGCCACGGCCTGGCAAGACAGCGTGGCCGAGGCCAAGATGGAGCTGGCCGCCTGGCAGGCCCAGCCCGCGTTGCTGAAGGAAGGCGTGCCGCTCGACCTGTGGCAGGTGGTGCAGGACTTGATGGATCAACTGCCGCACGACGCCATCATCACCAACGGCGCCGGCAACTACGCCTCGTGGGCGCATCGCTTCTATCGCTACGGCGGCATGCGCACCCAGCTGGCGCCGACCAATGGCGCGATGGGTTACGCCGTGCCGGCCGGTGTGGCCGCCAAGATCGTGTGGCCGGAGCGCGCCGTGGTGACCTTCGCCGGCGACGGCGAATTCATGATGACGGGCCAGGAACTGGCGACCGCCGTCCAGTATGGCGCCGGCGTCGTGATCCTGGTCTTCAATAACAATATGTTCGGCACTATCCGCATGCACCAGGAACGCAGCTATCCGGGCCGCGTGTCGGGCACCGGCCTGCACAATCCGGACTTCGCCGCCCTGGCGCGCGCCTACGGCGGCCATGGCGAAGTCGTCGACAGGACCGCCGATTTCGCGCCGGCGCTGCAGCGCGCCCTCGAACACGCCGACCAGCACAAGCTGCCGGCCGTGATCGAGCTGCGCTACGACGGCAACCTGATCACCCCGAACGCCACGCTGGACACGATCCGCAAGCAGGCGGAAAGCGCGAGGGCCGGCAGCTGAACACGTGTGTGCAATCGGGCTCTGTATTGCTACTCTGGTAAAATATTCGCTAGTTTTTTCATCGCCGGCCATGCCGGCGTCCGCACGCAGTCCCGCCACCAGACACTATGTTTAGCTTCTTCAAGAGAAAAAAAGCGCCCGACGCATCGGCGCCGGAACCGGTCGTGCCGGCCGCGCCGCCTGCGCCCGCACCCGCCCCCACGCCCGTCCGCGCGCCTGCCCCGGCGCCGATCGCCGCGGCCCCGGTGGTCGCCGAAGCCAGCGTCCTGCACGAAGGCGCCAACCTGTTCCCCGAAACCGCCGAACGCCCGACCACCGAGGCTGAAAAGAAGACCTCGTGGATGACGCGCCTGAAGGCCGGCCTGTCGAAGACCTCGAGCAACCTGTCCCTGCTGTTCGTCGGCGCCCGCATCGACGAAGACCTGTACGAGGAACTCGAGGCCGCGCTGCTGATGTCGGACGCCGGCATGGACGCCACCGAGCACCTGCTGGGCGAGTTGCGGCGCAAGGTCAAGGAAGACAAGCTGCTGGACGCCGCCGCCGTCAAGGCCGCGCTCAAGGAGCTGATGATCGACCTGCTGCTGCCTCTGCAGAAGCCGCTGGAGCTGGGCCGCCACGAACCGCTGGTGATGATGATCTCGGGCGTCAACGGCGCCGGCAAGACCACCACCATCGGCAAGCTGGCCAAGCATATGCAAGGCTTCGACCAGTCGGTGCTGCTGGCCGCCGGCGACACCTTCCGCGCCGCGGCGCGCGAGCAATTGATGGTCTGGGGCCAGCGCAACAACGTCACCGTGATCTCGCAGGCCTCGGGCGACCCGGCCGCCGTCGCGTTTGACGCGGTGCAGTCGGGCAAGGCGCGCGGCACCGACGTCGTGATGGTCGACACCGCCGGCCGCCTGCCGACCCAGCTGCACCTGATGGAAGAACTCAAGAAGATCAAGCGCGTGATCGGCAAGGGCATGGACGGCGCGCCGCACGAGACCCTGCTCGTCATCGACGGCAATACCGGCCAGAACGCGCTGGCGCAAGTGAAGGCCTTCGACGACGCCCTGCAGCTGACCGGCCTCGTCGTGACCAAGCTGGACGGTACCGCCAAGGGCGGCGTGCTGGCGGCGATCGCCCGCACCCGTCCGATCCCCGTGTATTTCATCGGCGTGGGCGAGAAGCTGGAAGACCTGCAGCCATTCAACGCCGAAGAATTCGTCGAAGCGCTGCTCGGCTGACGGAACGGGGACCCATGATCGCATTCCAGTCGGTATCCAAACAGTACACCCACGGCGATGCGCGCGGCGCGTATGCGCTGCACGACGTCTCGCTCGACATCGCCAAGGGCGAGCTGGTCTACCTGGCCGGCCCGTCGGGCGCCGGCAAGTCGACCCTCATGAAGATGGTGGCGGCGGTCGAGCGTCCCAGCAGCGGCAAGGTGATCGTCAACGGCCAGGACATCGGCCGCATCAAGCCGGCCGGGATTCCCTTCCTGCGCCGGAATATCGGCATCATCTTCCAGCAGCAGCGCCTGCTCAATGACCGCAACATCCTGGCCAACACCATGCTGCCACTGCTGGTGACGGGCGCACGCACCGCGGACGCAGCGCAGCGCGCCCGCGCCGCGCTCGACCGGGTCGGCCTGCTCGACCGCGCCAGGGCGATGCCGCTCGAACTGTCGGGCGGCGAACAGCAGCGGGTGGCGGTCGCGCGCGCGATCGTCAACCGGCCGCAGATCATCCTGGCCGACGAACCAACCGCCAATCTCGACCGCGTGGCGGCCGACAAGGTGCTGGACGCGCTGCGCGCCTTCCACGCCGCCGGCGTCACCTGCGTCATTTCGACCCACGACGAGCAAGTGCTGGACAGCGCCGCGCGGGTGATCCGCCTCGAACAAGGCCAACTGGTCGGAGGTGCGGCATGAGCCCGTGGCTGCGCCAGCACCGCTTCGCCCTCGGGGCCGCACTGTCGACGGTGCGCAAGTCGCCCGGCAGCTTCCTGTTCAACGTGCTGGTGGTCGCGCTCGCGCTGACCCTGCCGTTCGCGGGCATCACCCTGCTCGACAATGTACGTCCCCTGTCCGAGCAACTGTCGGTCGATCCCGAGATCAGCCTGTTCATGCGCGACGACGCCAGCCGCGCCGATGCCGAGGCGCTGGCGCCGCGCATCCGCCAGCTCGTCGCACAACAGGGCAAGGGCGAGGCGGAGATCGCCTTCGTGCCACGCGAGCAGGCGCTCGCTTCGCTCAAGGAGCGCAGCGGCCTGGGCGACGTGCTGGAAACCCTGGGCGACAATCCCCTGCCCGACAGCTATGTGATGAAGCTGGGCGGCTTCGCCAGCGCCGGCGCCGCCGGCCAGGTGGACCTGATCACCGAACGCCTGGCCGAACTGCCGGGCGTGGAGACGGTGCAGGTCGATTCGGCCTGGGTCAAGCGCCTGGCCGCGATGCTAGCCATCCTGCGCCTGGCGCTGCTGCTGCTGGCGGCCACCTTGGGCATCGTCGTGATCGCGGTCGTGTTCAACACGATCCGCCTGCAGGTGCTGACCCAGAAAGAAGAAATCTCGGTCTCGCAACTGCTGGGCGCGACCAACGATTTCATCCACCGTCCGTTCTTCTATACCGGCGCCCTGCTCGGCCTGTGCGCTGGCGCGGTGGCGTTGGGCGTGGTGACCCTGGCGCTGCGCCCGCTGAACGGCGCGATCGGGGAATTCGCCCGCCTGTACGGCTCGAATTTCCAGCTGACGGCGCTGGGTGAACTGGAGATTGCCGGCCTGCTGGCGGTCAGCGCCGGGCTGGGACTGGTCGGCGCCCTGCTGTCGGTGCGGCGTCACCTGGCGCGCCAGCGTTGAACGGCGGTCCTACAGAGTTGCAGTGAAAAAATAGTCGAGACGGTATTGAAAACGCAATAAGCATCACCATCTCTGCTGACAGGGCGAGGCGGCCCTCCTGTGTGGCTGCCTGCCCCTCTACTGGACAAGACCACGTCGCTTGACACCGCAATGAATCCTACGGCCTAGCTGCCATCCCCTACGCTTCCACGCGCAAAAGTCCTACAGGCTGCGCCGTGGCTACGTGCGCCATTCAACAGAATACGGGCCTCACCGGCCGTAAGCTGTGTCTAACGTTATTCCAGTCATTCCTGGCTCACTTTTGAGCCGAATCAACTGAACATGCAAGAGCTGCTCTACAGTGGAACCGTCGGCAATTTAATTCCCGAGAGCAATACTTTGAACAATCTTAAGCGCCGGGACCACTTCTAGCACTCTCCCCGGGGGAGTGCTAATATATGGTCCAAGGCAATCGAAATTCAAGTCACGCGTCCAGGTAACAAGCCGTAACATTAGTGCCACAAGGCAATAAGTTATGGCACATTAAGGATGCAGCAAGATTACTACGAGGGAAATGAATATGTCCGCACAATCCGCATTGGTTCCGACCGGCAGTCGTGCTCTGGGACTGGGTTTCACCGGCAATCTGGGCAATATCGACGCCTATATCTCGGCCGTCAACCGCCTGCCGATGCTCACGCACGAAGAAGAGGTTTCGCTGGCGAAGCGGCTGCGCGACGACCATGATCTCGACGCGGCGCAAAAACTGGTGCTGTCGCACCTGCGCCTGGTGGTATCGATCGCGCGCGGCTATCTGGGCTATGGCCTGCCGCACGCCGACCTGATCCAGGAAGGCAATATCGGCCTGATGAAGGCAGTCAAGCGCTTCGACCCGAACCAGGGCGTGCGCCTGGTGTCGTACGCCATGCACTGGATCAAGGCCGAGATGCATGAATACATCCTCAAGAACTGGCGTCTCGTAAAGGTCGCCACGACCAAGGCCCAGCGCAAGCTGTTCTTCAACCTGCGCAGCAACAAGACCGGCCTGGATGCGATGTCGCCGACTCAGGTCGACGACCTGGCCAAGCTGCTGGGCGTCAAGCGCGAAGAAGTGATCGAGATGGAAACCCGTCTGTCGGGCCGCGACATCGCGCTGGAGTCGCCGACCGACGACGAAGACGACAAGTTCTCGCCGATCGCCTACCTGTCGTCGGACCAGCAGGAACCGACCAAGGTGCTCGAGGCCGAGCAGGTCACCCGCCTGCAGTCCGAGGGCCTGGAAACGGCGCTGGGCAAGCTCGACCCGCGTTCGCGCCGCATCATCGAGGCGCGCTGGCTGGCCAACGACGACGGCTCGGGCGCCACGCTGCATACGCTGGCCGAAGAGTTCAGCGTGTCGGCCGAGCGCATCCGCCAGATCGAATCGGCCGCGCTCAAGAAGATGAAAGGCGCGCTGGCGGCTTACGTCTAAGCCACCCAGCTCCAGCCACCGTCGTCCCCGCGCAGGCGGGGACCCAAGGTTGCAAGCGTTCAGTCTACGCATGCAGTACTTGGGTCCCCGCCTCCACGGGGACGACGTTTTTGGGCCAACTGTTTGTTGCCTGCGCCTCAATGCACCGGCATGAAGAACGGCTTGTTCTTGTCCTTGAGCAGGAAGACGAGGAACTTGGCCGGCTTGGTCTTGCTCGCATTGCGCCCCACCGTGTGCAGGTCGCGCGGATTCTCATAGAAGGTCTCGCCTGGCCCCAGCGTGTGCTCCTTCCCGCCCTTCACGCCCATCACGATCGTCCCTTCCAGCACATAGATGAAGCCATGCGCATCGTGGCGGTGGACGGGGTCGCCGCCGCCCGGTGGATAGACGACGGTGATCATCAGGACCTCCTTGCCGGGATGGTCGTCCAGCGCCTTGCTGAACAGCTCGTTGACGACGGGGTCCAGCGCCGCGGCCCAGACGGGCGCCGCCAGCGGCAGGGTCATCAACAGGCCGGCGGCGCCGGCGAATTTTCTCAGGCGTGACATGGTCTCTCCTTCAGTACATGGGTGAATATGGAGCCAGTGTAGGGCGCATGCTGCGGGCGCAACAGGCGTGCGCCGGTCCCCATGCTGCTGCCTCAAACGCAACAATCCGCGCCACGCGCCGTTCGCAAAGCCTTGGCGGGATTCGGCTGTTATTTGTCATTTACGAAAAAGATCACCCACAACTACCATGACGGAAGTCACATGAGCAACTAAGTAGCGCCTGAGAGAAAGCCATGAAGAGCGAACGCTTCGCGATCGGTGAATTCATCCAGCCGTCATCCCCAACGATGCCGGCCGCGCCTGAAATGGATGGGCTGGCCTCGAGCTTTTCCACCACCTATGCCGGCGTGCTCGCCTTCATCGCCGTGGTCCACGAAGGCTCGTTCGCCCGCGCCGCCGAGCGCCTCGGCATCGGCCGCTCCGCCGTCAGCCGCAGCGTGCAGAAACTGGAAACGCAGCTCGATACCCGCCTGTTCCTGCGCACCACGCGCAGCACCTCGCTCACCAGCGAAGGCGAACTGTTCTACGCCAATTGCAAACCGGGGGTCGAGCGGATCGTGCAATCGGTGGAAGAGATGCGCGAGCTGCGCTGCGGCGTGCCGCGCGGCCAGCTGCGCCTGCACGCGGCGAGCGACTTCGGCCGCAAGATCGTGGCGCCGCTGCTGCGCGGCTTCCACGCCGGCTATCCGGACATCCGGCTCGACCTGATCCTCGACGACAGCCCGCTCGACTTCATCGCCGACCGCATCGACGTGTCGTTCCGCAACGGCCGCCTGGACGACAGCCAGCTGGTCGCGCGCCAGCTGATCCCGATGCAGATGCTGGTGTGCGCGTCGCCCGCCTATGCAAGCGCGCATGGCCTGCCGCAGACGATCGACGACGTGGCGCGGCACCGCTGCGTCAACCTGCGCCTGCCCTCGGGCCAGGTATGCGAATGGGAATTCAAGGAAAACGGCCGGCGCCGCACGCTGCTGCCCATGGCGAACCACAGCTTCAACGACGCCGAGCTGGTGCTGCAGGCAGTGCTGGACGGCGCCGGCCTGGCGCAGATGGCCGGCTACCAGGTGTGCGAGCACCTGCGCGCGGGCCGCCTGGTCGCCTGCCTGCCCCAGCACGCGCCGGACGACCGCGGCCACTACATCTGCTACCTGAGCCGGCACCACTTGCCGCTGCGCACCCGGGTCTTCATCGACTACATCACCCCGCGCATCCGCGCGCTCGACCTGCACTGCCTGACCGGCTTGGGCGCCTGATGCCCGGCGCGATTGTTGCGCGACGGGATACACCACAGTGACCGGCGCGGCGCTAGCAGCCGGCGCCGCGCCTTCCTACACTGGCCAAAACCAATACAGGAGACCGCGTTGAAAAAACGGCTGGCGCCCCCGCCCATCACCCTGCTCGACAAATACGTCGGCGACGATTTCCATCCGCTGTACTCGACCACGGTGCGGGTTAGCGGCGGCGAGGCGGCGCACGGACGCGCTTCCGGCATCGCCCGTTCCGACGACGGCAACCTCGAACTGGCCCTGCGCCTGCCGTCCGCGCTGGGCGGTCCCGGCGGCGGCACCAATCCCGAGCAGCTGTTCGCCGCCGGTTTTGCCGCCTGTTTCCATGGCGCGCTCAACCTGCTGGCGACGCGCGCCGGCATCGCCCTCGAGGACGCCACCGTCGACGCCGCGGTCACCTTCGGCCGCGACCCGGTCGACGGCCTGTACACCCTGATGGCCGAGATCCGCATCGACCTGCCGCGGGTGCCGCGCGCGACCGCCGAGGAACTCATCCGCAATACCGAGCGCATCTGCCCCTATGCCAAGATGGCGCGCCAGGGCATCGTGTGCGTGGTGGCGCTGGTGCGCTGAAGGCAGGCCGATGATTGGTGCCTGGCATGCACCAGCGTGCCGCCCCGGATGGGCCTACCGCCGCGTCAGGCACGCTCCTACACTCGATACCGAGGCGAATCGTCGCACACGGCGCCCAGCCGCTCTGGGATCTGAAAGGACATCATGAACATCATCGTCATCGGCGGCACCGGCCTGATCGGCAGCAAACTGGTCGCCATCCTCAAGCAGCGCGGCCACGAGGCCGTGGCCGCCTCCCCGAACACCGGCGTCGACACCATGAGCGGCAAGGGCCTGGACGAAGCGCTTGCCGGCGCCGACATCGTGGTGGACGTGGCCAACTCGCCCTCGTTCGCCGACGACGCGGTGATGGACTTCTTCACCACCTCGGGCCGCAACCTGCTGGGCGCGGCGAAGAAGGCCGGCATCAAGCACCACGTCGCGCTGTCGGTGGTCGGCACCGACCGCCTGGCCGAGAGCGGCTACTTCCGCGGCAAGATCGCGCAAGAGGCGCTGATCCGCGAGTCCGGCCTGCCCTACACCATCGTGCACTCGACCCAGTTCTTCGAGTTCCTGGGCGGGATCGCGGCGTCCGGCACGGAGGGCGATGCAATCCGCCTGTCGCCCGCCAACATCCAGGCCATTTCGTCGGACGACGTGGCGCTGGCCATGGCCGACTACACCCTCGGCGCGCCGCGCAATGGCGTGGTCGAGATCGCCGGCCCCGAGCGCGTGCGCCTGGCCGACCTGGTCCAGCACTACCTGCAAGCCAAGGGAGATCAGCGCAAGGTCGTGGCCGACGACCAGGCGCGCTACTTCGGCGCCCTGCTGCAGGAAGACACGCTGGTGCCGGGTCCCGGTGCGCGCCTGGGCACGGTGAAGGTCGACGACTGGCTCAAGGCGCAGGCGGCACGCTAGGGACTGGCGCCAGCCGCTGGCGGTAGGCGCTCGGAGAGGTGTGCAGATGGCGCTGGAAGGTCTTGCGCATGCGCCCCTCGTCGCTGAATCCGCACAGCTGGGCGATCCCGTCGAGGTGACGTCCGGAATCCTCGAGCAGCCGGCACGCCGTCTCCAGGCGGAAGCGTTCGACCGCCCGGGCCGGCGTCTGGCCGGTCTTGTCCTTGTACACGCGGCTGAAGTTGCGTGGACTCATGCGCATCTGCGCGGCCAGCACCTCGACGCTCAGGTCGGTCCGTTCGAGATTGGCCAGGATCCACATATGCAGCTCGTCGAACAGCGGACCGTCGCCGGCCTGGGCCTGCAGCATCCGGCTGAGCTGGGGCTGCTTGCTGGGGCGCTTGACGAACACCACCAGCTCGCGCGCGACGGCCAGCGCCACCTCGCGGCCGCAATCGGCTTCGACCATCGCCAGCGCCAGGTCGATGCCGGCGGTGACGCCGCCCGAGGTCCAGGTGTCGCCATGCTGGACGAAGATCGCTTCGCGATCCACCTCGACCAGCGGATAGGTGTCGCGCAGCAGGTCATAAGTCAGCCAGTGGGTGGCGGCGCGTTTGCCGTCGAGCAGGCCAGCGGCGGCGAGCACGAAGGCGCCGGTGCACACCGAGGACATGCGGCGCATCTCGCCCGCATGGCGCTGCAGCCAGGCGACCAGCGCCTGCTGTTCGCGCACCGCGGTGACGATGTCCGCCGAGCCGGGCACGACCACGGTATCGACCTCGGTGGGCGCGAAACCGTCCAGCCGCTCGGTCTGCATCGCGACGCCTTCCAGGGTCTGCACCAGGCCGCCGTCGAGGCTGACCGTGTGCCGCACATAGCCCGGCAGGCCGCGCTCTTGCATCACTTTCGACGCGCACCAGAACACGGTCTGCGGCCCGGCGATGTCGAGCATGCACATGCCGGGGAAGCCGACGAACAGGACAAGGCGCGCCTGGCGCGGCGCCGCTGGCGTGAGAGGCAAGTTCATTTGTGCTGGATGGGCGTTACCCGCCGTGGATACGACGAGGTCAGCTATAGTATGGCCGCCCGATCCGGCAGGTCAAGTCGTTACGCCGGCAGCGCCCGGTAGCGGAAGTCGCCCAGCGTGACCGCGCCCTTGCCCGCGCTGTAGATGCCCACTTTCAGGCTCAGGAAGCCGCCGAACACATTGTGGTGGATGCCGGAGACCTCCATCCGCGTGCCGTGCAGGGTCCAGGTCTTGCCGCCGTCGTGGGAATAGCGCCAGGTGACGACGTGATCGTCGTTCGTCATCCGAACCCGCACCGAAGAGGTCTTGCGCTTGCCCCGGGCCCAGCCCTGCTCTTCGGCGTACTGGAAGGTCTTGACCTCGTCGCGCGTGAAACCGATGCCGACGAAGGCTTTTTGGCTGTAGAACAGCAGCAGGCCGGCCTCGGCCTCTCCCTCCAGGGTGAGATCCACCTCTACCTCATAGGCGCGGTCGCCGGCGGAACAAGTCAGCGGGCGGCTGTCGGCCGGCGACTTTCCGCGCCCCGCGATGCGCAGGCCATCCTGCGTGAAGCGTACGCGCGTCATCTCGTCCGGCGCCGGATCGTGGAAACTCCATTGGACACCGAAACGATCGCGCCTGAAATCGTCGGACAGGGCGAAACCGGCTGCACCCTTCCTGCCGCCCTTGGGCATGGGCAGGGGCCTGGACAGGTCGCCGCCCAGCGCGCGGAACCAGCCATCGTCGGTCCACTCCATCGGTTCGAGCAGGGTTTGCCGCCCCAGCGTGCGGTAGCCGTTTTCGTAGCCGTGATAAATCATCCACCAGTCGCCGGCCGGCCCTTCGATCAGCGTCGCATGACCGCGCGACCACCACGGCTCGGCGGTGCTCAGCGAACGCACCAGCGGATTGTGCGGGCAGTGTTCCCATGGCCCGTGGACCGAGGTCGAACGCGCCGCGATCACCATATGGCCGGTGACCGGACCGGCGGTGCCGCCGACCGCCGTCACCAGATAGAACCATTTGCCGCGCCGCAGCAGCTTGGGGCCTTCGGGCGCGAAGTTCTCGACCACCCAGTCGGCCGGATAACGCCACGGTTCATAGGCTTTTTCCAGCTTGCCGTCAGTGGCCAGGCCGTCGTCGGTCAGCCGGATCTTGCGGATGCCGTTGACGAACAGGTAGCGCTTGCCGTCCTCTCCCACCACGTGGCCCGGATCGATGCAGTCCGCGATCTTGAGGTCGACCGGGTCGCTCCACGGCCCCTCGATGCGGTCGGCCCAGATTGCGTAGATCGACCACGGCTTGCCGTCCGGCGCGGCCGGGATATAGATGAAATAGCGGCCGTCGTGCTTGCACAGGTCGACGGCCCATATCGTCCCCAGGGGTTGCTTCAGCGCCGGCGCGACCGGGCGCCAGTTGACCAGGTCGGTCGAGTGCCAGATCACCAGGCCCGGGTAGGAATAGAACGAGGAATACGTCAGGTAGTAATCCTTGCCGTCCTTGAGGACGGTGGGATCGGGATGGTCGCCGGCGAGGATGGGGTTCAGATAGGTGCCGCCGCCCTGGTCGGCCTGGCGCTGGCCTTCGATGCCGCGGCGCCAGGCCTGGCCGCCAGCCTGGCAGTCGGTCGATGATGCCGCCGCCGCGGGCAGCGCCGGCAGGCTGGCGCCGGCCAGCAGGATCTTGAAGGCGTCGCGACGCGAAGGGTTCGTCATGTCCTGGTCTTTCTCGTGGTAGACCGGACAGGATAGGAAATCGCCCGTGCCGACGCCAGCGGTAGCCGACTTTTCCCCATGTAAATGCGGAAAGTTGTACGAATCTTGTAGCAAGTGGCAGGGCAACCCGCCCTTTTCGCGGCCTCTCCAACGGATTTTTCTTCCTTTGGCTAGAATGAATTCTTTGTCACGGCAAGTTCAAGGAGAGCACATGGCTGACCAAGCATCCTACGTCCCACCGAAAGTCTGGACCCCACCCGCCTCGTCGGGAGGCGCCTTCGCCAGCATCAACCGCCCGGTCGCAGGCCCGACCCACGACAAGGAACTCCCGGTCGGCAAGCATCCGCTGCAGCTGTATTCGCTGGCCACGCCGAACGGCGTGAAGGTGACGATCCTGCTGGAAGAACTGCTGGCGGCCGGCCACAGCGGCGCGGAATACGATGCCTGGCTCATCCGCATCAACGAAGGCATGCAGTTCTCGAGCGGTTTCGTCGAGGCCAATCCGAATTCGAAGATTCCGGCCCTGGTCGACCGCAGTGGCGCCGAACCGGTGCGTGTGTTCGAATCCGGCTCGATCCTGGTCTACCTGGCCGAAAAATTCGGCGCCTTCCTGCCCAAGGACGGCGTGGCCCGTGCAGAGACCATGAACTGGCTGTTCTGGCAGATGGGTTCGGCTCCTTTTGTCGGCGGCGGTTTCGGTCACTTCTATGCCTATGCGCCGGAAAAGCTGCAGTACCCGATCGACCGCTATGCGATGGAAGCCAAGCGCCAGCTCGACGTGCTCGACCGCCACCTGGCCGACAAGCGCTTCGTTGCGGGCGAGGAATACACGATCGCCGACATGGCGATCTGGCCCTGGTATGGCGGCCTGGTGCTGGGCCAGTTGTACGATGCGGCGGAATTCCTGTCGGTGCACGAATACAAGCACGTGAAACGCTGGGCCGACGAGATCGCCGCGCGGCCCGCCGTCATCCGCGGACGCAAGGTCAACCGTTCATTCGGCCCGGAGGCCGACCAGGTGCACGAGCGGCACGCCGCGGCCGACCTCGACTGAGCGACTTACCGGAATTCGACGCGCGCGACCACCGGATGGTGGTCCGACGGAAAGCGTCCGTGGAGCGAATCGCTCAGGGCCGCGTATTTGAGCACCTCGAAATGCGTGTCGACGTAGACGTAGTCGATGCGATCGAGCATGGGCGCGTCGAAGCGGAAGCCGTGGTAGGTGCCCACCGGGCCGTACGGCGGCGTCTGGCTCACCTGGAAGGCGTCGCGCATGGCTTTCGCCATCACCTGCATCTGCGGCGTATCGGGCGTCGAATTAAAGTCGCCCACGCAGATCGCCGCTTCGCCGCGGCTGATTTCCGCGATCTTGCGCAGCAGCAGGTCAGCCGAGGCACGGCGCGCGACGACGCCCTCGTGGTCGAAGTGCGCCGAAAAGACGTAGAACACGCGGCCATTGCCGCGCTCGCGCAGCTTGGCCCATGACACGATGCGGTTGCAGCAGGTGGCGTCCCAGCCGAGCGATGGGCGCTCGGGCGTTTCGCTGAGCCAGAAGTCGCCCTTGTCCAGCAGCGCGAAGCGGCTCTTGCGATAGAAGATGGCCGAATGCTCGCCGGCCTGCTTGCCATCGTCGCGGCCGACGCCGACGTGGTCGAATTCTTCCATCTGCGCCAGGTCCGCGACCTGGCCGGCGAGTCCCTCCTGCGTGCCGACGATGTCGAACTCATGATGGCGGATCAGCGCCTTGACCAGCTCCTTGCGCGCCGGCCAGGCATTGGGGCCATCCTGGGGATTGTTGTAGCGCAGGTTGAAGCTGGCGACGTTCATCGGGGCGGCGGCGGCGCTGCCGAACAGGACGGCGAGCGCGGTGAAAAGTGACAAGACGATCTTCATGGTCCAGGGGCGGGAAAGTGGATACCGTGACAAGTTAAGCACAAGCTGCCTGCACCATTGCGCCAACCGGCCCGAAAGAGGCGCAGTTTAGGCGCTTTACTAAACTACGCTACCGCGGCATCGAGCAGATAGCGCCGCTGCATCATCGCCGCCATCTCGTCCGCCGGCACCGGGCGCGCAATGTAATAGCCCTGCACCTCGTTGCAATCGAGGTGGCGCAATATCGCCAGCTGCTCCGCGGTCTCGACGCCCTCGGCGACCACCGACATGCCCAGCGCGTGCGCCATCGACACGATGGCCTGGAAGAACACCTTGCCCTCTTTCGAGTTGGCCAGCTCGGTGGTGAAGGCGCGGTCGACCTTCAGCACGTCCATCTTCAATCGCTGCAGCTGCGACAGCGACGAGTAGCCGGTGCCGAAATCGTCCACATGCAGCTTCACGCCCAGTGCACGCAGGGCCGCCAGTTCGGCCAGGATGTCGTCCTGGTCGCCCATCATCGCCGACTCGGTGATCTCGACCTCGATCAGGCTGGCCGGCACCCGGTGCCTCACCAGCGCCGCGCTCAGCTGGCGCTGCACGCCGCCGCGCAGGAATTGCTTGGGCGAGACGTTGATCGAGACCGGCACCAGCGCCACGCCGGCCTCGCGCCAGGCGGCCAGCTGGGCGCAGGCCTTGTCGATCACGGTCTCGCCGATGCGCACGATCAGCCCGGTGGCTTCGGCCAGCGGGATGAATTCGCCCGGCGCCACCATGCCCAGGGTCGGATGGCGCCAGCGCACCAGCGCTTCCATGCTCAGCAATTCTCCGCTGCGGGCATCCACGCGCGGCTGGTAGTGCAGCACGAACTGGTCGGCCTCCAGCGCTTCGAGCATGTTCTGCTTCAGGCGCGCACGCGAATTGAGGGTCGACGACAGCGAGGGATCGAAGAAACGATACTGCCCCTTGCCTTCGTTCTTGCCGACGTACATGGCGATGTCGCTGTGCTTGACCAGGGTCTCGGCATCCAGCCCGTCGCGCGGGTACATGCTGATGCCGATCGAAGAACCCACGGCGTGCAGCTCGTCGCCGATCAGGAACGGCACGCCGAAGGCTTCCACGATGCGCGAAGCCACCGAAGCGGCCTGGCGCTCGCCGTCGCAGGGCGACAGCAAGACCACGAATTCATCGCCACCGAAGCGCGCCACCTGATCGCTCGGCCGCAGCAGGGACAGCAGGCGGCCGGCGGCGGCCTTGAGCAGCTGGTCGCCGGTGGCGTGGCCGTGGGTGTCGTTCACATACTTGAATTCGTCGAGGTCGATGAACAGCAGCGCGGCGTGGGTGTTTGCGCCCTGGGCCCCGGCCAGCATGGCCGGCATGCACTCCAAAAAGGCGTGGCGGGTGGCCAGGCCGGTCAGCGTATCTTCGTTGGCCAGGCGCTCGAGCTGGTCTTCGTGGGCCTTGCGCTCGCTGATGTCCTGCAGGGTCACCGCCAGGCCGTTGCCGACCCGTACCAGGCGCCGGCGGCCCCAGCTGATGTTGAGCCGGTTATCGCTCGGCATCTTGCGGTCGTCCTCATAAAAGCCGCTGTCCATCGCCTTGCGGTAGGTCGACAGCAGTTCTTCGCCGAACAGGCCGCTGTCGATCTCGGTCAGGCTTTTCCCGACCAGCGCGTCGCGCGTCACGCCGTAGAAGAAGGCGCCGCGCTCGTTGCAGTCGACGATGCGGAAATCCGTGATCTGGCCGTCGCGCGCGCGCACCGCCGAGGCCATGTAGAAGCCATCGTTGCCGCTCTCGGTGGCGGTGCGGTAGGCGCGCCGCACTTCGTCCTGTTCCTTGTCGCGCGCCACGGCGCGCCGCGCCAGCACCGCCCCGACCGCGCCCAGCAGCAGCAGGCACAGGGTGGCGACGATGGCGCGGTCGCGGCTTTCGATCCAGTAGCCGTTGTTGGCCGCCAGCGCATCGTGCTGCGGCAAGCCGACCAGGGCCACCAGCGGATACACGGTCGACTGGCGCCAGCCCAGCACGCGCAACTGGCCATCGGCAAAGCCGTCGACGCCCTCGACCAGGCGCACGCCCTGCTCGCCCGACCAGACGGCGCCGCGGCGCGGCAGCGCGACCGCGTCCACGAACGATGCGCCGTTGCTGCGCTGCTCGACCCGCAAGCGCCCTTCGCTACCGGCCAGCGCCACGATGCCGCCGGCGCCGATGGTGGCCGGGCTGACGAAGGACGTGAAGTAGCGGGCGTCGATCGCCATCAGCACCAGGCCGTCGAATTCCTCCTCCCGGGTTTCGAGGCGGCGCGTAAACAGCACCACGTCGTCGGCGCTGCCGAACTGGGTCGGCGCGGTGCCGACCCGCAGGGCGGTCGAATTATTGTCGCGGTGGTGGTTGAAATAGGCGCCCGAGGCCAGGTCGGCGCCGATCAGGCCGGCGCGCGTGCTGGAGCGCACGATGCCGCCGCGGTCGAGCACCGCCACCACGTGGAAGGCGCTGTCGGTGAACATGCCGTCGCGCCGCATCTCGTCGAGCAGGCCCGCCTGGCGCGAATTCTCCCAGCTGAACTTCAGCTGCATCGTGATCTGGTCCATCTGCGCCACCGAGCGCGTGATGTACTGCTCGTAGGCTTCGGCGTAGGCCGCCACGTCCTTGCGCGCCTGGGTGGCCACGCCCTCCTGCTCGGCTTCCACCCGCAGCAGGGTCGCTGCCCACAGCGCGGCGCACAACAGCACGGCCAACAGCGGCCACAGCAGGACCAGGAAGCGGTTGCTGCGTGCCGGATCCAGATAGGGGGCGAGGCCGGGAGGTTTGCTCATTGCGGACAATCAGGACTAGTTGCCGCAAGTCTAGATAGCAAACATGTCAGCGTTGTGACATGCGTAATTTTTCCTGAGGCCCGCTACGGCGGGCCCCAGCGCCGTTCAGGTCGGCGACAGCATGTAGCCGGCGCCGCGCACGGTCTTGATCAGCGACTTGGCCCGTCCCAGCGCCTTGCGCAGGCGCAGCACGTGCACGTCCACCGTACGCTGGTCGAGCGAGGCGTGGGCTTCCCACAGCTGTTCCAGCAGCTGGCTGCGCGAAAACACCTGGCCCGGATGGCACAGCAAAAAGCGCAGCAGCCGGTATTCGGCATGCCTGACCTCGACCTTGTGGTTGCCCACCCGCACGCTGCAGCTGAGCGGATCGAGCACCAGGCGGCCCGAGCGCAACAGGCGCGATTCAGGCGACAGTTCGCGCACCTGGTCGGCCGGCGCCTGGGGAATGAATTCGGGATGGGGGATGGGCGCCGGGAGGCTGGCGGGACGCTCGCCTTCGGCGCATTGCGCCGCCAGCAGGATCACCGGCTGCTCGCGCAGGCGGCGGTCGCCGCGCAGGCGCGCCAGCAGGCGCATGCCCCCTTCGTTGCGCAGCATCGATTCCTGCAGCAATAGTTCCGGGCGCTCGCGCCCGATGAAGTCCCAGGCTTGCGCCAGGCTCGGCACGTCATGCCAGACCCACTCGTCCTCGTGCAGCGAGAACTTGAGCAGCTCGGCAATGGCCGGCTTGTCGTCGATCACCAGGACGATCGTGTTCGCCGTTGTCATGGGATGCCCAAAAAGAGGAACTACATTGGTGCGGTCAGCGGTGCCGCGACCGCACCAAAGAAAATCCGGCAGCCTGGCTGCCGGATTGGTCGCCACACAGGCGTCTTACATGATGGCCTTGCCCGAAGCATCCTTCAGGTTGGCTTTCCAGGCGTCCTGGACTTGCTTGACGACGCTGGCAGGCATCGGCACGTAGTCCAGTTCGGCGGCTGCAGGAGCGCCGTTCTTGAACGACCAGTCGAAGAACTTCACGACTTCCTGGCCTTTATTGGCGTCGGCCTGGGTCTTGTGCATCAGGATGTACGACACGCCGGTGATCGGCCAGCTTTGCTTGCCGGCGCCGTCGGTCAGCACCACGCCGAAGCCTGGGGCCTTGGTCCACTCGGCATTGGCGGCAGCGGCCTTGAACACGTCGTCCGACGGTTGCAGGTCAACGCCTTCCTTGTTGCGCAGCTGGGTATGCGACAGCTTGTTCTTCTTGGCATAGGCCCACTCGACGTAGCCGATCGCGCCCTTGATACGCTGCACGTTGGCGGCGACGCCTTCGTTGCCCTTGCCGCCCACGCCCACGGCCCACTTCACGGTGGTGCCGGAGCCGATCGACTCTCTCCATGCCGGGCTGGTCTTGGCCAGGAAGTCGGTGAACAGGAACGAGGTGCCCGAGCTGTCGGCGCGGTGCACGACGGTGATGTCGGCGGCCGGCAGTTTCACGCCTGGGTTCAGGGCGGCGATTTCAGCTGCGTTCCACTTGGTGATCTTGCCCATGTAGATGTCGGCCAGCAGTGGACCGGTCATCTTCAGCTGGCCTGGGGTCACGCCTTCGACGTTGACCACGGCAACCACGCCGCCCATGATGGCCGGGAACTGCATCAGGCCTTCCTTGTCCAGCTCTTCCGCTTTCAGCGGCATGTCCGACGCGCCGAAGTCCACGGTCTTCGCCTTGATCTGCTTGATGCCGGCGCCCGAGCCAACCGACTGGTAGTTCAGGCCGGTGCCGGTGGCGGCCTTGTAGCTCTCAGCCCACTTGGCGTAGATCGGGTACGGGAAGGTCGCGCCCGCGCCGGTAATGTCGGCGGCGAACGAGGTCGTCATCACGAGCGTGGCGGCAGCGCCGGCGAGGATCTTCTTGAGCATTGTTATTCCTAACTTTGGTTAAGGGGTATGTTTTGGACTACAGGAAAAAGAATAGCTGCCGAATATGACCTGTTTATGACTTGACCATCCCCTGTCTTTTCGATGTCACGCGACTGGCCGCTTGCGGTTTTGCTATCATGGGTTTCCCGTCAAACCCTGGATGACACCGATGCGCACCCTGCCCTGCGTCCTCTCCATCGCCGCCGCCGGCCTGCTGTCGGCCTGCGCCACGCCCGACCACCTGCCCGACGCCCAGTACACGCTGAGCGAGCGCCAGACCCTGAACCTGCCGCAGCTGCCGGTGGACTCGCGCCTGACCCTCACCTACGAGGGCGCCGACGACAGCCGCTGCCCGGACAATGCGCGCTGCATGTGGGCCGGCCAGCTGGCCTACCGCTTCACCCTGCGCACCAACAATGTGGCGCAGGGCTTCTGGCTGGTGCAGGGAAAACCTGGCTTTACCTCGCCGGGCCTGCGCGGCGCGCGCGTCGAACTCGATCCCTCGTTCGTGCCGCCGCCGCGCGGCATGGCCGAAGAGAAACCGGCCTCGTATCCGGTGGTCTTCAATATGTACGGCACCTGATGGCGCCGGGCCGCCTGCCGCGGGCCGCACTGGCGTGCGGCCTGGTCCTTGCTGTTTCCCTTCACGGCGTTGCGGCTGCGCCGGTCGCGACCGGCACCGGCGGCGCCGTCGCCACGATCAGCGCACAGGCTTCGCAGTCGGCGCTGGCCATCCTGAACGCGGGCGGCAATGCGGTCGATGCGGCAGTGGCCGCAGCCGCCACGCTGGGCGTCACCGATCCCTTCAGCTGCGGCATCGGCGGCGGCGGCTTCATGGTGATCTACCTGGCCAGGGACAAACGCGTGATCACCATCGACCACCGCGAGACGGCGCCTGCCAGCGTGGGCCCGCAACTGTTCCAGCACGACGGCAAGCCGCTCGACTTCGAGACGGCGGTGGCCAGCGGCGCGGCGGTTGGCGTGCCCGGCACCGTGCGCGGCTGGCATGAGGCGCTCGAACGCTACGGCAGCATGCGCTTTTCGCAAGTGCTGGCGCCGGCCATCGCGGTGGCCGACAAGGGTTTTCGGGTCAACGCCAATTTCAGCCAACTGGTGGGACAGAACGAAAAGAAATTCCGCCAGTTCGCGCCGACGAGCGAGCTGTACCTGCACAAGGGCAAGGCACTCCCCGCCGGCACGCTGCTGCGCAATCCCGGCATGGCGCGCGCCTACCGCGAGATCGCGCAAGGCGGCGTGAAGGCATTCTATGAAGGGCCGATCGCGCGCGCGATCGTCGAGAGCGTCAACCGGCCGCCGGTCGCGAAAGGGTATGCCGTACGTCCCGGCGCGATAACCATGGCGGATCTCGCCAACTACGAGGCGCGCATCCGCCCCGCCCTGCGCAGCAGCTACCGCGGCTACGAGCTGTATGGCATGCCCCTGCCCAGCAGCGGCGGCCCGACGGTGGCGCATGCGCTCAACATCCTCGAAGGCTTTGACCTGGCATCGCTGCCGCGCGCCCAGGCCGAGCATCTCTATATCGAAGCCAGCCGCCTGGCATTCGCCGACCGCAATGCCTACCTGGCCGATCCGGAATACGTCGATGCGCCGCTCGCCGGCCTGCTCTCGAAAAAGTATGCGGCCGAGCGCCGCGCGTTGATCGATACGCGGAAAGCCGCGCCGGGCGCGGTGGCGGCGGGCGACCCCTACCGCTACCAGAACGATCCGAGCATCCCCCTGCGCACCCAGCCGGCCGCCACCATCAAGCTGGCGCCCGAGAGCGCGCACACCACCCACCTGACGGTGTCGGACAAGGACGGCAATGTGGTGGCGTACACCTTCACCATCGAATCCTGGGGCGGCAGCGGGATCGTGGTGCCGGGCTACGGCTTCCTGCTCAATAACGAACTCACCGACTTCGATTTCGACGCCAGCGGCCCGCACCCGAATGTGCCCGAAGCCGGCAAGCGGCCACGCTCGAGCATGGCGCCCACCATCGCGCTCAAGGACGGCAAGCCGGCCTTCAGCATCGGCAGCCCGGGCGGCTCGACCATCATCACCACGGTGTTGCAGACCATCGTCAACCACGTCGACTTCGGCATGCCGATGGACCAGGCGCTCGATGCGCCGCGCATCAGCCAGCGCAATGCGGCTGTGACTTCGGTCGAACCGGGCTACGCGGGCAGCGCGCAGGCGCGCGCCCTGGCGGGCTTCGGCCAGCGCTGGGAGTCACCAGCCGAAGAAATCGGCGCCGCCAATGCGCTGGTGTTCAATCCGGATGGCACCGTCACCGCCGTCAGCGAGGGCAAGCGCCACGGCGTCGGCACGGCGCTGGTGCAGCGCCGCGGGCACTAGCTGGCAGGCGGGTAATCGGTATAGCCGTGCTCGCCTCCCTGGTAATATGTCTCCGGGTCGGCCGACGCGAGCGGCAATCCTTGCCGGAAGCGCTCGACCAGATCGGGATTGGCGATATAGGGCGCGCCAAACGATACGAGATCGGCATCCCCTGCATCGAGCAGGGCGCGCGCCGATTCCAGCGTCAAGCCGCCGTTGGCCATGATCGTGCCGTCGTAGAAGCGGCGGAAATAGCGGGCCGTTCCCTCTCCAAGCGCCGCGACCGGCGTGCCCCCCAGCTCGCCTGCAGGATGGTATAGCTGCAGGTAGGCGATCTTCAGCTCCGCTACCCGCGACACCAGGTATTCGTAGGTCGACAAGGTTTGCGCCGTCGGCTGGAGCTTGCCGAGACCGACGCCGGGACTGAGCTTGAGGCCGATGCGGCCCGCACTCCATTCACCGATCATCGCTTCGAGCACCTCGAGTGGAAAGCGCGCGCGGTTCTCGACACTGCCGCCGTAGCGGTCCTCGCGCAGGTTGAACCTGTCGTGCAGGAACTCCGGGATCAGGTAGCCGACGATACCGTGCAACTCGACGCCATCGAATCCCGCCTGGCGCGCCAGCCGCGTCGCCCGCGCATAGTCGCCGATCGTGCGCTCGATATCGCCGAGCGTCATGGCCTGCGGAATGGGCGAAGTCTTGAAACCGTCCGGCGTGAACACCGGCTGCTCGAGGCTGATTGCAGAAGGCGCCAGCGGCAGGCGCCCGCCGTGCAGGTCGGGATGCGAGGCCGCGCCGCAGTGGCCAAGCTGGACGAAGATCCGGCCGCCGGCGGCATGCACCGTATCCGTCACCTGCTTCCAGCCTTCGGCCTGCCTTTCGGTGAACAGGCCCGGCACGTGCAACGCGCCGACCGCCTCCTCGCTCGGCCAGGTTCCTTCGCTCAGGATCAGGCCGGCGGACGCGCGCTGGCGGTAGTACTCGGCCTGTAGCGCGACGGGAATATGCTCCGGATTGTCGGTCCGGGCGCGGGACATCGACGCCATGACGATGCGGTTGGGAAGTTCGACTTCGCCGACCTTGACCGGCTGAAACAGGATGTCGCTGGATTGCATTCGTTACTCCTCGAAATCGCTAGTGCGCATTTCCAGGATAGTAGCCGCCATGATAGGATTTACACCAGTACGTACTTTTTTGTAAGTGTAAAAAACGGAGATGGTTCGATGAAAGATGTTCCTTTCAACTGCGGCATGGAGGCCGTGCTCGACCTCATCGGCGGCAAGTGGAAACTCCTGATCGTGTATCACCTGATGCACGGTGAGCAATTGCGTTTCAGCGAATTGCGCAGATTGGTCGGCAATGTCAGCGAGAAAATGCTGAGCCAGCAGCTCAAGGAAATGACCTGCGATGGCCTGGTGCGCCGCATCGACTTTCGCACGGTCCCGCCCCATGTCGAATACGCGCTGACGTCGTTCGGGAAGAATCTGGCGAAGACCTTCCAGCCGCTATGCGCATGGGGCAGCGAGAATATGGAAGAGATCGCGGCAATCTCGTCCGCGCGGGCGATCCGTAAGGCCTGAGCTGCGCGCGGCCTGGATGTCAGGTCAGAACCCATACTTACCAAAAAATAAGTATGGGTCATTTTGTACTGATCATTCAGGACGCGGCGGCAATCCACTCTTCGCTCTTTGCCCACAATGCAGCGGCCTTTTCCAGGTCGAGCGCATACGAACGCACGCCATCGGCGAACGGATTCGGCAGGTCATTGACCGGCGCTACCGCGACGTCTTCCAGGTACTGGCCGCCGATGGCGTCCTTGTCGGCCACCGCCGCCGCCCACACCGAGGTCGCCGCCACTTGCGGAATCGACTTCAGCATCGCCGGCGGCAGGCCGGCGTCGCTGCGCGCCTTGCCGACGGTCTCGAACAAGCCTTGCAGAAGTTCGGGCGCCAGGTGGCGCGGCAAGTCGGTCATGCTGTTGCCCGGCATGACCGCCGTGGCGCGCACGCCGCGTGCGCGGTAGCGACGGTCGAATTCCACCGCGAACAGCGCATTGGCCGTCTTCGAGCGGCCATAGGCGACGAAGGCATCGTAGGGCTGGCGTTCGAAGTTCGGATCGTCCAGGTCGACGTCGGCCACCCGGTGCGCCTGCGAGGACAGCACCACCAGGCGACCGCCGTCGACCAGCAGCGGCGCGATCTGCGTCAGCAGCGCGAAGTGGCCCAGGTGGTTGGTCGCCAGTTGTGTCTCGACACCATCCACCGTGGTCCCGAACGGCGTGGCCATGACGCCGGCATTGGCGACGATCGCATCGAAGCGGCGGCCGTCGGCCAGCAGGTTGAACCCGGCGGCGCGCACGCTCTGCAGCGAGGCCAGGTCGAGTGCGACCAGCGTCAGGCTGCCGCCCGCCTGCGCCGCCGCGTTCCGTACGGGAACGGTCGCAGCCTCGGCGCGGCCAACGTCCCGGACCGCGCCGACGATGTCGGCGCCACGCGCCGCCAGCGCACGCGCCGTTTCCAGTCCGATGCCCGACGCTGCGCCGGTGACCAGGAAACGCTTGCCCTTCAGGTCGACCCCGGCCAATACCTCATCGGCGGTCGTTTGTGCTCCAAATCGTGTGCTCATGTCTTTTCCTGTCGAATGTCAGATGCCGAGCCCACCCGCCACGTCGATGACGCCGCCGGTGATGTAGCCGCCGTTCTGGCCGGCCAGGAAGTTGACCAGCGCCGCCACCTCCTCGAGCGTCGCGATGCGGCGGATCGGGTGCATGTCGAGGAAGGCGTCGGGCGCCGTCGTGCTGCCCAGGGCCTCGACCATCATGTCGGTCGGCATCGCGCCGGGCTGGACCACGTTGACGGTGATGTTGCGCGGCCCCAGGTCGCGCGCCACGCCCTTGGCGTAGCCGATCAGGGCGGCCTTGGTGCCGGCGTAGTCGGCCACGCCGGGGATCAGGGCCAGGGTGCCGTTGAGCGAGCCGATGAAGATGATCCGGCCGCCATCGGACAGGGCCGCCGCCGCCGCCCGCGTGGTCGCGATCGTTCCCATGACATTGACCTGCCATTGATGGTCCAGTTTGGCGGTGTCGAGCGCGGGATCGTCGACATGCTGGCCCTTGGCCACCACCGCGGCATTGTTGACGAGAATGTCGAGCCGGCCGAAATGCTCCACCACCGCGTCGACCAGCGGCCTGGCCGCCGCCAGGTCGGCCTGGTCGCTCCGGATGGCCAGCGCGCGCGCACCCTTCGCCCTCAGTTTCTCCACCACCGCCTCGGCCTTGCCGCCCGAGGCCACATAGGTGATCGCCACGTCGGCGCCTTCCGCCGCGAGCGCCTCGGCGATTACCGCACCCAGCCCGCGCGAGCCCCCGGTCACCAGCGCGACCTTGCCTTTCAAACCATTCGACATACTGTCTCTCCAACTCAACGTTTATTTCGTAACGATCGTTACGATAACGATGAGTGTATAATCCGCGGATGGACTGTCAAGCATTTTTTGTAATGGCCGTTATTGAAAAAGCGGAGGTATGCTGATGGGTCGCCATCGCGAATACGACGCCGACAAGGTGCTGGATGCCGCACTGTGCGTGTTCTGGCGCAAGGGCTACGAGGGCGCCTCGTATGCCGACCTGACCGAAGCCGCCGGCGTCGAGCGGCCGGCCCTGTACTCGGCCTTCGGCAACAAGGAAGCGCTGTTCAAGCGCGTGCTGGAGCGCTATCACGAGCGCTTCATGACCCACATCCCAGAAGCGCTGGCCAAGCCGACGTCGCGCGAAGTGGCCGCCCACATGCTGTACAGCTCGGTCGAGCTGAATACCCGCTTCCCCGACCGCACCGGCTGCCTCGGCATCAATGGGGCCGTGGCCGGTTCGGACGAGTCGGAACCGGTGCGCCAGGCGCTGATCGGTTTCCGTGCGATCGGCGAACAACAGTTGCGCGAGCGCTTCGAGCGCGCCCAGGCCGAAGGCGACCTGCCCGCCTCGGCCCGGCCCGCCGCCCTGGCGGCCTATGTGATGGCGCTGCTGCATGGCATGGCGATCCAGGCCAAGGCCGGCTTCGAGCGCGAGATGCTCGATGCGGTGGTCGACCAGGCGCTGTCGACCTGGCCCGGCGCGGATTCCTAGTCTGCGACCAGTTCGCGCACCCGCTGCGCCATCGCGTCGATCGAGAACGGCTTGGTCAGCACCGACATGCCGGGCGCGAGCTGCCCGTGGTCGAGCAAGGCGGTTTCGGCATAGCCGGTGATGAACAAGACCTTCAGCAGGGGACGCTTGATACGCGCCGCGTCCGCCATCTGGCGTCCATTCATCATGCCCGGCAGGCCGACGTCCGAGACCACGAGGTCGATGCGCGCGTCCGATTGCAGCAGCGCCAGGCCGCCGGCGCCGTCCTCGGCTTCGAGCACCGTGTAGCCGAGTTCCTCGAGCACGTCGACCACCAGCATGCGTACGCTCGGTTCGTCGTCCACCACCAGGATCGTCTCGCCCTGGCCGGCCGGTGGCGTGGCATCGGCGGCCGGCGCCGCATCGCGTTCGTCGGCCGCACCGCGATGGCGCGGCAGGAAGATGCTGACCGTGGTGCCCTGCCCCAGCTGCGAATCGATCGCCACCTGCCCGCCAGATTGCTTGGCAAAGCCGTAGATCATCGATAGTCCCAGCCCCGTGCCCTGGCCCAGCGGCTTGGTGGTGAAGAAGGGTTCGAAGGCCTTGGCCAGCACGCTAGGTGCCATGCCGGTGCCGCTGTCGGCAACCGACAGCACGAGATAGTCGCCGGGCGGCAGCTCGTGGCCGCGCGCGGCGTCGGCGTCGAGCGCGCGGTTGGCGGTCGCGATCGCGATGCGGCCGCCTTCCGGCATGGCGTCGCGCGCATTGATGCACAGGTTCAGCAGCGCGTTCTCGAGCTGCGACTGGTCGACCAGCGCCGTCCACGGGACGCCGCTGTAGTCCGGCTCGACCCGCACGCCGGGGCCCACCGTGCGCCGGATCATGTCCAACAAGCCGTCGACCATGGTGTTGACGCAGATGGCGCGCGGCGCCAGCGTCTGGCGCCGCGAGAATGCCAGCAGCCGGTGGGTGAGCGCCGCCGCCCGCCTGGTCGCACCTTGCGCCACCGCGACGTAGCGCTCGATCTCGTCCACGCGGCCCTGCTTCAGGCGCAGCTTGACCAGGTCCAGGCTGCCCGCGACGCCGGCCAGCAGGTTGTTGAAGTCATGCGCGAGCCCGCCGGTAAGCTGGCCCACCGCCTCCATCTTCTGCGAATGGCGCAGCTGTTCGTGCGCCCGCTCCAGCTCGGCCTGGCGTTCGCGCTCGACGCTGATGTCGCGCGCCGAGCAGTACACCTTGCGCTCGTCCGCCACCGCCACCCACGACAGCCAGCGCCAGCCGCCGGCCTTGTGGCAATAGCGGTTCTCGAAGCGCAGCGCGGGAATGCCGCGCTCCAGCGCGTCGCGCCAGACCGCCTCGGTGCGGGCGCGGTCGTCGGGGTGGATAAAGTCGAGGAAGGGCGTGCCGGCGACCTCTTCCTCGCTCCAACCCAGCGCGGCCTGCCAGGCCGGGTTCGAACTCTCCATGAATCCGTCGGCATTGAGCACCCCGAGGATGTCGGGACTGAGCTGCCAGGTGCGCCCGCGCGCCAGCGCCTGGGCCAGCACCTTCTGTTCCAGCTGCTCGTTCAGCGCGCGCAGCTTGAGGATCGCCCCGTCGCGCTCGGCCTCCACCGCGCGCCGGCCCTCGACGTCGATCAGCACGCCCGGGAAGCGCAGGCCGGTGCCGTCCGGCGCCAGGTCGACCCGGCCATTGGCTTCGATCCAGTAATACTGGCCGTCGGCGCGCCGCACCCGGTACTGGTGGGCATAATGGCCGCCGCGTGCGATCACCGTGTTGATGGCCTGGGCCAGCCCGGCCTGGTCGTCGGGGTGCACGGTGGCCACCACCTGGGCCAGGGACAGGCCGGTGCGCCCGATGGCCGGGTCGAGGCCGAAGGCGCGCGCGAAGGCTTCGTCGACGGTGAAGCGGTCGGTCGGCAGGTGCCAGAACCAGGTGCCGATGATGGCGCCAGCCTCCAGCGCCAGCTGGACCCGCTCGGCGTCGACGCGCGACGCCGATTCGTGCTCGCGCAGCACGGCTTCGTCGGCCGCCTGGCGCCGCTGCCTGAGCACCGCCTCGGTGGTTTCGATGCAGGTGCACAGCAGGCCGAGGATGCGGCCGGCGTCGTCGCGCACGGGACCGTAGGAATAGGTGAACCAGGTATGCTCGGCGTAGCCCTTGCGCTGCATGACGAGCGGGATGTCGTTCATCTTGTGCGATTCGCCGCCCACCAGGGTGCGCTCGACCAGCGGCGCGAGCACGTCCCAGATTTCGTGCCAGACGGCCTGGAACGGCTGCCCCAGCGCGGCCGGATGCTTGTTGCACAGGATCTCGGCGTAGGCGTCGTTGTAGAGCAGGATCTGCTCCGGTCCCCAGACGATAAAGCCCGGAAAGGCCGAGTCCAGCACGATATTGATGCTGGTGCGCAGCGTGGCGGGCCAGGTTGCGATCGGGCCCAGCGGCGAGGCGGCCCAGTCGTGGCCGCGGATTGCCGCGGCCATGGCGGCGCCGGAAGCGGGAAACGCTGCTGGATTACCCATGGAATCGATCGTGTGCCTGATGGGGTTCCAGGACGTGGTTGCGCGCATTCATCCGGCATTATTGCACGCTCTGCAACGCCACCGCGCCGCGATATCGGCGCCGCCGGACGATTTTTTTGCCACGCACTCGACTACACTGGCAGGGCAGCGCGCATGCGCAGTCCGGCGCGCCGACATCCCATAAGAACACCACGAAGGAGACGCGCAATGACCGATTTTATTACTCTACTCCCGACCCTCCTGATCGCGGCGCTGGCCCTGATCATGTTCGGCCTGGGCCTGTCCCTGACCATCGGCGACTTCCGGCGCCTGCTCGGTCATCCGAAGGCGGTAGTGCTGGCGCTGGCGCTGCAGGCGCTGGCATTGCCGGCGCTGTGCTACGGCCTGATCGTGCTGCTGGACGTGCCGTCCGTGTTCGCGATCGGCCTGATGCTGCTGGCCGCCTCGCCCGGCGGCGTCTCCGCGAACCTGTTCAGCCATCTGTTCGGGGGCAATGTGGCGATGAATATCTCGCTCACCGCGATCAACACGCTGCTGTCGATCGTCACGCTCCCGTTGATCGCCAACTTCGCCATCGCCAGCTTTTCGCAGAGCGGCCAGGTGGTGCCGATGCAGACCGCCAAGGTGATGGAAGTGATCGGCATCGTGCTGGTGCCGGTGGCGATCGGGATGGCGGTCAAAAGGGTCGCGCCGGGCTTCGCGGCGCGTACCGACAAGCCGATGAAGATTTTCTCGATGGCGGTGCTGGCGGCGCTGGCGCTGATCGCCTTCGCCAAGGAATGGGATGCGCTGACCGGCTCGTTCGCCACGGTCGGGCTGGCGGTGGTGCTGTTCAATGCGGCGAGCCTGGGCCTGGGCTACTACGTGCCACGCATCGCCGGCCTCGACAAGCCGAACGCGGTGGCGATCGGCTACGAGATCGGGATCCATAACTCGACGCTGGCGATTTTCGTGGCGGTGTCGGTGCTGGGCGACTTCCAGCTGATGGTGCCGGCGGCGATTTATTCGATCAGCATGTATGTGCTGGCGACGGCGTTCGGGGTGCTGGTGCTGCGGAGGCAGGGGGCCGGGGTGAAGGTGGCGGCGGCAGGCTGAGCTAAGCTGAGCTCACGTTGGAATCGTTAGCTCAAGCACGTCGTTCCCGCGAAGCCGGGAACCTAAGCTTGCTCGCTCAGTGCCTGCGTTTGAAGGCGACGTTAGCGCGAAGGACTTGGGTTCCCGCCTCCGCGGGAACGACGTGCTTGGTTACGCGGGAACGACGTGCTTGGTTACGCGGGAACGACGTGCTTGGTTACGCGGCCAGGGCCATGCGTTCGTGGCCTGCACGCGAACGCAACGGCGCCTGCGCCTGGTTCGCCACGCCAGCCTGCGCATCGACCTTGAACACGCCCACCATCTGCTGCAGCGCATGCGCCTGGTCCTGCAGCGCGCCGGTGGCGGCGGCCGCTTCCTCGACCAGGGCGGCGTTCTGCTGGGTCGCCTGGTCCATATGGCTGACTGCTTCGTTGATCTGCTGGATGCCGGCGGTCTGTTCTTCGCCGGCGGCCAGGATCTCGGCCATGATGTCGCTGACGCGGGTCACGCTGGCAACAATCTCGTCCATGGTGGTGCCGGCGCTGTCGACCAGGGCGGTGCCCGCCTCGACATTGCTGACCGAGGTGCTGATCAACTCCTTGATTTCCTTGGCCGCCGCCGCCGAGCGCTGCGCCAGGTTGCGCACCTCACCCGCCACGACCGCGAAACCGCGGCCCTGCTCGCCGGCACGGGCCGCTTCGACGGCCGCGTTCAGTGCCAGGATATTGGTCTGGAAGGCGATGCCGTCGATGGTCGAGATGATGTCGACGATGCGCTTGGACGAGGCGTCGATGGCGCCCATGGTTTGCACCACTTCCGACACCAGCTGGCCGCCCCGCAGCGCGACCTCGGACGCCGAACGCGCCACGTTATTGGCCTGGCGCACATTGTCCGCGTTGTGCTGGACGGTGGTGGTCAGTTCCTCGAGCGAGGAAGCGGTTTCTTCCAGGCCGCTGGCCTGCTGCTCGGTACGCGCCGACAGGTTCATATTGCCGGCCGCGATCTCGCTGCTGGCGCTGGCGATCGATATGCTGCTGTCGCGCACGCTGCGCACGGTGGTGGCCAGCTGCTGCTGCATGGTGGCCAGGCCCTTGAGCAGTGCGCCCATTTCGTCGTCACGGTCGACCTCAACGCGGGTGGACAGGTCGCCATGGGCCATCGCGTCGAAGTGGCCGAGCGCATGGTCGAGCGGACGCATGATGGCGCGCAGCAGCAGCCACGACGACACCGCCGCCAGCAGCACGCCCAGCACCACGCTGGCACCCGACACCCACATCAGCATGTCGAACAGGCGGCCGCTCTCGTCGTAACCTGCCTTGGCGGTGCTCAGCTGGTAATCGTCCAGCGCGACCGATGCCTTGTCGAAGGTGCCGTACAAGGCCGTCATTTCCTTCATCGACAGCGCTTCGATGCGCTCGACGTTCATTTGCTCGACGGCGGTGGCCAGCGCCAGCATGCCGTCGTTGATGTAACGGTTGCGTTCGACTTCCAGGGTCTTGGCCAGTTCCGCTTCCTCGCCGTCGCGCGGCAGGGCCAGGTAGCGCTGCCATTCCTTGTTCGAATCGTCGATGAAGCCCTTGGCGCGGCTCAGGGTCTTGCCGACGTCGGCCGCGTCCGGATGAAACACGGCGCGGTCCAGGCCGAAGCGGGCGCGGTTCAGGAAGTTCTTGGAATTATTGATCGCGATGCTGGACGCCAGCTGGTTCGAGTACACCTGCTCGAGCGTGCCGTGGTCTTCACGCATGCCATAGATGCCGAGCAGGCCGACGGCGGTGATGAGGAAGCCGAGCATGGCCATCGTGGCGATGAGCCGGATTCGCAGTGTCAATTTGAAAAGCATGGTTGCCCTGAAGATGAAGGTTTTTTTCGTGAGAACGCACAACAACGAAACCTTATCTCCAGTGCGACAATTTTTCAGCAAAAACCGAAGTTTGGTATCGGAATTGCAGGATACCGGTTGTTGCGCAGCAACAAAAAGAACGACCGATCTATCCTCTTAGACAACTCGCTTAATGAACAGATCACGTTACGCGCCATGACCTTTCGACCGTCAATCCAGCCGTCCTGCCGGAAGTGCGAATGGGGACCGAAGCATGGCGCGGTAGCGGCGCGCCGCCAGGACGACGGTCAGCAATACCGCAAATACCGCAGCAGTCGAAAAAACCGGCAATCCCAGGATGGCGCGCCCGAACACGCCCACCAGCAAGCATGCCCCGGCGATCACCAGCACGAGCAGCCATTGCAGGACCGAATTCCAGCGCGACCTGCGCGCATGGTCGCGCAGCGGCATGATCAGGGTCGGCAGGGCCAGACCGCTCAGGCAAGCCACCATCAGCAACTCGTCCACGCCGGCGCCGGTGAGCGCGCTGCACGCGAGCGCCGTGGCCGCCGCCATTGCCCAGGCCACCATGCTGCTGCGCAACACCTTCGATGCCAGCAGGCGATTGAAGCGCGGCGCGGTGGCGGGCATGGCTGGCGCCAGCCTGAGCAGGGACTGGCCGGCGGGCGCCTCCGCCAGGCTCGCAAGCAGCAGCGCGTGCATCTGGAACAGGACCAGCGGCATCAGGCTCCACATCCAGCCCATCTTCAGCGCCAGTTCGGCCGCATGGCGATAGCCCCCCAGGTGCATGAGACCCACCAGCACCAGGCCAAGCAGACCGACGCCTGCGATGCCGAGCACGATGCCGCCTGCCTGCAGGCCGGGGCCGCTGCCGTGCAGGAGCATGGCGCCCAGGTCGCGGCGGTCGCTCGCCCGGCGCAACGAGCGGGCATGCCACCAGCGCATGAAGCGGCCATCCTCGCGATTGCGCAGCGCATCCTTGTCACGCCATATATTGCGCTTTTCCAGCTGGCGCCAATGGCGGTCGCCCGCGCGCGGAAAGATCGTCCTGATGGTCGCCAGGCCCGGCGCCACCAGCAGCAGCGCCAGCAGCGGCAGGAAGGCTGGATGGGCCATCATGGCGTGCACCCGGTCTGGTATGAAGGATGGCAATCCCATCAGGGGCCAGATCGCGATGAACAGTACCGAGCCGGCGCCGTTGCCGGTAGCCGCCAGCGCCAGTCCCAGCGATGCCACCATCCACCAGACCACGCGCAGCACGACGTCCGACGCGCTGCCTGCGTTGGCCAGCGCCAGGCCGGCGATGCAGGGCAACCACACTGCCATGGCCAGTTCCAGCAGGCGGCCACGCATCACCGGTGTCAGTTGGGCGTTGGCGGGGGAATTGAGCTTGAAGGCGCCGGGCAGAAAGCCCCAGGTCCAGGTGAGAAGGACCATGCTGCACAGCGCATTCACGCCCCAGCTTGCCGCAGTGGCAAGGCCATACACCTTCCAGGCGAGGACCGCCGCCGCCAGCGACAGGACTGGCGTCAGCCAGATGACGACCCGGTGCGCATACGGATGCGTCTGCGCCAGCGCCGCCCGCCACAGCAGGCCATACAAGGCCAAGCGCGCGCTCACCGCGTCACCTCGATGAACAGGTCTTCCAGGTTCGACGGCACGCGCGCACCGGGCGGCACGTGGCTGGCGGCGCCATCGAGCAGGTCGTCCAGGTCGCCTTCGAGCACGATGCGGCCGTTCTTGAGGAAGGCGACGTCCAACGCCACCCGCTCCAGGTCGGTGAGAATATGGGTCGAGAACACCACCGTGGTGCCGCGCTCGATGACGCCGTCGATCAGCTCGGTGAGAAAGTCGCGCCGGCCGGCCGGGTCCAGCGCCGACACCGGTTCATCGAGCACCAGCAGCTCGGGATCGTGGGCCAGCGCGCGGACGATCGACAGGCGCTGCTGCTCGCCGCCCGACAAACGCCGGATCGGCTTGTTGCGCATGGCGAGATCGATGCCCCAGCGGCCCAGCAGGCCTTCGACCTTGGCGTCGTTCCAGCGCGGATACAGCGCCTTGAAGTAGTCCAGCATCTGCAGCGGCGTCATCCAGTCGAACAGGTCGGACTTCTGCGGCACGTAGCCGATGCGGGCGCGGGTCGCGTCCGACAGCGCGTCGGGCGATTCGCCGAACAGCGCGATGCTGCCGCCGTCGATCTCGCGCAGGCCCAGCATGCATTCCATCAAGGTCGACTTGCCGGCGCCGTTACGCCCCAGGAGCCCAATCACCTGGCCCGGCCCGACTTCCCAGTCGAGGCCGTCGAGTACGGTCTTGCTGCCGAAGCGCCTGGCGACGCCGCGCATCTGGATCGGGAGTGCGGTCACGGTGATTCCTTCAAGATGGTTTTAAAGAGAGAGAGGACGGTGTCGGGATCGAGCTCAAGTTCGCGCGCCTCGCGTGCCGCGCGTTCCAGGGTCGGACGCAGCAGCGCCAGACGCTCGCCGGCGGCGCTCGCCCCGCCGCTGCCGGCCGGCCGGTCGGCGACGATCATGCCGATGCCGCGCCGCCGCTCGAGCAGGCTTTCGAGCTCGAGCAGGCCATAGGCCTTGGACACGGTCATCGGATTGACGGCGAGCTGCAGCGCGACCTCGCGCACCGATGGCAGCGCATCGCCCGGCGCCAGCTGGCCGCCGGCCACCAGCCGGCGCACCTGGTCGACCAGTTGCCGGTAGATCGGCTCGGTCGATCCGGGGACGATCGAGAACAGTTGAGATGGTTGGGGCGCCATGGCGTATTAGTGTATTAGTTGATTAATACACTAAGGCCATCCACCGTCTTTGTCAAGCATGGAAACGTGTAGGAGCCATAGTGACATTTGGCGCATTTTCAGCGAACTTTAGTTGATAGGATCGACCGGTTTGGTATTGGATTCCATCGGATGCACCGTCGTCTCGCCTGCCTGTTAGCCATCTGTAGCACGTACGCCCACGCCCAGACCGGGGCAAGCGCACCGCCCCAGCAAGTCGTCATCAGCGGCGCCCAGACCGACATCGAGGCGGGCCAGGATTTCGTCGCCGGAAAAATCATCATCGGCCAGAAGAAGATCGCCGACAGCGGCCTGCAGAACACCGGCGAGCTGCTCCGGCGCGAGCCCGCCATCAGCGTCGACAAGAGCGGCCGCATCGGCCTGCTCGGCCTGCCCGGCTACACCCAGGTGCTGGTCGATGGCCAGGCGCAGACCGGCGACTACATGAACATCGACCTGATGCGCGTCGAGCGCATCGAGATCGCCAAGACCACCACTGCCGCCACCGGACCGTTCGGCATCGCGGGCCCCATCAACATCGTGCTGCGCAAGGCGCAGCGCAAGGCTTCGTCCAAATTGAACGGCAATGTGCGCACCGAGGGTGGCAGGAAGGGCATGGACCTGACCTGGTCGGGTACGGGCGTGAGCGATGGCTTCAGCCATACCTTCATGCTGTCGCGCTGGCGCAGGCTGTCCACTACGCATAGCGAATATGTCCAGACCAGTGAACGGCCAGGTGCGGGACTGGTCCGTGGATACGAAGGCGAGATCCATGCCCCGGGCCTGTACGAGTCGCTCATTGCCAGCAGCGTGCTGGCCTGGACCCTGGACGCCAATCACACGCTCACCTTCAGCCCGGAAATCGCGCGCGCCAACTCCGACAACGACAGCCAGGAACAACGGCGCTGGCTGTCCGGCCCGACCTCGTTGGCGAACCAGACCGGGACGAGCCCCACGAACAATCTGCACCTGCCCTTGCTGTGGAACTGGAAGATCGACCCGGACAGCAGCCTGGCCGTCAAGCTGGTCGCCAGCGGCTCGCGTTCGGACAGCCGCCAGCGCAGGGACGAGGTCTGGTCGCCGGGCGGCCCGCGCCAGCGTGTCAATGACCAGGACCGAAGCACGCGCAACTACTTCCTTGACCTCGACTATGTTATCGAGACCGAAGATGGCCACCGGGTCAGCGCCGGCGCCAAGTTCGCGCGCAATGAGAGCGTAGCAGCCATACCGACCTGGTCGACGGCCGTCCAGACCCCAGCGTGGCCGTGCTGGGGCCCGATACGGCATCTCGCGTGACGAGCGCCCGGCTGTTCATCCAGGACGAATGGCGGATCAACCGGCGCTGGGCCGTCAACCTGGGCGCGTCAGGCGAACGGCGCCGCTACCAGCTGGTCGAGGGCCCGGCCAGCAACCGTCCGCGATTCGACCTGTGGTCGCCGTCGGCGCATGTTTCGCACCGCGTCAAGGGCAATCGCAAGCGCCAGCTCAGGGCTTCGCTGGCGCGCAGCTACCAGACGCCCTTCTTCGATGACATGCTGCTGCGTCCCACGATCAATCCGTATGCCCCCTGCCCGGCACAGGGGCTGTGCGGACCCAATGGCATCGACCTGGCCGACAGCAGCGGCAATCCCGCCCTGCGGCCGGAACGCGCGCTCGGCCTGAACCTGTCGTACGCGCACGGGTTCGGCCGCGACAGCGAACTCACCGTGGAATTCTACGCACGCGATATCAGCGACAAGAACGGCCAGGAGGTCGCGCTGGTGGACGTACCCTGGGCCAGCACGCCGCGCTACGTGATCCGTCAGGCCAACCTGGGCCAGGCGCGGATACGCGGGCTGGACCTGGAAGCACGCCTGGCGGGCAAGGATTTCTCGCCCACGCTGGCGAACCTGGAACTCTCCGGCAGCATCGGCCTGGCCGATTCGACCCTCAGCGACCTGCCCGGTCCCGACAACCGCATTGCCGGGCAGTCGCCCTGGCGCGCCAAGCTGGGCGGCAGCTACGCGCTGCAGTCGCTGCCGGTAAAGCTGGGCTTCGATGCCAGCTACCTGCCCGAGGACTGGGTCCGCAGCAGCGTCAACCAGCGCGTCTACGAATCGAGCCGCTGCACGCTGAACCTGAATGCGAGCTGGAACGTCAGCAAGACCACGGTCTTGCGGCTCAACCTCGACAACCTGCTGGCCAGGCGCAAGGCCCGCATCGACGAATACCTGGAGCAGGACAGCATCGTCCGGCTCTCGGCCTGGAACGCGAACCACGCGCGCATCGTGGTGCGTTTCGAAACCAGTCTATGACCCAAAAAGGAAGCACATGAAAAAGATACTCGTCCTCTGCCTGCTGGCCAGCGCGATGTCGGGCGCTTCGGCGTCCGGTCCATTCGTCGCCAAGGAATGCATGCGGCGCTGCGCGGAGGTCAGCCCGATACCCGAGCACAAGGCGTGGTTCGATCAAAAGATGGCCGAGCTGCGCCAGAAGAAAAGCCAGGAAACCGATCCGAAAGCATTGAAACGGCTAACTGAAGAAGAAGAGGACCTGCTTGCAGATCTCGAGGACAAGGGCGAGCAGTTCTGCAGCCACATTTGCGAGGAATAGCGCCAGGCCGGGATGAAAAAAACCGGGGCACGCAGCCCCGGTTTCTCGTATCACGCAATACAGCCGATTACAGGTGCACCGTAATCTGCGGCATCAGATCGTCGAAGGTACGGCCATTGCCGTTCTCGCCGATCGCATGCATCTTCCACTCGCCGTTGTGGCGGTACAGCTTGGCCATGATCTGAGCCGAGTGCGTGCCGGTCACCGACAGGTTGAAGCGCGCCACCTCTTGCTGGTTCGCTGCATTGATCAGGCGGCAGTACGCGTTCTCGACGGTCGAGAAATTCTGGCCGGTGAAGCTGTTCACCGTGAACACCAGCGCCTTGACGTTGGCCGGCACGGCGTTCAGGTCGACGCTGATCTGCTCGTCGTCGCCATCGCCGGCGCCGGTGCGGTTGTCGCCCGTGTGGACGATGCTGCCGTCACGGCTCTTGAGCTGGCGGAACCAGACCGTATCGATCGCATTGTTCGATTCGTCGAACATCACCACCGAGGCGTCCAGGTCGACGGCTTCGGACTTGCCGCCGCCGAAACCGAAGAAGCCCTTCGACTTGATCGCATCCCAGCCGAGACCCATGGTGACGCGGGAGAGACCACCGCCGCCTTCCTTGTCCAGGGAAATCTTCTGTCCCTTTTGCAGATTGACTGACATCGTTATAGCTCCTTATTTTGCGGGCGCCTGCATCCAGGCCTTGAATGCAGTACGGTTACGCGAACAGACATAGACCTTGCCACGACCCGAGAAGCGCAGGACCATGCCCTCGCCGCTAGTCTGGCTGTTGATCAGGTTACCCAGGAAGCCGCCGCTGGTGCCGGTCGTGATCGATATCTCGTAGCGCAGGGTGCTGTCCCAGCACACCACGTGCGAGTTGTCGATGATCGCATCCTTGCCCGGTTCCACATCGAGTACCGACATGGACCCGAAGCCCGACACCACCACCTGGCCCTGGCCGCTCGTCTCGGTGACGAAGAAGCCGCCGCTCTGCGCGAACAGGGCGTTGCCCAGGCTTTGCGTGCGCACCCGCAGGTCCACGCCGGACGTGGCCGCGACAAAGGCGCCATCGCTGATGATGTAGTTGTTCGGACCGACGTCGACCACCTGCATCGCACCCGGCAGCGTCGGCGACAGCAGGCAGTCGCCTTCGCCGCGGGTCGCTTCGATGTGCTGCTGGAAGAACGACTCGCCGTTGGCGAAGGTGCGCATCAGCGCGCTACCGAGTCCACCCTTCATCTTGCCCTTGAGATCGAGGGTCGATTCCATCATCACCATCGCGTCGGATTCGCAATAGATGGTCTCGCCCTGTTTCATCGACACATGCAGGAAGGGATCGACGTCCCCGGTCACGGTAAATACTGGCATTTGGCTCCCTTTCATGAGGCGGTTTTTATGGACCGCCCCTACATTACCTTAAACGTTCACGCCGTAGTTGCGGGCGAGTGGCCCCAGGCCGCCGTTGAAGCCCTGGCCGATGGCGCGGAACTTCCAGTCGGCGCCGTTGCGGTAGATCTCGCCGAAGATCATCGCCGCTTCGGTCGAGCTGTCTTCCGACAGGTCGTAGCGGGCGACTTCCTGGTTGGTGGTGTTGTTGACGCAGCGGATGAAGGCCTTGCCGACCATGCCGAAGTTCTGGCGGCGCGCTTCGGCGTCGTGGATGGTCACGCCCAGCACGACCTTGTCGATGTCGGCCGGCACCTTGGCCAGGTCGATGGTGACGAATTCGTCGTCGCCTTCGCCGGCGCCGGTGGTGTTGTCGCCCGAGTGGACGATCGAGCCGTCGGCCGATTTCAGGTTGTTGTAGAAGATGAAGTCGCTGTCCGAACGCACCTTGCCGGACGTGTTCAGCAGGAACACGGCGCCGTCGAGGTCGAAGGCTGCGCCGTCGGTGGCGCGAGTGTCCCAGCCGAGGCCGACTTTCAGCGAAGTCAAGCCTGGCGCTTCTTTCGACAGGTTGACGTTACCGCCTTTTTGCAGACTGATTGCCATGATGAAAATCTCCTAATAAATGAACACCGGTTGCAAACGCAGCGAGCTGGTGTTCTGCCGCTCGCCGCGGATCCTGCACCGCTCCCGGCGGGAGCGGCTATTCATCACACACCGCTTTCCAGCGCCGCGTGCTTTTTCTTGTACTGCAGCGAACTCCACAGCGAAGCCAGGATGAAGGCCACGCCGACGCCGCCGGTGATCAGCTCCGGCACGTGCCACTTCATGCTCGCCAGCATGATCACGGCCAGGATGCCGATCGCGTAGTGCGCGCCATGCTCCAGGTAGACGTATTCGTCCAGCGTGCCCTTGCGCACCAGGAACACGGTCATCGAACGCACGAACATCGCGCCGATCGCCAGGCCCAGCATGATGATCACGACGTCGCTGGTGATCGCGAAGGCGCCGATCACGCCGTCGAACGAGAACGAGGCATCCAGCACTTCGAGGTACAGGAAGCCGCCGATACCGCCCTTCTTGACCGCATCGCCGACGCTGCCGCCGTCCGACTCGCTCTTTTCCAGCATGCTGCTGAGCATATCGACACCCACATAGACCAAGATGCCCCACATGCCTGCGATCAGGACGACCATCTTCTGCGCTTCGTCAACATAGGTCATGCTGAACAGCAGCGCGGCGATCGCGATCATCACGGCGATCGAGGACACCTTGCCCAGCGCGCCGATCTTGGCTTCGAAGTTGCCCAGCCAGTGGGTTTCCTTCTCGTCGTCCAGCATGAAGTTCAGGAAGACCAGCAGCAGGAACATGCCGCCGAAGGCCGCCACTTCAGCGTGGTGGTTGGTCAGGTGGGTCGAGAACGCCTTCGGATCGGACAGCGCCAGGTTCCACACTTCCATGGCGCCCAGGTCCGCAGCCACGGCCACGATCACCAGCGGGAATACCAGGCGCATGCCGAACACGGCGATGATGATGCCGACGCCCAGGAACAGCTTGATCCAGAACTCGTCCCAGCCCTTGAGCACCGAGGCGTTGACCACGGCGTTGTCGAAGGACAGCGAGACTTCCATCACCGACAGGATGGCGGCCACGCCCAGCGCGGTGATCGCGCCAGCCATGCCGCCATGTTCGTAGCCCCACCAGGCGGCCAGTGTCAGGCAGACTGCGGTCACGATGAATGACCAGGTAAAGTACTTCATTAGTTTTTCCCTCTTATAAGTTGTATGCCAATGGTGTCGGCCGATGCATTGTAGCCGCTGGCAATATATTGAAAAAGCGAAGATAATCGGAAGATTACTTCCGAAAAACAGAAGATATGAATCACTCGCCACCCAATTTCCGTCACCTGTATTACTTCTGGGTGGTCGCCAAGGAAGGCAGCATCACGCGCGCCGCCGAGCGCCTTGGCCTGGCGATCCAGACTGTCAGTACGCAGCTTACCCTGCTTGAGCAGGCTTTTGGCAAGGCACTGTTCAATCAGCAAGGCCGGCGCCTGAACCTGACCGAGGCTGGCCGCCTCGCGCTGTCCTATGCCGACCAGATCTTCCTGCTCGGTGAGCAGATGCAGGAAGCGCTGGACGCCTCGGACAGCGCCCGCATCCGGCTCGCGGTGGGCATCTCGGATTCGCTGCCCAAGTTCACCGCCTACCGCCTGCTCGAGGTGACGACCCAGCTCGCCATCCCGGTGCGCCTGGTCTGCCATGAGGACGAGTACGAAGCGCTGCTGGGCGACCTGGCCCTGCACAAGCTGGACGTGGTGCTGACCGACCGCGCGGTGCCGACCGGAACCACCCTGCGCGTGTTCAGCCACCTGCTGTCCGAGAACGAGATGTTCGTGGTCGGCGCCCCGGCCCTGGCCAGGAACTACCGCAAGGATTTCCCGGCCTCGCTGCACGGCGCCCCGATCCTGCTCCCGACCCGCAACAATGCCCTGCGCGGCAAGATCGACGACTGGTTCGAGCGCCACGCGATCCGGCCCGACGTGGTCGGCGAGTTCGAGGACAACGCCCTTCTGAACACCTTCGGCCGGCGCGGGCTGGGCCTGTTCTTCACCCCGGCGGCGCCGGTGGCCGACATCAAGATCCAGCTCGGCGCCGAGCTGGTGGGCCGGGTGCCCGAGGTGCGCGAGCACTTCTATGCGATCTCGAACGAACGCAAGATCAAGCATCCGGCAGTCGAGGCCATCCTGGCCGCCGTGCATAGGGAATCCCTCAGCGCGGAGTAAAGACGGGCCAGGTTGTACAATGCCCCTTGGCTTTGCCTTTTGTTAATACAAAACCAGTATGGAAAACATTTTATTCCTCGTTCTCGCCTTCTTCCTGGTGGCGCTGAACGGCTTCTTCGTGGCGGCCGAGTTCAGTATCGTCACGCTGCGCAAGACTCGCGTGCGCGCGATCGCCAAGACCACCGGCCTGCGTGGACGCATCCTGACCAAGGTCCACGGCCAGCTCGATGCCTACCTGTCGGCCTGCCAGCTCGGCATCACCCTGGCCTCGCTGGGCCTGGGCTGGGTCGGCGAACCGGCCTTCGCCAGCCTGCTCGAGCCGGTGTTCGCCTTCCTCGGCGTCACCTCAGAGGAACTGATCCACGGCGTGTCCTTCGTCGTCGCCTTCTCGGTGATCTCGTTCCTGCACATCGTGGTCGGCGAGCTGGCGCCCAAGTCGCTGGCGATCCGGCTGCCGGAATCGGTGGCCCTGTGGTGCGCCATGCCGCTGTACGCCTTCTACTGGGCGATGTACCCGGCGATCTACGTCCTGAACGCCAGCGCCAACACCGTGCTGCGCATGGCCGGCCTGGCCGGCGCCGGCGGCCACGACACCCATTACTCGCTCGACGAGCTCAAGCTCATCCTGCGCACCAATACCAACACCACCACGCCGGGCGAGAAGATCACCCAGGACGACCGCAACATCCTGGCCCAGTCGCTCGACTTCAGCACGCTGCAGGTGTCCGAGCTGATGCGGCCGATCAACGAGGTCAGCGCCCTGTACGCCAGCCGCTCGCTGGAAGAAAACCTGGAAACGGTGCGCCGCAACCGTTTTTCGCGCTACCCGTATTTCGATGAAGAAGGTGAAGAGGTGCTGGGCATCATCCACCTGAAGGACCTGTATTTCGCGCTGCAGGCGGGCCGCCCGGTCACCGACCTGACGCAGTTCCTGCGCCCGGTCGAGTCGATCTCGGCGCGCACCCCGGCCCAGGACATCTTCCGGCGCTTCCGCGGCGGCGCGCCGCACTTCGCCCTGATCGGAGAGAAGGGCAAGCGCCCGGTCGGCTTCGTCACCCTGGACAATCTGCTGGGGGCGATGGTGGGCGAGATCCGCGACGAGTTCCGGATGAACGAAAACGACTGGCTCAAGCAGACCGACGGCACCTATATCGGCAAGGCCAGCCTGCCGATCTTCTCGCTCGAACGCCTGCTGGGCATCGACATCGACAACGAGCAGATGGGACTGGAAGACGTGGAATCGGTCGGCGGCCTGCTGATGGAAAAACTGGGCGACATCCCGAAACAGGGCCAGCGCATCGGGTTCCCCCATTTCGACGTGGTCGTCAAGAAAATGAACGGGCCACGCATCTTGCTGGTCAAAGTCATACCGCAATTGACCCGCACAAATGAGAACGACGAGCGCGACTGACGCTTTTCCACCCTTATTGCATGACCGCTTTTGCTGACTTCGTAGCTGAAAAATGTTATTTTCAGTGCATGGGGTGCCAGATACCGATTAGAAGGCATTAAATGTCCGTCAAGACTCGCAACAACGTCCACGTGGCCGGCCAGGGCGCCGCCACGATGGTGTTTGCCCACGGTTTCGGCTGCGACCAGACCATGTGGCGCTTCCTCGCGCCCGCCTACCACGACCGGTTCCGCGTCATCACCTATGACCTGACGGGCTGCGGTGGCTCCGACCTGGCGGCCTACGACCGCGCCAAATACGCGTCGCTGCACGGCCACGCCGACGACCTGCTCGAGATCGTGGAGGAATTCGCCACCGGGCCGACCGTGCTGGTGGGCCACTCGGTCAGCGCCATGATCGGCATGCTGGCCACCATCGCGGCCCCCGGGCGCTTCGCGGCCCAGGCCATGATCGGCCCTTCCCCCTGCTACATCAACGATGGCGACTATGTCGGCGGCTTCAGCCGCGAAGACATCGGCGAGCTGCTCGACACCATGGAAGCGAACTACCTGGGCTGGTCGCAAAGCCTGGCGCCGGCCATCATGGGCGCGCCCAACCGTCCCGACCTGCGCGAGGAACTGACCAACAGCTTCTGCCGCAACGATCCCGAGATCGCGCGCCATTTCGCCTGCGTCACCTTCCTGTCCGACCACCGGACCGACGTGGCCAGGTCGACCGTGCCGGCCCTGGTGCTGCAGTGCAGCGACGACCTGATCGCGCCGCGCACGGTCGGCGAATGGCTGCACCGCAACCTGCCCAGCAGCAGCCTGGCCGTGATCGACAACGTCGGCCACTGCCCGCACATGAGCGCGCCGACTGCCAGTTCGCGCGCGATCGACGTCTTCCTCGCGCAGACGCTGCGCTAGCCGCCAATGAACGCCGCCCTGCCCGCCGTCGATGCCTTCTACGAACAGGCGGCGTGCGGGCTGCTGGCGACCGATGCAGCTGGCATGATCGTGCGCGCCAACGCCACCATCCACGCCTGGCTCGGCGCGCAGGCCGATGCCCTGACCGGCAAGCTGCGTTTCTGCGACCTGCTGTCGGTCGGCGCCCGCCTGTTCCACCACACCCGCTGCGTGCCGCTGCTGGAGCTCGAAGGCGCGGTGAACGAGGTCCAGGTCGACCTGCACACACTGGACGGCCGGCAGCTGCCCATCCTGCTCAATATCGTACGCCAACCCGGCGCCGATGGCGGCTGGCTCGACCACTGGGCCGTGTTCCGGTCGACCGGACGCCACGCCTATGAACACGCCCTGCTCGGCGCGCGCAAGGTGGCCGAGGAAGCGCTCGAGGCGCAGCGTGCGACCGACCTGCAGCTGCAGGCGCTGAACCTGCAACTGACGGCGGCCGACCGCCGCAAGGACGAATTCCTGGCCACCCTGTCGCACGAGCTGCGCAACCCGCTGGCGCCGATGCGCAGCGCGGTCGACGTCTTCAAGCTCAAGTACGGCAGCACGACCGACGAGCGCCTGCTGCAGGCCTTCGACCGCCAGCTGCGCCACCTGACGCGGCTGGTGGACGACCTGATGGACGTTTCGCGCATCACCCAGAACCGCATGCGGCTGCGGCGCACCCCGATCGACCTGGCGCCGCTGGTGCGCGGCGCGGCCCAGGACATGGCGCCGGCCATGGCGGCGGCGCGCCATACGCTGCGCTTGTCCGTGCCGGATGCGGCGCTGGTGGTCGACGGCGACGCCACGCGCCTGGCGCAAGTCGTCATCAACCTGCTGGCCAATGCCGCCAAGTACACGCCGGATGGCGGAATGATCGACGTCGAACTCGCCTGCGCGGACGGCCACGCCGAGCTGCGCGTGCGCGACAACGGCATCGGCATACCGGCGGACGCGCTGGGCGCGGTCTTCAATATGTTTGCCCAGCTTGAACCCGCCCTCGACCGGGCCCGCGGCGGGCTCGGCATCGGGCTGGCGCTGGCGCGCGGCATCGTCGACCTGCATGGCGGCGCGATCCTGGTCGAGAGCGCCGGATCCGGCCTGGGCAGCGAATTCACGCTGCGCCTGCCGCTGGTCGCCGGCTGCGCCGCGCCGGAAGCGACGGCGGCCTCGAGCGCGCTGATCTCGCCCAGGCGGGTGCTGGTGGTGGACGACAACTTCGATACCGCCGAGACCATGGCGCTGGCGCTGGAACTGTTCGGCTGCGAGACGCGCATGGCGCACACCGCGGCCGCCGCGCTGGAAGTGGCAGCCGAATTCGCACCCGACGTCGCCCTGCTCGATATCGGGCTACCCGACTACAACGGCTACGAACTCGCGCGGCGCCTGCGCGCCCTGCCCCGCGGGCTGGACACGACGCTGATCGCCGCCACCGGCTGGGGCCAGGACAAGGACCGCACGCTGGCGCTGGATGCTGGCTTCGATCATCATTTGACCAAGCCGATCGATTTCGAACAGCTGCGCTTGCTGCTACGATGAGCGCTTGTGAACTTCCGGCACGATCCATGACCATCCAGTTTTCCATGCTTCCCAGGCTGGCGGCAGGCCTGTTGTGCCTGGCTTCGCTGGCGCACGTCAGCTCGGTCGCCGCCTGCGAGCGGCGCTATCCCGAAACAAACAAGGACGACCGCACCCGCCACATCGCCCTGTCGGCCCGTTGGCCGGACGCGCAGATCCTGCAGAACCTGCGGCTGCAGATCGACCGCGCCGAGGTTAAACAGACCGAGAGCAAGGACGCGCTCAAGACGGAATATGGCTACTTCGGGCGCGCGGTAACGATCACGCGCTCAGTAAAGGATGGCGTCGAGGTGCAGCTGCTGGAAAAAGGCAGGGACAAGCTGGTGTGGAAGCTGGGCAGCTGCTGAGCTGCTCGAAAACGGATGTCGGATGGCGTTCCGCCAGCAATGAGGTGATGGCGCATTCGAATCTTCGCGTCAAGCTATCGTATATGGAAGGCCACTCAAGCCATGTGTCCGATATATAAGTGCATTATTTGCCAAGAGCGAATTCACTGTCTCTGGGCTGATTTCAAAGTGTTCGGCCGCATCTTCGAGCCTATCCTCCGAAAAATCGTCCTCCAAAAAACCAGTCAAATTTTCGATTGGACATAAAAATTCCGCGGCAAACGCGCGTTGATATTTTTGCCGAGAGGTGCTCAAGTCAGTTGAAGCAAGCCACTCACCGCCAGCGGAGTGTGTATAGACGATATCTCCAATAAATCTCGCAAGCTCAAATCGCTTGGAGCGAGGATGGCGTCTACGTGGCATGAATGCGATCTGACGCCCCTTGCCGGGAACGGCTATCGCGACCTTGCTGCCGGTCTTGCCATTGTAGTGTTCAGCGTCCTGCTTTCTGATCCCTAACAGCGAATACAGATCTTCGGTCGAGACGCGATCACCTGTATTGTGCAGCTCTTTTCGAAGCAGACGGGCATCTTCCACCGCCCTCTCCCACGGTGCCATGGATTTGGATTCACGTGCACGGATCTTTGGCAAGGCAGGCGATCCCGGAATACCTTCGCTCTTGATCAAGGTGTCGAGATCATATATGGACGTCGAAATCTCGGACTTTCCATACACAGGCGTCAATTCGGAGAGCGTCGCTTCGCCCATTTGACTCTTCAGCCGAATTGCAGTTGACAGAATATCGTCAGGACATTCGTCCGGGTCATACCCAAGCTCGGCTTCACAACGCCGCGCGGAAGAGGTTTCCGCATCCCGTCGCTCTTCCAATACCTCATCCCACAGCAATTTTAAGCTCGTATCATGCAATCCAGTCGCAGCCAACCGAGCAATGACTGATTGTATGAAAAGTTCGACGTTTTTTTCAAATTCGAGCATCGACAGTGCCACCGGCGCGGTCAACCCATTTAAATATCTTACCGATTGCTCACGGTTGCCGCGAGAAGGAGCTGCCCAGACTTGCATGACCTCCCTATCGGTCGCAAATAATATCTGAGGCCAGACGTAGCCGGAGTTTGCGGCGCCAATCTCGTGCGCCATGCGCCAGCTCGTCAAAGGGCGAATCGTAGGAGGCAGTGGTTCCGACGTCAATCGCCACCAATTCGCTGCAAACCACTGCGCCAAAGGATAAGCAGATACCAACACCGAAGGTGATATCGTCTGCGAAAATATATCTTCATTCTCGGTAAGCAAGACGTCACCAATCTGCAACTCAAGCCGGCACATGGTTTGCCTCAGGTCTGGCTCATCGTTGCCTGCAGTTTCCCACCGATGACGCAAATGGAATATATTCATTGCTTCGAGTTCCAACGTTTTAATACGTCCTCAACGAAAGGGTCGGAATCCGGCATGGGATAACCGTGATAAACCCCGAGAAGAACATTCTCAATTTGAGCTTCAAGCGCCACGCCACTTTCGGTGACTGACCAGATATTTTTTGGCCACCCTGAAATAAAGCGGTCGCTGATCAATCCTCTTTTTAATCCAGCGCGCAGGTAACGAACAGCTTCAGCACGGGTAAAAACAGCGACGCCGTCGCAGAGCGACTTACCGGGACGAGGATCGCTCGGAGGAGAAAGTCCGAAGTCACCCGGATTTCTCTTATGTTCCGGATTGCCTCCGTACTTGACTTTTTTTGCCAAGCTGGCGCAAAGCTGCAAATTTTCCGGCGTAAGCTCCGCCAATGCGCGCTTTGGATTGAATTTATTGTTCCGTCTTTTCATTTCCGAAAGGGAACGTATTTTCGCGGTAATGATATCATTTTAGACGTTATCAACATACGGGCAGGGCGATATCGACTGAATCAAGCACATCTGAGGTCGCCATAACGGGCTCCTTTGTCCATCATTTGGCCAGCTCTTTGCCCTGACCTTCATCGTGCTTGACGATGGGATCCTCGGTACCCGTCCATTCGCTCATCAGGGAGTAGCCCACCGCCAGCAGCACCGGCCCGATGAACATCCCGACGAAGCCGAAGGCGATCACGCCGCCCAGCACCCCGAGCAGGGTGAGCAGGAACGGCAGGCTGCTGCCGCGGCTGATCAACATCGGCCGCACGACGTTGTCGACGCCGCTGATCAACACCGTGCCCCAGATCGCCATGAAGATCGCCCAGCCCGTCTCGCCATGGGCGAACAGCCACACCGTGGCGCCGCCCCACACCAGCGGCGGGCCGAGCGGGATCAGGGACGTCAGGAACACCAGCACCGACAGCAGCGGCACCGCCGGCACGCCGGCAATCGCAAACCCGACCGCCGCCACCAGCGCCTGGGCCAGCGCCGTGCCGAGCAAGCCATACATCACGCCGCGCACGGTCTGGCTGACCGTATGCTGGATCGATTCGGCGCCCTCGCCCATCACCTTGCGCATCGTCACCGCGATGACGGCCAGCAGCGCATTGCCGTCGCGGTACAGGAAGAAGCTGACGAAGGCCGCCAGGCTCATCTGCACGACGCCGGTGCCGAGCATGATCCCGCCCTTGACCAGCCAGGTACGGGCCGGCTCGATCATGCGCTGGGCCAGCGCCAGCATCTGCTCGCGGCTGGCGATCAGGTCGTGCAAGTAGGTGTCGAGTGTGCCGCCGACGAGAGGGATATCGCGGATCCAGGCCGGCGGCGCCAGTTCGCGGTGCTCGACCAGGACGCGCAGTTGACCGAAGCCGCGCGCGACGTCGTCGCCCAGGTTGTAGGCCACCATCGACAGCGGAATGATGAACAGCAGGGTCAGGGTGAGCGTCATCGTCAGCGCCGCGATCGTGCGCTGGCCGCGCAGCTCGCGCAGCAGGCGCAGGTACAGTGGCCAGGTCGAGATGGCGACCGCGGCGGCGAACAGGATGGCCGGCAGGAAGGGACGCAGGACGTAGAGGCAGCCCAGCGTCAGCAGGACGACGATGGCGATGCGGGTGTAGTTTCTTCCTGGTCGCGCTTCCATGCCGTCCTGTGCCGATGGTGTTTACACCATCATAGCAGTTGGCGCAGGTCGTGGGCGATCAGTGCCGGGCCCTGGCCGTGGCGCACGAACAGGCGCAGCCGGCCCTCTTTGTCGAACACGAAGCTGCCGGCCGTGTGGTCCACCGTGTAGCTGCCGGGATCGGCGCCCGGCACCTTGGCGTAGAACACCTTGAATTCCTTGGCCACCTTGGCTGTCGCGGCGGCGTCGCCGTACAGGCCGACGAAGCGCTGGTCGAAGGCCGGCACGTAGTGCGACAGCAGTTCCTGGGTGTCGCGCTCGGGGTCGACGGTGATGAACAGCACCTGCACGTCGGCGGCAGACGGGCCCAGTTCCTTCATCACGGTGGCCATCTCGGCCATCGTGGTCGGGCAGACGTCGGGGCACTGGGTGTAGCCGAAGAAGATCACCACCACCTTGCCCTTGTAATCCTCCAGGGTGCGCGGCTTGCCGGTGTGGTCGGTCAGGGAAAAACCCTTGGCGTAGTCGACGCCGGTGACGTCGGTATTGTGGAAGGCCGGCGGCTTGTCGCCGAGTTTGTCGCAACCGCTTGCCAGCAGCGCGACGGCCGTGAATCCCAGTACGCCCAAGAGTTTCTTCATCGTTGAACCCGTCCTGTCAGAACTTGAAGTAATGATCGATCAGCAAAGCCGCAAACAGCAGCGACAGGTAGACGATCGACCAGGTGAAGGTCTTGCGCGCCGCCATATCGCTGTAGTTGCGGTGCACCCGCCACGCATGGCGCAGGAAGATGGCATTGAGCGGCACCGCCGCCGCCAGGTAGATCAGGCCGCTCATGCCGACCGCGAACGGCAGCAAGGTGGTCGCGGCCAGGCCGATCGTGTACAGCCACACCTGCAGGCCGGTGAATTTCATGCCATGGGTGATCGGCAACATCGGCAGGCCCGAACGGGCGTAGTCGTCGCGACGGTACATGGCCAGCACCCAGAAATGCGGCGGGGTCCACATGAAGATGATCAGCACCAGCAGCCAGGCTTCCATCGGCACTTCGTTGGCCACTGCGGCCCAGCCCAGCGCCGGCGGCATCGCGCCCGACAGGCCGCCGATCACGATGTTCTGCGAGGTGTTCGGCTTGAGCAATAAGGTATAGATGAAGGCATAGCCGACGAAGGTGACGAAGGTCAGCCACATGGTCAGCGGATTGACGAAGGCGTACAGGATGTACATGCCCAGGCCGCCCAGCACGAGCGAAAAGGTGATCGTCTGCGACTGGCTCAGTTCGCCCGATGCGGTGGCGCGGCGCGCGGTGCGCGCCATGCGCGCATCGACCTCGGCCTCGACCAGGCAGTTCACCGCGAAGGCGGCGGCGGCCAGCAGCCAGATGCCGACCGTGCCGGCGACCAGCGTCTGCCAGCCGGGGAAGCCGTCGGTGGCGAGGAACATCCCGATCACGGCGCAGAACACCGCCAGCTGCGTCACGCGCGGCTTGGTCAGGGTCCAGTATTGCGAGAACCGGCTCGAGGTTTTGGGGATGGCTGTCTGGATCGTCATCTGGGGGCGCTAGCAGACGCGGCAACTTCTGGCGCCGGGGTGGCGCGGGCCGCGTCGAGTTGGAACTTCACCCGGTAGTTTAACATGGTCACCAGAATGACAAGCAGGGCCGCCCCGGCGTTATGCATCACCGCGATCGCCAGCGGGAAGTCGAAATACACGGTGGCGATGCCGGTGAACAGCTGCACGACCATCACCAGCAGCAGGCGGCGCGCGGTCTTGCCGACTTCCGGCAGATGCCAGGCGCGCCAGGCCGCCAGGCCGAGCACCAGCACCACCGCCAGCGCGAACGCCCGGTGCACCCAGTGGATCGCCACCAGGGCCGAGAACGGCAGGTAATGCCCTTCCTTGGTCATGCCCAGCTCGCGCCACAGGTGGAAGCCGTGCTCGAAGTCGAGATCCGGCACCAGCGCGCCCTGGCACAGCGGGAAGGTGTCGCAAGCCATGGTCGCGTAGTTGGTGCTCACCCACCCGCCAAGCGCGATCTGCGCCGTCAGGACGACGGCGGCCAGCAGCGACAGGATGCGCAGGCCGCGCAGGCGGCGCACCAGGTCAAGCCCACGCGCCAGCAACGGCGGTTTCAGCAGATAGTCTTCGCGGCAGCCCATCCAGACCAGCATCGCCAGCAGCATCATGCCCAGCAACAGGTGGATGGTGACGATCACCGGCTGCAACTTGAGCGTGACGGTCCAGGCGCCGAAGGCGCCCTGCACCAGCACCGACACCAGCAGCGCCAGCGGCATGCCCGGCTTGAAGACCTCGTTGTGGGTGCGGCGCCATTGCTTGACCGACGTGAACAGCAGCGCCAGGATCAGGGCGCCGATGCCCATCGCCAGGTAGCGGTGGATCATCTCGATCCAGGCTTTGGCGACCGTTACCGGGCCAGTCGGCATCGCGGCCTCGGCGGCGGCGATGTGTTCGTGGGCCAGGAAGGGATTGGCTTCGCCGTAGCAGCCAGGCCAGTCCGGGCAACCGAGGCCCGAGTCGGTCAGGCGGGTGAAGCCGCCGAACACGATCAGGTCGAAGGTAAGGAACACCATCACCCACACCAGCTTGCGGTATTTATTGGGGTCGGTCGACATCCAGACGATCGCCAGCGGCAGGCTGGCGACGAGCAGGCCCATCAGGAGCAGGTGAAGCAGTGAAGACAGATCCATGTATTTCTTTTAACTGTGACTATGAAGCTCAACCTTGGAGGCTCAACCGATGGACGAGGCCTTGAGCAGCTTGGCGATGTCCTTGTACACGCGGCCCGGTTCCGGCTGGTAGGGGAAGCGCATCATGAGGTTGCCGAGCGGGTCGATCAGGTAAATGTGGTCGCCCATCTTTTGGCCGGATTCGACCGGCAGCCATTGCGCCACCGTCGCGGCGGGCGCACGCAGCAGTTCCATGCCGTCGTACTCGCGCATCAGCACGGTATCGAGCGGCTCGTTGTCGGTGATCAGCCAGACCCGCTCCATGCGGTCCATATTCTTGCCCTGCATGGTGCGCCACTGGCGCATCGCGTACAGCTGGCGCTGGCATTCGTCTTCGCAGACGCCGCCACCGACGCGTAGCATGACCCACTTGCCTTTCAGGTCGGCCAGGGTGCGCGGTTTGCCGTCGAGCGTGGTGGTGGCCATCTCGGGGATTGGCAGGCTGCGCGCGTCGAGGATGGTGCCGTAATTGGTGCGGCCATCCGGCTTGACGATATAGAAGGTGATGTACGACACGATGATCGGCAGCGCGCAGATCAGGAGCACGATCATCAGCTTCATGCGGCCGCGACGGCGCGCTGCGTTGGGGTCGCTCGGAGGTTTTGGGTCAGCGATTTGTTCTTGAGCCACGTCGGAATCCCGTTATCACATAAAAAAGTAGGGCCAGCGCCGCCAGTGCATACCACTGGAAGGCGTAGCCGCGATGTTTGTCGATGCCCGCATCGGGCGCGGGCCAGTTGCGGGCGAGCGCGTCGCGGCGGCCGGCGGACTGGGTCTGCTGCACCACGAAGGGCTGCAGCTTCAGGCCGCTGGCCGCGGCGAGCACCTCGGGCGTCAGGTTCTGGACCATGGCGCCGGGCGCCAGCGGGGCCCCCTCACCCAGGTCCATCACCTTCCCGGCGCCCGACACGATCCGGCCCTTGAGCAGGAGCGGGCCGGCGGGCGTAGCGAACGCGGGCAGCTTGCCATATTCGGCCCCGGCGGGCCGCGGCAGCCAGCCACGCAGCACCAGCACGTGCGTGTCCGAACCCGCTATTCTAAACGGCATTGCGAGATAGAACCCGGACTGGCTTCCCATGGGCCGATTGGCGAGGAAGACCGGCCAGCCGGCGACGAACTCGCCCTGCACGCGCACGCTGCGGAATTCGGCGTCAGGGCCGACCCGGGTGGAGGGAGCGAGATCGAGCGGCGGTTCGGCGGCGCGCGCCAGTTGGCGCGCCTGCAGCTCGGTTTTATAGGCGGCCCGGCCCTGTTGCCAGTTGCCGAGCAGGATGCCGATGATGGCCACGACCACGGCCGCGGCAAAGGCGATGGGGCGAAAACGAAAGCCGAACCGCATTACAATGAAGCCTCAACCTTTCGCAGGTCCACCATGAAAATCTTCGTCGCCATCGCCTTCGTCCTGATCCTGGCCAGCCTCGGTTCGGCCCTGTTCTTCCTGATGCGCGACAAGGGGCGCAGCAACCGCACCGTCAATGCGCTGGCGATGCGGGTCGGTTTGTCGATCGTCCTGTTTCTGTGTTTGCTGGCAGCCTACCAGTTGGGGTGGATCGCCCCAACCGGCTTGCGTTGAACCTTACAACCAGTAGATAACGACGTACAGTCCCAGCCACACCACGTCGACGAAGTGCCAATACCATGCGGCGCCTTCGAAGCCGAAGTGGTTATCTGCCGTAAAGTGCCCTTTCATGACACGATACAGGATCACCGCCAGCATGATCGCACCCATGGTCACGTGGAAACCGTGGAAACCGGTCAGCATGAAGAAGGTCGAGCCGTAGATGCCCGAGGTCATCTTGAGGTTCAGGTCGCGGTAGGCGTGGATGTATTCGTAAGCCTGGAAGCCCATGAACACGGCGCCCAGCAGGATCGTCGCCGCCAGCCAGATCGCGGTCTTGTTGCGATGTCCGGCGCGCAGCGCGTGGTGGGCGATGGTGAGCGTCACGCCCGAGGTCAGCAGCAGCGCGGTATTGATGGTCGGGATCGGGAACGGTCCCATGGTGCGGAAGCCGTCGACGATATTGGCCGGGCCGGTGTTACCCCACTGGGCCGAGAAGTCGGGCCACAGGATCTGGTGATCGAGGTCGGCCAGCCAGGGCATCGAGATCGCACGCGCATAGAACAGCGCGCCGAAGAAGGCGCCGAAGAACATCACCTCGGAGAAAATAAACCAGCTCATCGACCAGCGGTAGGACAGGTCGATGCGTTTACCGTAGAGCCCGGCTTCGGATTCGCGGATCGCGTCGCCGAACCAGAAATACAGCACCACCAGCATGGCGGCGATGCCGGCCAGGCACACGGCCGGCGCCCATGACATGCTGTTGACCCAGCCGGACGCGCCAGCCATCGTCACCAGCATCGAGATGCCGGCCAGCAGGGGCCAGCGCGATGGGCCGGGGACGTAATAGTAAGGCGCGGTGCCTGGGGAACTCACTGGTGACGAACTCATGTCTATCTCCTCTGTGATTCTATTATTGTGCGTCTGTGCTGATTAACTTGGGTCCCCGCCTTCGCGGGGACGACGTGCAAACTATACCGATGAAACAGCGAACCTTACTGCCAGCATGATCAGTCCGATGAAAATCGCTACCCCGATCAGCCCGGCGATAACGACGTGCACCGGGTTCAGGTTGGCGGCATCGTTCTCGTAATCCTTGCGCTTGCGTACGCCGAAGAAGGACCAGAACACGGCCTTCATGGTGGCGAGAAAATTCGCCTTGCGCTGGTGTGGCCTATCCATTCTTTCCCGATCCGGGTGGCGCTGCCGCCGCCTTGAACGCGCCGCCGATCTCGAAGAAGGTGTACGACAGCGTGATGTTCTTCACTTCGCGCGGCAATTTGGGGTCGATGAAGAACACCACCGGCATCTGGCGCGCCTCGTTCGGCCCCATGGTCTGCTCCTGGAAGCAGAAGCAATCCACCTTCATGAAGTGCGGCGTGGCCGATTGCGGCGCATAGCTCGGGATCGCCTGGGCCTTGACCGCCCTGCCCTGGGTATTGACCACCTCGTACATGACGGTGGCCAACTCCCCCGGATGCACGTCGATGCTGCGCGTGGTCGGGCGGAAGCGCCACGGCCCCTGCGAATTGCCGTCCAGCTCGATCGTGATGGTGCGCGATTTGTCGACCTGGGTATTGGTCGGCGCCGCCACGAACTCGCCCTTCTGGGTCAGCACATTAATACCAAGCACCTCGCAGACCTGGCGGTACACCGGGATCAGCGCATAGCCGAAGCCGAACATCCCGATCGCCACCACCACCAGCTTGCCGAGCATCGTGCGATTCAAGCGTAGCAACTTGCTGCTCATGGCAGGCCTCAGCTCAACAAGGTGAACTTGACGAACACGCTGACGAAGAAGAACAGCGCCAGGCCGCCCACCAGCAGGGCGGTCCGCAGGTTATTTGGTTTGCGCGCGCTCATCATTTCACCAGCGGTGGATGCTCGAAGGTGTGGAATGGCGCCGGGCTCGGCACGGTCCACTCCAGGCCTTCCGCGCCTTCCCACGGCTTGGCCGGGGCCTTGGCGCCGCCGCGGATGGTCGGCAGCACCACCGCGAACAGGAAGTACACCTGGCTGAAACCGAAGCCGAAGGCGCCGATCGACACGATCATATTGAAGTCGGTGAACTGCACCGCGTAGTCGGCGTAACGGCGCGGCATGCCGGCCAGTCCCAGGAAGTGCATCGGGAAGAAGGTGATGTTGAAGGTGATGAGCGACAGCCAGAAGTGGATCTTGCCGCGGCCTTCGGGATACATATGGCCGGTCCATTTCGGCGCCCAGTAATAGAAGCCGGCGAACAGTGCGAACAGCGAGCCGGCCACCAGCACGTAGTGGAAGTGGGCCACCACGTAATAGGTGTCATGCACCTGGATGTCGATCGGGGTCACGGCCAGGATCAGGCCGGTGAAGCCGCCCATGGTGAACACGAAGATGAAGCCGACCGCGAACAGCATCGGGGTCTCGAAGGTCATCGAGCCCTTCCACATGGTGGCGACCCAGTTGAACACCTTCACGCCGGTCGGCACCGAGATCAGCATGGTGGCGTACATGAAGAACAGCTGCGAGGTCACCGGCATGCCGGTAGTGAACATGTGGTGGGCCCAGACGACGAACGACAGGATCGCGATCGAGGCGGTGGCGTACACCATCGAGGCATAGCCGAACAGGGGCTTGCGTGCGAAGGCCGGGATGATCTGCGAGACGATGCCGAAGGCCGGCAAGATCATGATGTAGACCTCGGGGTGGCCGAAGAACCAGAAGATGTGCTGGTACATCACCGGATCGCCGCCGCCGGCGGCGTTGAAGAACGAGGTGCCGAAGTGGCGGTCGGTCAGGGTCATGGTGATGGCCCCGGCCAGCACCGGCATCACGGCGATGAGCAGGTAGGCGGTGATCAGCCAGGTCCAGCAGAACATCGGCATCTTCATCAGGGTCATGCCCGGCGCGCGCATGTTCAGGATGGTGACGATGATGTTAATGGAGCCCATGATCGACGAGGCGCCCATGATGTGCATGGCAAAAATCGCCATGTCCATGCCGACGCCCATCTGGGTCGACAGTGGCGCATATAAAGTCCAACCCGCCGCGGTGGCGCCGCCCGGCACCAGGAAGGAACCGGCCAGCAGCAGCGCGGCCGGCGGCAGCAGCCAGAACGAGAAGTTGTTCATGCGCGCGAACGCCATGTCCGAGGCGCCCACCTGCAGCGGCAGCATCCAGTTGGCGAAGCCGACGAAGGCCGGCATGATCGCGCCGAACACCATCACCAGGCCGTGCATGGTGGTGAGCTGGTTGAAGAATTCGGGACGCACGAATTGCAGGCCGGGCTGGAACAGCTCGGCGCGGATCATCAGCGCCAGCACGCCGCCCGAGAGCAGCATGATGAACGAGAACCAGAGGTATAACGTGCCGATGTCCTTGTGATTGGTGGCGAACAGCCAGCGGCGCCAGCCGTGTGGATGGTCGTGGTGCTCGTCGTGGGCGTGGTCGTGGCCGTGTTCGTGATCGTGGCCGTGGTCGATCGTCGTGGTGCTCATGTCGTTACCCCTGCATTATTTGCGTGCGGCCAGGACTTCGGCCGGTTGAACGATATTTTCCGCAGCCTTGTTCGACCAGGTATTGCGGGTATAAGTGATCACGGCGGCGATCTCGGTATCGGACAACTGTTTCCACGCCGGCATTTCGGTCGGGAACTTGCCGGACTTCTGGCCGTTGAGCAGGATGTCGATCTGGTGCGCCTTCTCGCCCAGCACGTTCGGTGAACCGTCCAGCGCCGCGAACGCAGCCGGCACACCCTTGCCGTTGGCCTGGTGGCAGGCCACGCAGTTGGCGGCGTAGACCTGCTCGCCGCGGACCTTGAGTTCGTCGATGGTCCAGGTCTTGGTCGGATCGTCGGCCAGGGCCGCCATTTCCTTCTGCTTGCCCTCGACCCAGGCGGTGTATTCGGCGTCGGTCACGACGCGCACCACGATCGGCATGAAGGCGTGGTCCTTGCCGCACAGCTCGACGCAGTTGCCGCGGTAGACGCCGGTCTTCTCGGCGCGGAACCAGCCGTCGCGCACGAAACCGGGGATGGCATCCTGCTTGATCGCGAATGCCGGAACTGTCCAGGCGTGGATCACGTCGTTGGCGGTGAACACCATGCGGATCTTCTTGTTCACCGGGACCACCATCTCGTTATCGACTTCGAGCAGGTAGTTCTCGGTGCGCGCCTCGGTGGGCTTGACGCCCGGCTCACCGATCTGGGAGCGCGGGGTGGACAGGTTCGACAGGAAGGAAATGCCTTCGCCCTCGCCTTTCAGGTAATCGTAGCCCCACTTCCACTGCATGCCGGTGGCCTTGATGGTCAGATCGGCGTTCGAGGTGTCCTTCAGCGCGACCACGGTCTTGGTCGCGGGCAGCGCCATGCCGATGACGATCAGGAACGGCACCACGGTCCAGGCGATCTCGACGGCAGTGGATTCGTGGAAGGTGGCGGGCTTGTGGCCCAGCGATTTGCGGTGCTTGAACACCGAATAGAACATGACGCCGAATACAGCGACGAAGATCACCAGGCAAACGATCATCATCCAGTTGTGCAAACTATAGATGTCGGCGCCGACGGCGGTGACGGGGGCCTGCATATTGAGCTGGTGCTCGAGAGGCCGGCCTGTGATCGGCTGTTGCTGCGCCAGGGCTGGCGTGGCGCCGGCTACTGCGAGTACGGCAAGGCCGTACAGCACGGCCTGAAGTCGCGTTGCATATGTCATGTATTGTCCCCAACCACCCTAAAAATAAGAATATTTTTAAACGGGCCCAGCAATTTCGTGAACGAACCGTGCCCGCTCCTACTGATCGCAGAGGGCTTGCCGGGTCGTCCCGCAAAATTGCGCTGCGGAATGGTGGGAAACCATCTCGCCCACCTGGCAATACGTTGCTGCCAGGGTGGGCGACTCTACGACTGCTGCAATTCTTTTTTCTACTTTTCGCCCGAATCTGCCGCTTTTTTAAGCGATTCTGTTGGCCGGACGAAAAAAATAGCAATTGATTATATCTAAAGCACTAATTTTTATTCAAGGAAAATCGGGCTTATTGCCATATCAGCCATGCAAGGTGGATATCAGGGCTTGCGGGGCTGGAAGCGCACGATCGATTCGCCGGTGGCCGTGGTGCGCGGCGCCGGGCGGAAGGCGTGGCCGTAGATGACTTCGAAAGTCAGGCTGAGCTTGCCGTCCGGGCGGCGTTGCGCCTCCAGGGCGTCGAGCATGCGGCGCCAGGCCGCGCGGCCGATCAGGCTACGGCGGCGAGATTCCAGCGGATTGCCGCCCAGCGCCCGCACGTCCGCCAGTAGCGCCTGCGGTGTGTCGTAGGTGACGGTGATGCGTTCCATGTCCATGACAGGCGTCGAGAAGCCGGCCGCGACCAGCTGGTCGCCGAAGTCATGCATGTCGACGAAGGGCAAGGTGTGCGGGTAGGCATCGAGCGCGGCAAAAGCGCTGCGCACCTCGGTGAAGGTGTCCGGACCGAAGCAGGAAAACATCAGCAGCCCCTCCACCCGCAGCACGCGGCGCCATTCGGCGAACACGCGGTCGGGCAGCGGGTGCCAGTGCAGCGCCAGGTTCGACCACAGCAGGTCGAGCGAGTTCGGTCCGAACGGCAGGTTGCCATAGTCGCCGCACAGCACGTCGACACCGGCCTTGGCCGGCATCAGGCGCGTCAGCAGCTGGTTCAGCGCGCCGCCCTGCGCTACCGGCCCCTTGGCCGCGCGCGCCATGGCCCCTGCCCCATCGAGGCCCAGGATCTGGGCGGCCGGGTAGGTTTTCTGCAGCAAGGCCAGGTCGGCCCCGGCGCCGCAACCGGCGTCCAGCACCTGCTTCGGGACGAGTTTGACGAGACTCAGGCGCTCATGCATCCGTTCGGCGATCTCGCGGCGCAGGAAATCCGACGGGGCGATGCGTTCGGGACGCGCAAACAGCTCGCGCACGCGGGACAGGTCGATCGGGGCGCTCAGCGTGGACGAGGATTGAGGAGAAGCCATGGGATGCAAGTCGAGATGAGATAATGTTGGCAGTTTAACCGGTTGTGGGAAGTCAAGCCGATGCTGGACCTTCGCGCACTGCCCGGCCGCCTGCTGGGCGCCATGCTGCCGTCCGCCTGCGCCTTGTGCGGAGGCTACTCGGGTCAAGCCGTGTGCGCGGCCTGCGAGCAGGCCTACGTCCTGCCCGTGACGCGCTGCCCGTGCTGCGCCAATCCGATCGGCGCGCCCGATCTCGGCCGGCATTGCGGCGCCTGCCTGGCCGACAGGCCCTCCTTCGACGCCACGGTGGCCGCCTGCGATTACGCGGCGCCGCTCGACAGCCTGGTGCTGCAGCTGAAATTCGGGGCCCAGCTGGCGCTGGCGCCGTGGATGGCGCGCGTGCTGCAGGGCGCCGTCGCACTTGCAGCGCCAGCGGTGCCCGACGTGCTGTGCCCGGTGCCGCTGGGGCCCGCCCGCCTGGTCGAGCGTGGCTACAACCAGGCGCTCGAGGTGGCGCGGCCGCTGGCCCGCGCCTTGCGCGTGGCCGTAGCGCCGCGGCTCTTGCAACGGGTGCGGGAAACACAGGCGCAGTCGAATGCCGCGCCGGGAGAACGCAAGAAGAATGTGCGCGGGGCGTTTGGGGTGGACGCCATGTGCGACGTACGCGGACGCCATGTGGGCGTGGTCGACGACGTCATGTCGAGTGGGCATACGCTCGACGAAGTTGCCGCCGTCCTGAAACGGGCCGGGGCCGCGCGCGTCACGAACTTCGTGTTTGCGCGCACGCCGCCGCATGCATGAACTATCACTGAGATCACTGAGGAGAAGTACCTTGTTTCACGTCGTCCTGGTCGAACCAGAAATCCCGCCGAATACCGGCAATGTGATCCGCCTGTGCGCCAACGCCGGCGCCCAGCTGCACCTGATCGAGCCGCTCGGGTTCCCGCTGGACGACGCCAAGATGCGCCGCGCCGGGCTGGATTATCACGAGTACGCCAATATGAAGGTGCACAAGGACTGGGATGCCTTCCTGGAGGCAGTCAAGCCCGACCAGTCGCGCATGTTCGCGCTCACCACGCATGGCTCGTCGCCATTCGCCGAGGCCAGCTTCCAGGCAGGCGACGTGTTCGTGTTCGGGCCGGAGTCGCGCGGCCTGGCGCCGGCGTTTCGTGAGACCTTCCCGCCGGCCCAGCGCATCCGGCTGCCGATGCGGCCCGATAACCGCAGCCTGAATTTGTCGAACACCGTGGCGATCGTGGTGTACGAGGCCTGGCGGCAGAACGGTTACCAGGGCGGAGCCTAAATGTCAGCGCGCGCGTCGGTAATGCATCGCGACCGCACCGCTGATGAGTGGTTTCGCCGAGATGAATTCAAGCCGTCGCGTGCTCGGTAGTCCGCTCTCGTACAGGGTCGGGCCGTGGCCGGCGATCCTTGGGTGGACCAGTAGCTTGTAATCGTCGATCAGGTCCAGCCGGTCCAGCTCGGCCGCGAGCTTGCCGCTACCGAGGAGCACGCCGTTCGGCGTCGCATCCTTGAGCTGCTGTACGCCCGCACGCAGGTCGCCGGCAATATGGTGACTGTTGGCCCAGGGGAAGTCGGTGCGTGTCGAGGACACCACGTACTTCGGCTTGGCTTCCAGCTTGAGCGCCCACTCGCGCATCGCCGGCGGCGCTTCCATAGCGCCCGTGGCGACCGCTGGCCAGTAGCCTTCCATCATCTCGTAGGTGACGCGGCCCCACAGCATCGCCCCGCTCTCGTCCATGAGGCGGGTGAAGAACGCATGCGTCTCGTCGTCGGCGATTCCTTCCTGGTGGTCGACGCAGCCGTCCAGGGTGATATTGATACTGAAGGTTAAGAGTCCCATAACACCCTCCGCATTACGCCAGGCGCGCGATCGACTCCGCATGCGCGGGCCAATCCCGCCTGAGGACGCTCGCATCCCCGATCTCGAATTCTTCGAACTCGAAGCCCGGGGCTACCGTACAACCCACCAGACTGTAGCTCTCCTGTTCCTCGCATTCCGCGGCGAACCAGCGCCCGGCAGGAACCAGTGCCTGGAACTGCGCACCCTCATGCCGCAATGGATTACCGAGCCTGAGAACGCTGAGCCCTCCATCCGGCTCCAGGACGTAGATTCGAATTGGCACCCCATCATAGAAATGCCACATCTCGTCCGACCGAATCCGATGCCAGGTCGACCTCTCCCTTCCGCGAAGAAGATAATAGATCGCGGTCGAGGCAGAACGGCTAACACCGTCCTCCTCCCTGTTCACACGGTGTTGACTTCGGTAGGTCTCCCTGAAGTGGCCTCCTTCCGGATGCGGCATGAGCGACAGCAGGGAGATCAGATTGTCCGAACGGGATTCAAGCGTCATAAAAGTCTCGCAGATCAAGCGGTAGCAGTTTCTCGGAAGCTTACATTCCAATAAAGGATAAATTCAAATTCAGGCCGCGCCTTTGCCAAAGGCACCGGCACGAAACGCCAGCGCACTAAAGCGTTCGCCGATCAAGCGGTGCGCCTCCGCCTCGGGATGCAGCTCATCGGGCAGCGGATAACGCGCATTGCCCTCGGCGCCGTAAAGCGCGCTGCCGTCGAGGTAATGGATATTCGCATCCGCCGGCGCCCTCTGCTGGACGATCTTCTGCAACTGCTCGCGAATCACGCCCAGGGTCAGCTTGCCCTGCCGGCGCTCGGCGTCGTTGCCCAATGCGCGGAACAGCAAGGTCCCCTTTTCCAGCGCCTTGCCATCGAACATGGTCGGACCGGGCGTCGTCTCGTGGATCGGACACCAAGTCGGCGAAATCACCAGCAGCGGCGTGGTCGGATGCCCTTCCCTGATCGTATCGAGAAAACCGTGCACGGCCGGCCCGAAGGCGCGCAGCCGCATCGCATCAGTGTTGACGAGGTTAATCCCGAGCTTGAGGCTGATCACGTCGGCCGGCAAGTTGCGAATCGTGCGCGCCGTGAACGGGTCCAATAATGCATTGCCGCCGAAGCCCAGATTGAGCAGGTCGACGCCGGCCAGCCGGGCGGCGACTGCCGGCCAGATGCCGGTCGGATTGGTCGCATTGGAGCCCTGGCTGATGGAACTGCCATGGTGCAGCCAGCGGCGCTGGCCCAGGGCCGCCAGCGGAGCGACCGGTGCATCGGCATGCAGCGCCACTAGCTCGGTCGTCTCGTCATGCGGCAGCCATATCTCGATCGTCTTGTCGCCCGGCGGCAGGCCGGCAAAGCGCAGCCGCTGCACGTCGCCCGGCTGCACCTTGGCCGCTCCTGACAACACGTCGATGTCCATGATCTTGCCGCCCGGCGCGCTGGCCTGCTGCGTCAGCTCGCCATCGACGAGCAGGTCATAGATGCCGTCCGGGCGTGGCGCCATGGCGCCATAGCGGCGCTTGGTCGGCAAGGTGTCCAGTTCGACCGTGCTCGCCCTTGTGCGGAACACCAGGCGCACGCCCGATGGCTGCGCCTCGGCCAGCGCCAGTTGCGCGTCCGGATACTGCGCACGCGCCCAGGCGGGCAGGCGGTGCGGCAGCAGGCCCACTTCCGTGCGCTCGAGCTCGACCGCTCCATGGATGAGGTCGGGCGTGATCGGCAGGCTGAAGGAGAGAGAGACGTTCGGCATGGCGGAGGTCCTTGAGTGATGGTGTGGCATATGCAACAGTGATTGTACTTGTTGCCTGTACCCATGCTAAGGTCGATAACTTAAAAACACTTACCGAGAGTTACACCATGTCCAGCCTGTCCACCGTCCCGCGCCGCCTGTGCGGCCTGCTGTCGCTCACTTTATTCGCCGCCGCGCCCTGGGCCAGTGCTGCGGCGCCCACGCCGGGGCTGTCGGTGGTCGTCAAACCGCTGGTCACGAACGGCAAGGTCGAGGCCCTCGAAGTGCGCCAGATCCTGACCAAGGATCTGCCTGCCGGCGATACGCCCCTGCGTTTTCGCGCGCCGCTCGGCCTGTTCGGTGTCAAAACGATTGCCGACAAGATCACCGGCTTGAGCGTCCTCGATGCCAACGGCCCGGTCCCGCTCACGATCGAGAACAAACCAGGGCAGGTCGGCCCTGCTACCGGTTTCCGCTACTGGCAGGCGGCCAGGAAAACCGTGGCGCCGGTCACGGTCAGCTACCGCATCCCGACCCAGCCCGCGACCGAAGGCGGCGGCCCGCCATACGGCATGAAAGCAAGCGGCCAGGGCGTGTCCGGCAGCGGCTTGGGGTTCTTGCTACTGCCCGCCAACACTACCTCGACCGCCACCCGCTTCGACTGGGACCTGTCGGAACTGCCGCGCGGTTCGATCGGCGCCATGACGGCCGGCGCCGGCGCCACGCTCCTCGCAGGCGGCCCGTCCGAACTCGACTCCCAGTGGATGCTGGCAGGTCCAGTGCAGGTGCACGATCCGGCCAGTTCGCCTGGCCTGCACGTCTATTTCCTGGGACAGCAGCCATTCGATCGGGCGGATATACTGGACTTTGCCACCCGCAGCCACGCCATACTGGCCAGTTCGCTCAAGTATCTCGGTACACCGGAGTACCGTCTGTTCATCCGGTCGCTCGACGTGCCGTCGTATGCCACCGGCACCGGGCGCACGGCCGGCGGCGGCGCCTTGCTGAGCACGGGAACGACGCTGGGCGGGCAGTCGCTCGACAAGTTCAAGAACACGGTCTTCCATGAGATGGCGCACCATTGGGTGGGCGATCTGTCGGGCGCCGGCGGCTGGTTCGTCGAGGGCCTCACCACTTACCTGAGCGCGACCCTGCCCTGCGAGCAAGGCCTGGCCGACGCCCCCTTCTGCGCCCTCGGCGTGAATGGCTTCGGCGGCGACTACTACCGCAGCCCGGCGCGCAACTGGAGCCTGGAACGGATCGACGGCATCGGCAGCGGCGACGAAAACACGCGCCGCGTTCCGTATGGCCGCGGCCTGCTCTACTTCGGCCTGGTCAATTCACAGCTGCTGGCCAAATCGCAGGGGCGCCGCAATGTGATCGACGTCCTGATACCAATGTTCGTCGATCGCAGCAAGGGCATCCGCCTCGACGAGGCGGCGTGGGAAACCATGCTGCTGCGCGAGCTGGGCCAGCCGGCGGTGGACGAGTTCAGGGCATCGGTCATCGAAGGCAGCAAGACGATCGTGCCGCCGTCAGACGCCTTCGGCCCTTGCCTGACCCGGGTCGCGCTCACAATGACCGAGATCGGCTCTTCCAGGAAGGTGGAAGGCTACGAATGGCGTCCAGTGGCAGGATGCAATCCGCGCAAGAACCGCACCTGAACCCTGCGCGGCGCCGGCTGGCGCTCGCGCTGGCCGCGCTGTGCGTGCCCGCCGCGGCCCGCCAGCCGGTGGTGAACGACGCGACGCAGCTGAACCCGGTGAATGTCGAGCGCATACAGGTTCCGCAACAAGCTGCGGGACGCGTACTACGCGTACCATATGGGTTGATCCAACCAATGAAACGAAAGCCAACACCATGCTGATACGTGTTTTCACGACCGATGACCAATCCGAACCCACCCTGGCCATGAAAACGCAGGTCGACGCCGCAGCGCTGATGGCGATGGCGCAACCGCGCGCAGCCGAGGCGCGCGAACGTGGCGCCGAATGGACCGCGGGCGCCATCCCCTTCTTCGTCCAGGAACTGGTCGATGCGCTGCAAGCGGGCAAACCCGGCCAGGAAATCGAGATGCAGGCGACGAATGCCGCGATGGCCGCATGGCTCTACGACTCGGTCCATGATGGCGTGAGCGCCGACATCTTCGCGCAGTGCGACCTGGTGTTCACGCTGTCGGAGGGCGGCGTGGTGCAATACGACCGCACGCCCGCCACGGCAGGCTGAGCAAGGGCAACGCTAGGCGGACCGCCCGGCGGCTTCACGCGCCAGGACGCCCAAGGCGTCGACCAGGCGGTCCAGCTCCCCCGTGGTCGTGGTCAGCGCCACGGTAACGCGCACGACGCTCATGTCTCCCACGTGGCGCTCGACCGTGAAGATGCCGAAGCGCTCCAGCAGCGCCCCATGCACCTCGCGCGCCGTCATGCCATCGATCGTGAACGCCGCCAGCGCCGTGCCGCCGTCGAGCGGCGTCAGCAGGCGCAGTCCCGGCAACTCGGCCACACGCCGCATCCAGTAACTGCGCAGCCAGTTCAGGCGCGCTTCCTTCGCCGTCACTCCGCCGAGCATCTCATGAACGTCGAGCGCGCTTGGGGCCGCCATGATGGCGCTCACCGGCGGCATGCCTGCATGCAGGCGGCCGCGAATGTCGTCCTCGGCGTAGTCGCGGTCGCCGAAATGCGGCTCGATCTTGTCCAGCTGCGAGGCGCGGATATAGACGAAGCCCAGTCCCGGCGGCGCGCCGATCCATTTATGCAGGTTGAAGCCGGCGAAGTCGATGCCCAGCGCCTGCACGTCCACCGCCACCTGCCCCAGCGCATGCGCGCTATCGACCAGCACGTCGATGCCGCGCTCGCGCGCCAGCGCCACGATCTCGCGCACCGGCACTTGCTGGCCGGTCGCCGGATGGACCTGGGACAGCAGCATCAGCTTCAGACCCGGCGTGTCGCGGATCGCCGCCGCATAACGGTCGAGCAGTGCGGCACGGCTCAGCGGCAAGGTGAGTTGCAGTTCGACCGGACGCGCGCCGCGCCGCCCTTCGAGCCAGGCCATCGCGTAGCGCATGGCCGGATAGTCCAGGTTCGACCACAGCACCGCATCGCCCGCCTCCAGCGCACGATACTGCCCGATCAGCACTTGCATCGATTCGCTGGCGCTGCGCGTGAGCAGGATCTCGTGCGGCTCGGCGTTGATCAGCTGCGCCAGCCGCGCGCGCAGGGTTTCGGCATGCTTGTACCCGAACTCGCCGCGCAGGAAAGGACTCAGGTGCGCGTTGGTATACCGGATCGCCTCCTCCAGCGCCTGCTGCACCGGCAGCGCCATCGCCCCGAAATAGCCATGCTCGAGATTGACGATGGCGTCCGGCGCGCGCGGATACAGCGCGTCGAGATCGGCAGGCAGGGCAGGAAGCGCCGACATGCCGGTCAGCCGCGAATGCGCGCCACCAGCTTGGTGGTCGAGCGGTCATGCTCGAAGTCGATCGCCACCGCCCGGCCGCCGTAGGCCAGCACGGCCTTGCCTTCGGGGATCTGGTCCATCACGTAATCGCCGCCCTTGGCGTAGATGTCGGGCCGGCCTTCCTGCACCACTTCCAGCGCGGTGTCCTCGTCGAACTCGACCACCAAGCTCACCGATTCGAGCGCCGCCAGCACCGCCATGCGGTCGGCCAGCGTGTTGTGCGGGCGGTCGTCGCCCTTGCCCAGGCGCTTGACCGAGGCATCGGTGTTCGCTGCCACCACCAGCGACCCTCCCAGTTCGCGCGCTTGCGCGAGGTAGGTCACGTGGCCGCGGTGCAGGATGTCGAACACGCCGTTGGTCAGCACCACGGGTTTTGGCAATGCAGCGATACGCGCAGCCAGCTCGGCGCGCGTGCAGATCTTGTTTTCGAATGAAGGCATAAGGTAACGATAAAGCGAATGTCAGTGTTTCGGAGGTTCGTCGTCAGGTTCTTCGTCGATTGCCATCGACAGCTCGGCCGGCCGCGCTGCGCCGCCACCCGGTTCCCGGCGCTCGCCCGACAGCTTGATCTGCAGGCGCAGGCCATTGGCCGAGTCGGCATTGCGGATCGCCTCGTCGTAGCCGATCAGGCCCTTGTTGTACAGCTCGAACAAGGCCTGGTCGAAGGTGCACATGCCCAGTTCGCGCGACTTGTGCATGATCTCCTTGATGTTCTGGAAGTTCCCCTTGAGGATCATCTCGCCGATGGTCGGCGTGTTCAGCAGGATCTCGATGGCCGCCTTGCGGCCCTTGCCATCCTCGGTGCGCACCAGGCGCTGCGAGACGATGGCGCGCAGGTTCGACGACAAATCCATCAATAACTGATTCCGCCGCTCTTCCGGGAAGAAGTTGATGATCCGGTCCATCGTCTGGTTGGCGTTATTGGCGTGCAGGGTGCCCAGGCACAGGTGGCCGGTCTCGGCGAAGGCGATCGCATGTTCCATCGTCTCGGTGTCGCGGATCTCGCCGATCAGGATCACGTCCGGCGCCTGGCGCAGCGTGTTCTTCAACGCATGATGCCACGACAGGGTGTCGACGCCCACTTCGCGGTGCGTCACCAGGCACTGCTTGTTCTTGTGGACGTACTCCACCGGGTCTTCCACCGTGATGATGTGGCCGGCCGAGTTGCTGTTGCGGTAGTCGATCATCGCCGCCAGCGTGGTCGACTTGCCGGAACCGGTGCCGCCCACGACCAGCACCAGGCCGCGCTTGGTCATCACCACGTCCTTGAGCACCTCGGGCAAGTCGAGCTTCTCGAAGTTGGGGATTTCGGACGCGATCGTGCGCACCACCATGCCCACGCTCTGCTGCTGCACATAGACGTTGACGCGGAAGCGGCAGACGCCCGGCAGCGAGATCGCGAAATTGCACTCCATCTCGGCCTCGAACTCGGCGCGCTGGCGCTCGTTCATGATCGACAGCGCCAGTGCGCGCGTGACTTCGCCCGTCAGGCGCTGCTGGCTGAGCGCCTTCATCGCCCCCTGGTGTTTGATGCTTGGAGGAAAGTCAGCCGAGATGAAGAGGTCGGAGCCGCCCTGGTGGTGCATCACCGTCAGGAGCTTGTGGATATAGGCCTGGGCTTCCGCCGGGCCGAACGTCGAAGACATGCGGGCCTTTCAAAAATTGCGGCCTTGTAGCCTGCTTGGCAATTATATCGACTATGATTCTCGTTAAACTATTATTTCATGGCTAAAACGGGTCTGCCCCCCGGTCCGTCGCCCCGGCGCCGGCCATGGTGCGCTATCCGAAACATATAAACATGACACTGACCGAGCTGAAATACATTGTCGCCGTTGCGCGCGCCAAACACTTCGGCCATGCCGCCGAAGCCTGTTTCGTGGCCCAGCCCACCCTGTCCGTCGCCATCAAGAAGCTCGAGGATGAGCTGGGCGTGACCCTGTTCGAGCGTGGCGGCTCCGAAGTCTCCGTAACGCCGCTGGGCGCCCAGATCGTGGCCCAGGCCGAGCGGGTGCTGGAACAGACCGCCGCCATCAAGGAGCTGGCCAAGCAGAACAAGGATCCGCTGGCCGGCCCGCTGCGCCTGGGCGTGATTTATACGATCGGGCCCTACCTGCTGCCGCCGCTGGTGAAGAACCTGATCGACACCGTGCCGCAAATGCCGCTGGTGCTGCAAGAGAACTACACGCATAAACTGCTGGAGCTGCTGCGCCAGGGCGAGCTGGACGCCGCCATCATGGCGCTGCCGCTGCCCGACCACGGCATGTCGGTGCAGCCGCTGTACGACGAGCCCTTCATCGTGGCCATGCCGCGCAGTCATCCGTGGGCGGGCCGCAAGGAAATCTCGGCCGAAGACCTGAAAAGCGAAACCATGCTGCTGCTGGGCGCCGGCCACTGCTTCCGCGACCAGGTGCTCGAGGTGTGCCCGGAAATGGCGCGCTTCTCGGCGCCGGTGGCCGGCAACGGCATGCAGCGCACCTTCGAAGGCTCGTCGCTCGAGACGATCCGCCACATGGTCGCCAGCGGCATCGGCCTGACCGTGCTGCCGCGCGCCTCGGTGGCCGACATGCGCGACCCGAACGGCCTCTTGACCTATGTGCCCTTCCTGCCGCCGGCGCCGTCGCGCCGCGTGGTAATCGCCTGGCGCAAGAGCTTCACCCGCCGCGCCGCGATCGATGCGGTGGTGCGCGCGGTGGGCGAATGCCATCTGCCGGGCGTCGAGATGGTCACGCTCGAGGCGGCGGCATAGTCTTATCCAGCGTCACCAGGCCTGCATCCTCTTCCCCCTCGCCAGGACCATCCGGCTGTTCCCGGGCGCCGGTCTGCTCCCGCGACAACACGATCTTCTGGGTTGGGAAGGCGAAGGAGATGCCGGCCGCTTCCAGCCGCTCGTGGATCTTCAGCAGCAGCGTCTCGCGGATGATGACTTGGGTGTCGAACTCGCCGACGTTGATGTACGACCAGACATCGATGTTGAAGGCCCGGTCGTTGATGCTGCCCAGCCGCGCGCGATGGCCCTCCGCCATGTTCTTCTCTTCCGTCAGCACCTGCTGGACGATGGTGATCGCCTCCTTCAGCTTGGCCGACGGGGTGCCGAGCGGCACCGCGATGGTCGGGTTGAACAGGAAGCGGTCGCGCGCCGCGAAGTTCTCGATCTGGCGCGCCGACAGGTCGCCATTGGGGATGGTGACGACGGTGCGCTCGCCGGTGCGGATGCGGGTCGAGCGAATGCCCACGTCCTCCACGGTGCCGACCACGTCGCCCACCTTGACGAAGTCGCCCACCTGCAGCGGCTTGTCGGCGATCACGGTGACGCTGCCGACCAGGTTTTCCACCGTCTTCTGGGCGCCCAGCGCCAGCGCGATACCGCCGATACCCAGCGCCGCGATACCGGTCGTGACGTCGATGCCGAAGGTGCCGAGGATGGCGATGCCGGAGAACGCCAGCAGCAGGATCTTGGCGGCGCGGCGCGCCAGCGTGATGACGGCCACCACCTGGCGCCGCTGGCTGCGCTGCATGCGCGCGGTGGCCAGCTCGGCCACCGCGTCGATCAGGCGCAGGCCGAACCACACCAGTGCGATGACGGACACGATGTCGGTATAGCGCAGCAGGGTCGTGCGCGCGACGATCGACACCGGCAGCTCTTCGGCCCAGTTGTAGAACAGGCCAACTGCGATCAAGAGGCTGGCCGGCGGGAGCGCCGCCTCCATGAAGCGCACCAGGCCGTTGGCCTCCGAATCGGCCACCAGCTTGCGCATGGCGGCGACGATCAGGGCCGCCACCGTCCACAGTCCGCCGAAGAGCAGCACCCCGAGCCCGACCAGCATCGCCCAGTCCTTCAGCGGCGCGCCGGCGACGACGAATTCATTCTTGTCGGGCTCCTGCACCACCGGCTCCTGGCGCGCCGCCTGCGCGACCTGGTCGATGGTCTCGCGTGACACGCGCCAGACCTGGTGGTCGCCGTCCTGGCCGCGCACCAGCAGGATCGGCACCTTACGGTCCTGAATCGTCAGGACGCCGACATTTTCCTGCTCGGCCGGCAAGTCGTCGTCGATCTTGCCGATGGCGTCGTTCGACAGCTGGACGAATGGCGACAGCGAACCGCCGTTGTCCAGCAGCGCATGGAAGTTGCGCGCCTGGGTGATGGCGTTGGTGCGCTGGCGGTTGCTCGTGGCCGGCGTATCGAGGTATTGGGCGGCGCGATCGTAATCGGGCTCGGCCAGGGCGGAGATCAGGCCCGACACCATCGAGCGCGGCGTCTCGCGCTTGAGCGCATCGGGAATGACTTCCTCGGCGGGCGCCGCTTCTTCGGCCTGGCCGGCGGCGAAGACGGTCGGTGACAGTGGCGCCGCCAGGGCGATCAATAACAGGAACAGGAAACTGAACGAAGCACGCATAAGCAAGTCGACTCCTCTGACTGGGCATCTGGCTGATGCGGAACAAAAACAGGGCTCAAAATGAAAACGGACATCCTATGTCCGCTTTCAGGCAAGTCTAGCATCCGGCCGAGTCCGCCCCTCGCACTATTGCCCGGCTTCTACCCTTATTCCACCCGCAACCCCGTCCAAACCGCGGCGAACGCCCATTTGTCGGCCATTTCGGCGATGGCCTTGGCGGTGGGCTTGCCGGCGCCATGGCCGGCCTGGGTCTCGATACGCACCAGATGCGGACGCGGCCCGGCATCGATGTTCTGGAGCGCCGCGACGTATTTGAAGCTGTGCGCCGGGACGACCCGGTCGTCGGTGTCCGCCGTCGTCACCAGGATGGCCGGATAGGGTTTGCCGGCCGCCACGTTATGGTAGGGAGAATAGGACAGCAACGTACGGAACTGCGCCGCATCGTCCGGGTCGCCGAACTCGCCCATCCACAGGCGCCCGCCCGTGAAGCGGTGAAAGCGCAGCATGTCCATCACGCCGACACCGGGCAAGGCCGCCGCGAACAGCTCTGGTCTCTGGTTGACGACCGCGCCTACCAGCAGGCCGCCGCCGGATTCGCCATGCACGGCCAGGCCGTCCCGCGTCACGATGCCTTGCGCGTGCAGGTACTCGGCGGCGGCGATGAAGTCGTCGTAGCTGGTCTGCTTTCTGTCAAGGCGGGCCGCCTCGTGCCAGGCCTTGCCGTACTCTCCGCCGCCGCGGATATTGGCGATCGCCACGATGCCTCCGTGCTCGATCCAGGCCAGCAGGTTTGGCTCGTAGTACGAGATCATGCTGATGCCGAAGCCGCCGTAACCGTGCAGCAGGGTCGGCGCCGGCCCTGCGATGTCGCTGCGCCGGACGAGGAACAGCGGCACACGGGCGCCGTCGCGCGCCGCATAAAAACGCTGCTCGACCACGATGTTGTCCAGGTCGGCGTCGACCGTTGGCGCCGCCCACACGCTGGCCGTGTTCGCGGCCACGTCATAGCGGTAGATCGTCGTCGGCGCGTTAAAACTGGTGAACACGAAGAAGGCTTCGTTGTCGGCCTGATGGCCCTGGAAGCCGCCCGCGCTGCCGATGCCGGGCAGCGCCACGACGCCATCCGGCCGGCCGTCGAGCGTGAAGCGCCGCAGCTGGGTTTTCACGTCGACCAGGTAGGTGCCGATCAGGCGGCCGCCAACCAGGCGCGCATCGCCCAGCACGGCGCTGTCCTCGGCAATCAGGTCCCGCGGCGCGGCGCCGGGGTCGGCCAGGTCGAGGGTCGCGATCCGGCGCCGTTCGGCGCGCCCGCTGGTCAGCAGGTACAAGGTGCTGCCGGCGTCGCCCACTGGCGACCATTCGGCGTCGAAGCCTTTGACCACGGTGCGCGGCTGCCAGCGTTCGTCGTGCAGGTCGATGACGACGAGGTTATTGGTCTGGGTGCCGGGCGTGGATGTGATCACCGCATAGCGTCCGCTGTCGGTCACCTCGACGAAGTGCAGCAGCTCGGGCCGCTCGGGCGTCGCATACAGGAGCCGGTCGCTCGACTGCGGCGTGTTCAGCGCATGGAAATAGACCGCGTGGTTGGCAAGCGCAGCGTCGCCCGCCGTCGCTTCGGGATAGCGGGTGTAGAAAAAGCCGGCGCCATCGGACGCCCAGGCGATGGTGGTGAAGCGGGCCCAAGCCAGGGCGTCGTCGAGGATTTTTCCGGTGGCGACCTCGATCACCTTGATGGTGCGCCAGTCGGCGCCGTCTTCCTGCACGGCGTAGGCGAGCAGCGCGCCGTCTTTCGACGGCGCCCATTCGGCCAGGGCTCGGGTGCCGTGGTCCGACCATGTATTGGGGTCGATCAGCACGCGGTCCGGGCCATCGACGCTGTCGCGAACCAACAGGGTCGCCTGGTTCTCGAGGCCAGGATTGCGGGTATAGAAATAGCGCCCGCCCTGCTCCCGCGGGATCGTGAATTTCTCGTGATTCTGCAGCGCTTCGAGCCGCGCGCGAAAGACCGCGCGGCCCGGCAGCTCGGCCAGGCAGGCGTTCGTCACGACGTTCTGCGCAGCGATCCAGGCCGCGACCTCGGCGTCGCTGCGCGCATCGCCTTCCAGCCAGCGGTAAGGATCATCGATCCGCTGTCCGTGCAGGATGTCGACGGCGTCGGTGCGGCGGGTGATGGGATAGGCGGTTGGGTGCATGACGGATCTCCTTATCAGGCAAGGACGGGATCGCAGATCGGCAGGGTGCTGGCCACGCGGATGGCGTGCGCCAGGCGGTCGATCACGTCCTGGTTGGTGAAGGTTTGCCGGTGCCTCACGGCGGCGATGCTGATGGTTTCGTCGACCACGCGGATGGCGGCCATGACGGTCGCGGCGCACAGCCGCACCTCGAGCTCCCTGGGTGAGCGTTCCAGGCGGTCGGCGACGATCATGGCAAGCGCGTCTTCGGCGCGCTGGGTCGCCATCAGCCAGGACGCGCGCAGGTCCGGCTCGTCCGGCAGCATGGCCAGCAGGCGCACGGCCAGCACGTCGTCGGCCAGGTCGGCGGGGGCACGCTCACTCCCGAGACAGGCCTGCAGCCAGGACTCGATCGATGCGTCGCGCGGCCAGTTGCGCAGCATGGCGATGAAGCGCAGCGAGGTCGCATCGAACAGTGGCTCGACGCAGCTTTCCTTGTTGCGGAAGTAGCGCCAGACCGTGCGCTTCGACAAGCCGGCCGCGGCGGCGATGTCGTCGCCGCTGGTCGCGGCCACGCCGCGTTCCACGAACAGCCTTGCCGCGTGGCGCGATACCGCCATTCTTGCTTCGTCCTGCACTCCCATCATGCTCCACGCCTGTCACTTAGTGACGTTTACTATGTCACCAAGTGACAGGCATGTCAAACGCCTTGCCTAAGAACTCAATCGCGCTTGCGGCGGCGCGCCAGCAGCAGGCCCGCCATCAGCGGCAGCACCATGGCCACGGTCGACGGTTCCGGCACCTGCGCCACGATCGAGAAGGTGTCGCCCGCCGACAGGCCGGTGGTATCGAGCAGCCAGTCGCTGCGGCCGTCGAGCATGGTCGGATTGCCGAACAGCGTATCGGCCGTCTCGCCGTTGGCGAACTTGATGACGGCGTAGTTGCTCGAATAGCTGGCCTGGGCGCCCGAGAACGAAGACACGCTGCCTGCGGCCGCATAGCCGATGCCCTGCAGGCCGAAGTTGAACTGGTGCATCGACAGGCCCACCAGGTTGCGGATGATGGCGCTGAAGCTGAGCGGGCCGGCCAGGTCGGCCTCTTCCAGCACGAAGTTGAGTGTGGTGGTGCTGAAGTCGACCAGGTCGAGGTCGAAGGACACGACACCGGCTTCGCTGTAGTCGGTCACGATATTGGCGCCGCTGCTGCTGGTCAGGACGACGGCGCTGGCGGAGTGCGAAAAGGCCAGCGCGCTCAGGGCGACGGCGGTGGCGGCGACGAATTTGTTCATGCTCATGTTCGTTTTCCTTTTATAAGAAATGACGATTACAGCGGGCCCTTGGCCCACGGGCCCGAGATCGCGAAGGTCACGCCCGGGGTCTGGATGTTCACGAACAGGTAGCGGCCGGTCGGGTCGAAGCAGGCGCCGGCGAATTCATTGCCGCGCTGATCTCCGGCGAGCGAAGGCAGCTTGCCGGCGCCCTGCAACTGGGCGGCCGTCAGGTTGATGTTGTTCTTGGCGAAGATGTAGGCGTCGCCGGCGCCCGTCAGGCCCATCAGGCGCTGGCCGTAGCCGAAGTGGTCGGTGATGGCGCTCGACGAGTCTTCGCAGATCAGGATCGCGTTGCGCGGGCTGACCGTCAGGTTGTCGCCCATATTGCCCACCAGCTGGCTCGGGCTCGAATAGATGCATTTCAGGGTCTGGCGCGCCAGGTCGAGTTCCCAGATCGCGCCGCGGTTGACGTGGCCGCCCGAGGTGTCCATCACGTACATCTTGCCCTGGGCATACCAGATGCCTTCGCCGCGGTTCATGCGCAGCGCACCTTTCATCCAGCCCTGCACGAAGGGGCCGGCGGCGCTGTTGATGGTCTCGCCGTTGAGGCCGACGCCGCTGCCGCGGTTGGCGTCCGGATTGGCGATCGGCACCCACTCCAGCTCATAGGTGTCGTCGACCGAAGCCACCGCCAGGTTGACGTTGTTGCGGCCCCTGACCTTGGCCATCTCGAGCACGCCGCCCATCGCCAGCGAACCGGGCGCACCGGTCTTGACGTCGGGGATGTAGCGGTAGAAGCCCGACTTGCCGGAGGAATCCTCGGTCAGGTAGACGTTGCTGTTGTTCGGGTCGACGGCGGCGGCTTCGTGCGCGAAGCGGCCCATATTGACGATAGCCTGGCCGCTGACCTGCTGCGGATCGGCCGTCACCTCGAACACATAGCCGTGCTTCTTGCCGCCGGCGCTGACCGTGTCCGAACCGATCTCTTCGCAGGTCAGCCAGGTGCCCCAGGGGGTGATGCCGCCGGCGCAGTTCTGCTGGGTGCCGCCCAGGCTCGGGGTCATGCTGACCCAGTCGCCGTCGCGGAACACCAGGTTGGTCGTGCCGCCGCAGGAACGGTTGCTCGAGCTACCGCTCACATTGCCGGTGTCGTACAGGCCATAGGCATTGATGAAATTGACAGCGGCACTGCCGCTGATTTCATGATTGCGCACCAACACTTGTTCCGTACTGCGACCGACCTTGCGCGTGACGATCACGCCCATGCCGTCGTGGCCGCCCGGGCAGGGACGGCCGTCGCTCATCGTGTCGCCGCGCCAGCCATAGCTCTTGTAGCTGAAGCCCGGCGGCAGTTGCAGCAGCGGCAGGCCGGTGGCCAGGTCGTTGACCGGGGCGATCGGACCGTAGGGGCTGTCGACCAGGGCGGTAGCGCCATTGGCCGCCAGCGCTTCGCGGGCGTGCAGCGCGGCAAAGGCACCGACGAAAGGCAGCGCGGATGCGCCGGCCATGCCCTTGAGCAGGTTGCGCCGCGAAGGCGACATATCGTGTTCGTTCATCGAGATGCTCCAAAGAATAGGAATCGAGCCGGTGGTCCGGCGTCTGGTGTCGTTGGCGGCGCCCGTGCATCAGGCCCGTCCTGTCCCTACCACCCCCGGTAGGACTGATGCATTAAAACAAACAAAAATGTCAAATCCATGACGATAAAATGACAACAATGATGCATTCGCCATGCAGTAAAGACGCGGTCGTGTCATGCAAAACCGATAGCGCCCGTATGCACAAGGCGACATAGCCGCCATGCCGCCAAAGGGGCTAGAATCGCTGCTTCCTGCTCAACAGTGCTTCTCTGACAAGACGCGATTCACCATGAACAAGCTGGCGCTCTATTTCCGCCTGGTCCGGGCCGACAAGCCGATCGGCATTCTTCTTTTGCTGTGGCCTACCCTGTGGGCGCTGTGGATGGCGTCCGGCGGCGTGCCCGACCTGCAGGTGCTGGCGATCTTCGTCATCGGCACGGCGCTGATGCGTTCCGCCGGCTGCGCCATCAACGACTACGCCGACCGCGACTTCGACCGCCACGTCAAGCGCACCGTCGACCGTCCGCTCACCAGCGGCAAGATCAGCGGCAAGGAAGCGGTGATGGTGGCGGCGGTGCTCGCCATCGTGTCGTTCCTGCTGATCCTGCCGCTCAACGCGCTGACCAAGCAGTTGTCAGTGGTGGCGGTGATCGTGGCCGGCACCTATCCCTATTTCAAGCGCTTCTTCGCGATTCCCCAGGCCTATCTCGGCATCGCCTTCGGCTTCGGCATCCCGATGGCCTTCGCCGCGGTGCAGGACCAGGTGCCGGTCGTGGCCTGGTGGCTGCTGGTGGCCAATGTGTTCTGGGCCGTGGCCTACGACACCGCCTACGCCATGGTCGACCGCGACGATGACCTCAAGCTCGGCATGCGCACCTCGGCCATCACTTTCGGGCGCTTCGACGTGGCCGCCATCATGCTGTGCTACGGCGCCTCGCTGGCAATCCTGCTGCTGTGCGGCTGGTCGCTGGGCCTGCGCTGGTGGTTCGTGGGCGGGGTGGCGGTGGCAGGCTGCACGGCGCTCTACCACTACACCCTGATCCGCGATCGCGACCGGATGAAGTGCTTCAAGGCGTTCCGCCACAACAACTGGCTGGGGGCCGCACTGTTCATTGGTGTCGCGCTCGACTATGCATTAGGTTAATATTGTCCAAAAGGCATTCACCCACCACACACAAGAGGCCCACGATGATCGAAAAAATCCCGACCCAGACCGGCACCCGCGACCAACTGGTCAGCGACCTGAAGACCGTGATCCACGACGCCGAATCCTGGCTGCGCAACGGCGGCCAGCTGACCGGCGAAGAGCTGAAGGCCGCCAAGGTCAAGTTCGAGCAGACCCTGGCATCCGCCAAGACCAGCCTGATTCACGCTGAAGAGACCGTCGTCGAGCGCACCAAGGTTGCCGCCAAGGCCACCGACGAATACGTCAAGGACAACCCATGGAAGTCGGTCGGCCTGGGCGCCGCCATCGGCGTCGTGATCGGCATGCTGATCGCGCGTAAATAAGATGACGATCTCCGCGACCGTCGGAAGGATAGGATCCAACCTGCTCGCCATGGTGCGGACCAGGCTGGAACTGGCAGCGATCGAGCTGCAGGAAGAGACGCACCGGCTGATCGGCTACTTGGCCTGGGGCGTCGCGGCCGCCTTTTTCGCGGTGGTCGCGGTATTGCTGGCGATCCTGTTCGTGCTGGTCCTGTTCTGGGACACGCATCGCCTGCTGGCGATCGGCGTCATGACGGGGCTGTTCGCTCTGGGCAGCCTGCTCGCCTTCTTCAAGGTGCGCGGCGACCTGGTGACGCGTCCGCCGCTGATGGCCGCCACGCTGGCCGAACTGCGCAAGGATGCGCAAGCCGTCAAAGGAGAGCCTATCCATGAGCAGCAATGAAACCCTGGCGGCGCGCCGCCGCCTGCTGGCCGCCCAGTGCGCCGAACAGCGCGCACTGATGGCGCATGACGTCGCGCTGCTGCGCCATCCGTCCGAACTGGGCGGTGCCCCCGGCTACGTGGCGCAGCATAAGACTGCCGTCCTTGCCGCCGCCGGCCTGGGACTGGGCTTTTTGATCACCAAGCCGAAGTGGGTAGTTGGCGTGGTGACCGGCGCCTTGTCCGCCTACAAGCTGGCGCAGAAGGTATTGCCGGTGCTGGGCTGGAGAAAGTTCGAGATCCACTGATCCGGGTGCGCGTGAACGCGCCAACCGGGCCGCTGTCCAACCGGACGAGCGACCACGGTTGGAGGCATCATGCGCACACGTATCCTGCGGCCTGTTCTGGCGCTGACCTTCCTGGCACTGACCTTCCTGCTGCCGCTATCGGCGGCAGCCATGCAGGCGCAATCGCCTGACACGCTCGCTGCGCGCGTCGACGGCGCCCATCGCGTCGGCGCATTCTCCCTGTCAAGAGCGCACATTCAGGCGCTATTCGACCAGGCGGTTGGCCTTCACTTGTCGCTTAAAAAAGCGAAAAGTTCGTCATGCCCGCCAATACGCTGCCCGTTAATGTAGGTCTGCGGCGTAGTCTGGACTCCCTCGTCCCGCATGAACGTATCGACTTCATTTCGAGTAGTCAACTGATGATCCTCGACTTGGTAACCCGCCTGTTTCAATAGTTCGAGTGACTTGACTCCAAATGGACAAGTATGTTCTGGGGTGACCATCCGGTGCAGTACTGCCCGCTTCGATTCCTTTGACATATTCACCTTTCTTTTTTTAGTAGCCAAGCTGCTTGTGGCAATGCTATGCGCCGTTACATTGGGGTGTCGAGATTAGACGGGTGGCATGGGCCCCGCGGTGCGTCAACGCACGCACACCCATAAATCATGTGGTTACCTTAGTGAACGCTCCTGGCGTTTCTACGTATGAGCGGTCAGCATGCTCAGCGCCCTATGGGACGCTCGACTTCGCCTGAGGAAGCAATGAGGTCGCCTGCGGATGCTGGCCATTGGCTTGAGGTCAGCTCCCGCGCGTCGTGACAGTCCGCGAATCTTTCGCCTCGGTGACCTGATATGCCCAGCTGAACGGCCGGGTTTGGCCGGTTGCGGACGTACCCATGCTTAGTCCGAGCATGATATGCCGAACGGTTTTGTCAGGCGCCCTTAATTGCTGCCCAGTTCCTCGCCCAGCTCGCGTCCACGCGCCGCAGCCGCCTTCATCGCCGCGACAATGGCCTCCTTGACCCCGGCCGCTTCCATGCTGGTAATCGCCGCATGCGTGGTCCCACCCTTCGACGTCACACGCTGGCGCAGAACCTCGACCGGTTCATCCGACTGCGCCGCCAGCTGCGCCGCGCCGGTGAAAGTGGCCAGCGCCAGCTCTCTGCCCTGCTCCGCGTTCAAGCCCATTTGCAGGGCAGCCTCCTGCATCGCTTCCAGGAAGAAGAACACGTAGGCCGGTCCGCTGCCCGACACCGCCGTCACCGGATCGATCTGCGCCTCGTCATCCAGCCACACGGTCTTGCCGACCGCGCGCATCACCGTGTCGGCCTGCGCGCGCTGGCCCTCGCTCACGCCCGGCTGCGCCACCAGGCCGGTCACGCCCATGCCGATCAGCGCCGGCGTGTTCGGCATCGTGCGCACGATCGCGTCGTAGCCGCCGAGCCAGCGCGACAGGTCGCTGCTGCGGATGCCGGCGGCGATCGACAGCACCAGCTGGCGATTCAACAGCGGCGCCAGCTCGGCCGCGACTTCGCGCATCTGCTGCGGCTTGATCGCCAGCACCACGACTTCGCTCTCCGCGACCTGTTCGTCGATCGCCGTCGCGGTGCGCACACCGTACTGTTGCGACAGGCGCTCCAGCGCTTCCGGATTGCGGTCGACGACGTGGATGTTGGCGCCCGAACCAGCCTGCCTGACGATGCCCGAAATGAGCGCCGCGGCCATATTGCCGCCGCCGATGAACGTGATCTTCATGTGTTTTTCCTGTTATTCGTAATTGCGTGCGCCAAAGATGGCGCTACCAATGCGCACGATGGTGGCGCCTTCCGCGATCGCCGCCGCCATATCGCCCGACATGCCCATCGACAGCGTATCGAGCGCCAGGCCGTCGGCGCGCAGCGCGTCGTGCAGCATGCGCAGGCGGGCAAAGGCCGCGCGCTGCTGCTCGGGTTCGGTCGCGCGTTCGGGGATCGCCATCAAACCGCGCAGGCGCAGGTTCGGCAACTGCGCCACCGCGCGCGCCAGTTCGGGCAACTCGGCCTCGGTGGCGCCACTCTTGCTTGCCTCGCCGCTGATGTTCACCTGCAGGCAGACATTCAATGGGCCGAGTTCGGGCGGGCGCTGCTCGGACAGGCGCTGGGCGATCTTGAGGCGCTCGACCGTGTGCACCCAGTGGAAGCTGGCCGCGATCGGGCGTGTCTTGTTGCTCTGGATGGGGCCGATGAAATGCCATTCGATCGGCGCATCGGGTTGCGCCTGCGCGACGTTCACGATCTTGTCGAGCGCTTCTTGCAGATAATTTTCACCGAACGCACGTTGTCCAGACGCCATTGCATCCAGCACGGCTTGGGCAGGAAACGTCTTGGAAACAGCGAGCAGTTGCACCTCGTCGCGGGCGCGTCCTGCGGCCTGGACAGCCTCCCCGATTGTCGCTTCGACAGCTTGCAAGTTGGCGGCGATTATGGACATAATGATTTTCTATAGGAAATATTTTTCGAGCGGCGACGATGACAAAGGCGCACCTCGAGCCACAGGGATTATAAATGGACATTTCGGAACTACTCGCCTTCTCGGTCAAGAACAAGGCTTCGGACTTGCACCTCTCGGCCGGCCTGCCGCCGATGATCCGCGTGCATGGCGACGTACGCCGCATTAACCTGCCGCCGCTCGAGCACAAGGACGTGCATGGCATGATCTACGACATCATGAACGACGGCCAGCGCAAGCAGTACGAAGAAGTGCTGGAGTGCGACTTCTCGTTCGCGATCCCCGGCCTGGCGCGCTTCCGCGTCAACGCCTTCAACCAGGAACGCGGTGCCGCCGCGGTGCTGCGCACGATTCCGTCCAAGATCCTGACCCTGGAAGAGCTGAACGCGCCAAAGATCTTCGCCGACCTGGCCATGAAGCCGCGTGGCCTGGTGCTGGTGACCGGCCCGACCGGCTCGGGCAAGTCGACCACGCTGGCGGCGATGGTGAACCACCTGAACGAGAACGAGTACGGCCACATCCTCACCATCGAAGACCCGATCGAGTTCGTGCACGACTCCAAGAAGTGCCTGATCAACCAGCGCGAAGTCGGCCCGCACACGCTGTCGTTCAACAACGCGCTGCGCTCGGCGCTGCGCGAAGATCCGGACGCGATCCTGGTCGGCGAACTGCGCGACCTGGAAACCATCCGCCTGGCGCTGTCGGCGGCCGAGACCGGCCACCTGGTGTTCGGCACCCTGCACACCTCGTCGGCCGCCAAAACCATCGACCGTATCGTCGATGTGTTCCCGGCTGAAGAGAAGGAGATGGTGCGCGCGATGCTGTCCGAATCGCTGCAGGCCGTGATCTCGCAAACGCTGCTCAAGACCAAGGACGGCTCGGGCCGCGTGGCGGCGCACGAGATCATGATCGGCACCCCGGCGATCCGCAACCTGATCCGCGAAGCCAAGATCGCCCAGATGTATTCGGCCATCCAGACCGGCAGCAATGCGGGCATGCAGACGCTGGACCAGAATCTGACGGAGCTGGTGCGCCGCAACGTGATCTCGACCGGCGCCGCGCGCGCCGCGGCCAAGATCCCGGAAAACTTCCTCGGCTAAGGGCGCATCATGGAACGCGACCAGGCATCCAAGTTCATGTTCGACCTGCTGCGCCTGATGGTGAGCAAGGGCGGTTCGGACCTGTTCATCACGGCGGGCTTCCCGCCGGCGGTCAAGATCGATGGCCGCATGACGCCGGTGTCGAGCCAGGCGCTCACCGCCGGCCACACGGCCGACCTGGCGCGCGCGATCATGAACGACAAGCAGGCGGCCGGCTTCGAGCTCACGCGCGAAGCGAACTTCGCGATCACCCCGGGCGACCTGGGACGCTTCCGCGTCTCGGCCTTCATGCAGATGGGTTGCGTGGGCGTGGTGCTGCGCGTGATCACCACCGCGATCCCGAAATTCGAAGACCTCGACCTGCCCGACACGCTCAAGGACGTCGTGATGACCAAGCGCGGCCTGGTGATCATGGTCGGCGCCACGGGCTCGGGCAAATCGACCACCTTGGCGGCGATGGTCGGCTACCGCAACGAGAACAGCTACGGCCACATCATCACGGTCGAGGACCCGGTGGAATTCGTCCACCCGCACCGCAACTGCGTGATCACGCAGCGCGAAGTGGGAGTCGACACCGATAGCTTCGAGGCGGCGCTGAAGAATTCGCTGCGCCAGGCGCCGGACGTGATCCAGATCGGAGAGATCCGCGACCGCGAGACGATGGAACACGCGATCGCCTTCGCCGAGACCGGCCACCTGTGCCTGGCCACCCTGCACGCCAACAGCGCCAACCAGGCGCTCGACCGCATCATCAACTTCTTCCCCGAAGAGCGCAGGCAGCAACTGCTGATGGACCTGTCGCTGAACCTCAAGGGGCTGATTTCGCAGCGTCTGATTCCGAAGAAGGAAGCCAAGGGGCGCGTGGTGGCGATCGAGGTCCTGCTGAACTCTCCGCTGATCTCGGACCTGATCTTCAAGGGCGAGGTGCATGAGATCAAGGAGATCATGAAGAAGTCGCGCGAGCTGGGGATGCAGACTTTTGACCAGGCCTTGTTCGACCTGTATGAGGCGGACAAGATCACTTATGAGGATGCGCTGCGCAATGCGGATTCTGTGAATGACCTGCGCTTGAACATCAAGCTCAATAGCAAGCACGCGAAGAATCGGGATTTTTCGAGTGGGACGGAGAAGTTGGGGTTGATCTGACGGTTGGCATACCACGATCGCCCCCCTCTACCACCAGCACACGCACGTCGTTCCCGCGCAGGCGGGAACCTAAGTTTCATACGCAGCCACTGAAGTTCGTGCTAGTAGCTGCGCGAAGAACTTAGGTTCCCGCCTTCGCGGGAACGACGTTTTGGGGCCAACGAAAGAATGATGTTACGAGTAATCGGCCAGCTTAGAACCGCGACTCCAACGTCACCCTCGCCATCGTCTGCCCCTCACTGAAACTGGTCCTGCGCAGCGTCCCGAATTCATCGGTATAGCGCGAATCCGATACCCCATCCTGGCGCAGCAGGTTCGACGCCGCCAGCCGCAGCTGGTACTTCGGATTGAACTTCCACAGCGCATACACATCCAGATCGCGCCGCACGCTCTGGTAGCGCGACTGCTCCACATTGACCCGCACCGGGCCGCCATCCTTGAACGCAAAGCTGGCGCCGGTGCTCAATTTGCCGTCGCGGGTCTTGTAGTCGATGCCGAGCGTTGCCGACAGCGGCACCTGCTGGTCCAGGCGGTTGTCCGGCCCCGGCACCGCGTCCACCTCGGACCAGTTGCGCGACACGCTCGCGCGCAGGTCGATCTCGGGCATGTCCGCGAGCACCGCCGATAGCGGGAACTTCGCTTCGAGCTCCAGGCTGCGCGTGAGCGCGTCGCCGTCGTTGACCGGGGTCTGGATCCAGCGGCCGTCTTCCAGGATTAGCCCCTGGCGGGTGTAATCCTCGATGCGGCGCACCGACACGCTGGCGCTCAGCAGCGCCTTCTCGGCCCACCAGTGTTCGTAGGCGGCGTCGATGCCGGTCGCCAGTTCCGGTTGCAGGTCGGGATTGCCGCGATAATCGGGCTCGGTCTGGCTATTGTTCGGCGTCGTGAAGCGGCGCGGGATCAGGTTGCCGGCGGACGGCGCCTTGAAGGTGCGGGTCAGCGCCAGGCGCACCTGGTCGCGGCTGTCCGGGATCTTGTACAGGGTCTGGGCCAGCGGCGAGAACACGCTGGCGCGGTTGGTGCTGGTCTCGAAGGTATTGCCCTCGCTGGTCGTCTCCAGTCCTTCCCAGCGCAGGCCGGCATACATCGACCACTGCTTGCTCACGTTCCACTCGTCCTGGATGTACAGCGCCAGGCGCTTGATGGTGGCGTCATACTCCTCGTTCGATGCGAGCTCGCGCCCGGCCAGCGGGAACACCTCGACTTCGCCGCGCTCGTCCTCGCGCCGCGTATAGCCGGCATCCCAGCCCATCGCCAGTGCGTGGTCTTTCCTCCACGGCGTCGTGTACTTGCCGACCGAGGTCAGACCGCGTTCATCGATGCCGCTCAATACGGTGGAGTCGCGCGCCAGGCGATCGAGGTTGTAGTCACGCTGGTAGTCAAACTCGCGCCAGTCGCCGCGGTTGCGCATGCCGTTGACGCCGAGCTTGAGGTCGAGCTTCGCCCCCTCTTCCAGGTTGTGCACCCAGTTCACGTCCGTGCGCAGCATCGACTGGTTGCCGCCGCTGTTCATGTCGCGCACGTCGTACGGCGGCGGCGCGCCAAGCTCGGTCGTAGTCACGGCATAGCCGTGGTAGTCGTTGCGGTTATACGAAACCATCGTCTGCCAGCTGACCGTGTCGCCATTCTCGAGCGTCCAGTTCAGGCGCGGCGTGAGGTTGAAGCCCTGCGGGCTGCCGCTGTCGTTCTGCTCGGTGCGGCGCAGCTGCGTCAGGCGGCCTTCCGGATCGATCTGGGTTTCCTCGTACGGCTGCGGGCGGTCGAAGTTGTAGCGCCAGACGCTGGCGCCTAGGGAGTACGACAGCCCATCCAGACGGTCCGACATGTTCAGGCTCGCACTCGGGTTGCTGGCGTCCTCGCTCTTGCCATAGCCGACCCGCAGTTCGCGCTGCGCCTTGCGCACCACCCGCTTGAGCACGATATTGATGGTGCCGGCGATCGACTGGGTAGAAAATTCTGCGCTGGCCGCGCGCAGGATCTCGATCCGTTCGATGACGTCGGGCGACAGCTGGTCGATGTCGAAGCCGGCGGGCGCCCGCTCTCCGTTGATCAGGATTTGCGTGTAGCCGCTGCCCAGGCCGCGCATGCGGATTTCGCCCGCTCCACGGCCGCCGCCACCGCCGACGGTGATGCCGGGCAGGCGCTTGAAGACGTCGAGCACCGAGGTGTCGCCATAGCGCTTGATTTCTTCGGTCGAGACCACGATGCGGCTGGCGGTGTCGTCACGCCGCGGGGCGTAGCTGTTGGCATCGGCCTTGACCTCGACCTTCTGCATCGTGTCGGGGCTGACCGGCGGCGGGTCGGATGGCGGGCTGACTTGCGCGGCGGCGGGCAGTGCGAACAGTGACGAAAGGGTCAGCGCGATGAGCGTTGGTCTGAGCATCGGAGCGGGGGATGAAGTGGACAAAGGTCCCCGCATTCTGTCACAGCTTGCCGCCCTCAAACCGCCCTACCGGAATTATTCATCCGGCATATCGTCAGTATTGACGGGCTGTCTTTACCGTGGCCCCATGCCGCCGCCCGGCGGACCGAAGCCCGGTCCGCCCGGTCCGCCCGGTCCACGCGGGCCGCGCCCGCCGCCGAAGGTGCCGAAGCGGTACGACAGGCCGACATAGACCAGGCGCCCGTCCTGGCGGCGCAGGCTGTACTCGCGCAGGCGGTCGGTCTCGGTGATCGACTCCGATTTCGCCGAATCGAAAACGTCATTGACGTTGACGACCAGGCTCAGGGCCTGGCTCAGGTTGTGGCGGTAATTCAGGTCCGCAGTGCGGGTCGGCTGGCGATAGCCCTCGCCGAACAGCGTCTTGCCCTGGGCATTGAGCACCAGTTGCAGGCTGTTGGCCGCATTGAACTGGTAGTTGAAGCGCGCGCGGCCGGCGATCGAGGTCGCGCTGCGCTTGTCATCGTCCACGTTGCCGAGCACCGACTGCTCCGAATAGCCGATATTGCCGCTGGCATTGATCGTCAGCTTGGGCGTGGCGCGACCGCTGAAGGTGAATTCCAGGCCGCCCGAGCGGCTGGTGCCCGCGTTCTCGCGCGTGGTCAGCAGCACGGTGTCCGAGATGAAGTAGCGGCGCTCCGAAATCAGGTCGGTGTCACGGCGCGCGTACAGGCGCACATTGGTCTCGACGTTGCCAAGCTTGGTCTCGACGCCCAGTTCGAGCGAGTCGGACTCGGTCGGCATCAGGTCGGGATTGCCCGACGAGACGTTCGTTTCGTCGCGGTAGATCACGAAGGGATTCAGGTCCGAGGCGCCGGGACGGCGGATGCGGTGCGCATAGCTCAGGCGCAGCGCCGTGCTGTCCGACAGGTCATAGGTGAGGAAGGCGCTGGGGATCGCTTCCAGGTAGTGGTTGCCGGCCTTGATCCCGGTCGTCACCTGGTCCATGTCGAGATCGGTGTATTCGGTGCGCAGGCCCCCCAGCACGCCCCACTTCTCGCCCAGGCGCATCTGGTAGGTGCCATACAGCGCCAGCGTGGTGTCGACCAGCTCGAAGCGGTTGGTGCGGGATGCGTTGACGCTTTCGAACAGGGTGCCCGGATCGACGTTCAGGAAGCGGGTGTCGATCACGTTGCTGTTGCGTATCACCTTGTAGCCCAGCTTGAGCACGCCCGCCTCGCCCGGACGCTCGTAGTCGCCGGTGAAGTCGATGATACGGGTCTCGTTCAGGTTGTCCTGGCGGGTCAGCGGATCGGACGAGTTGATCGGCCGCACCGTGTAGTCGCTGGCGAAGCGGGTGTCGCCCTCGCCACGGGTACCAGAGAGGCGCAGGTCGGTCTTGAAGATCTCGCCCGGCCGCTCTCCCTTGTGGTCGAGGCTCGCGCTCAGGCTCGCGCTGCGGTTGCTGTTGTCGCGCACGGTCGAGCGCAGGTAATCGCTCTCGACCGCCCCGGACGCGTCGGTGCCGCGATAGCGCTCGGACGAGAGGCCATCCTGGTTGTTGGCGTTGAAGCTGGCCTTGACCGACACCACGTCCTTCTCGCCCAGGTTGTAGGTGAGCGAGCCATTGAAGCCGGCCGACTCGGTGTCGTTCTCGCTGGTCGAGGTCTGCACGCTGCTGGCCACGGCGCCGGTGGCCGGGTCGATGCGGTCGCGCGTCGTCTCGCCGGTCGAGCCGCGGCTGTCGCGGCGGCCGAACAGCGCGCCCTGCACGCTCAGGCGTCCGCCCGTGTAGCTGCCGAAGGTGGAGGCATTGAAGCGGCCCTCGGCGCCAGCATTGGCGTTGACCGTGCCGAAGCTGCCCGGCGTGCGTTCGCGCCGCATCACCAGGTTGATGATCGGCCCGCCGCCGCCTTCGTTGCCGAACTGCGCGCCGGGATTGTTGATCACCTCCACCGACTCCAGGTCGGCCGCCGGCAGCGCGCCCAGGGCCGCGGCGCGGTTCTCGCCCTGCATCATGGCGGACGGCTTGCCGTCGATGAGGATCTGCACATTGCTGCGGCCGCGCAGGGTCACGTTGCCGTCCGGGTCGACTGCGACCGACGGCACCTTGTTCAGGGTGTCGGCGATGGTGTCGTTGCTCGCCGCCGCATCGCTCTTGACGTCATAGGCCTGGCGGTCGATGCGGTTCGACGAGCGCACCGCGCTGACCGAGACCGTCGACTGGACCGGGACCTCGGCCTGGGCCGGAGGAGCTTCCGGCGCCGGAGTGGCCGGCGTCGTGACGACCGGCGTGGGCGTCGCGGGCGGCTGCTGGACGCTGGCGCCCGCGCTGACAGGCGAGAGCAGCGTGCCGGCCACGATCGGCGCAAGAAGCAAGACGGAAGAATGGTGACGTGGCATGGCAACCCGGATGCTGGACAATTGGACGAGCGTAATTGTCGCACGCGATTTGACCAAAAATCGTTAAGAAATGCTAAGACGCAATAAAAGTCACGGCCTTGATTCGTGCCGGGAGGTCGCATCGAGACGCCGTGCACGTCGCGCCGCCTTCGCGTAAACTTGGCGATTCAACCACAAGGAGAACGCCATGACCGCCTATGAATTCAACGCCACCGCCCTCGACGGCCAGCCGGTCGACCTGGCAAGCTATCGCGGCAAGGCGCTCCTGATCGTCAATACCGCCAGCGCGTGCGGCTTCACCCCGCAATACCAGGGCCTGGAGGAACTGCAGCGCCGCTACGCGGACCAGGGCCTGGTGGTGCTGGGCTTCCCGTGCAACCAGTTCGGCCACCAGGAACCAGGCAGCGAGGCCGAGATCGGCGCATTCTGCGAAAAGAACTACGGCGTGACCTTCCCGATGTTCGCCAAGATCGACGTCAATGGCGACGACGCCCATCCGCTGTTCCGTTTCCTGAAGGGCGAGGCGCCTGGCGTGCTGGGTACCGAGGCGATCAAGTGGAACTTCACCAAGTTCCTGGTCAATAAGGACGGCGCGGTGGTCAAGCGCTATGCGCCGGCCACCAAACCGGAAGAACTGACGGGCGATATCGAGAAGCTGCTGGCGGCCTGACGTCTTACTGCGCCACGGATCGTACTTGCTCGAGCGTGCGGGCGACCTCCGCCGGCACCGTCTCGCTGTATCGCCTCATGACGACAGACTTGCGCCCGGGCCCCACGCAGGTCAGTGTCGGACCCGCCTCGTCGTAGCGGCAGGTGGTCAGGGTGCTCCGGGCCTCTTCGGCGTCCTTCGGGTCGAGCGCGACCATGCGGGCGGTCAGCGTCGTGCCGTCCAGCGTTGCGTGCAGCGGAAAGCCGGCAATCGCGCGCACTTCCGGGCCTGCGTCACCCTTGCCGTCGATGCGTTGGGGAGGTGACGTGGAGCCGACCACTACGCCGTAGCCATCGGCGTCGAGATGCATCTGCGACTGCCCGGCTTTGCCTTCATACAGCGATTCGGCCGTGCCCCAGGTTCCCGTCAGCTTCGCCGGCAAGACGTCGGCCGCGGCGACCGCCGCATGCCACGCAAGCATGCAGGCCAGCAGCACGGTACGCTTGCCCGGCGCGGGCGTCCACCTTGAATGACGGTCCATCTTTTCCCCTTTTGTCGACTCCGGCGCTTACGGCGCGAGCAGCACGACCTCATCGTCCGGCCCCGGCTCGCACGCCGCGCCAAGCGGCTCCCAGCCGCGCCGCACGACGATGCGGCCCTCGTCGTGGCAGATCTCCACGCGCTGCGTCTGCGGCGCGCGCTGGCGCACAAAGGCTTCGATCGAGGCCGGCACGCTCACCTGCAGCGCGAGCGCGTGCAGGTCGTCCACCGGATGGTCGTTGACGTGCACCAGCGGCACGAACTGGCCGGCGAACATCAGCAAGTGCCCCGGCACCTTGACCGGGCCGGCGACGTAGCCCTGCGCGCGCAGCCAGTCCTGCGCCTGCTCGCGCACCTGCCCTCCCTGGCCAGCGCCGTGCCCCGATATTCCGCCCCATGCACCGGCCAGCAGTTCGGCCACCCACTGGTTGCAATTCTGGTAATCGGTACCGAAGGCATAGGCATTGGCGCTGTACTTCCCTGCCAGCAGCGCCAGCGCCAGCCCCTTGTCGCGCGCGGCGCGTTGGAGCTGCGCACCGTCTTGATCTGGCAGGAACAGCAGCGACACATGGCCGCTCGATGGCGCGTCGGCCCCGAGCGCAAAGCCCGAAATGCCCTGGTCGAACAGGTGCGGACGCGCATCTTCGCAGGCGTAGTACAGCTGGCGAATGGCCCAGGTGCCGTCGGCATCGTCGCGCAGCGCGACACCGGCATGCGAATACAGCAGGCCGAAGCGGCTCAGGTCCACGCCGGCACGGGAGACCAGCGCGACCTTGCCGCCCGAGCGTTCGAGTTCCTGGCGGACCACGCCGGCAAAGCGCAGCACGCGGTCCTGCTCGAGCGCGGTGATGTCGCTGTCGCGCTCGCAGAAGGTCGGCAGGCCGGCCCAGGCGGCGCCGCTCAAGGTGGCGCAGAGGCCGAGCGCCAATGCGGCGATCGTCCTGCGCAGCCGCATCAGATGACGACTTTGCGCGACGCCAGGTCGCGCTGCCAGTCGTCCTGCAGCGCCAGGAAGAACGGACGCTGGGTGTCGGCGTAGGCGAATTCGTAGCCGTAGACGCGTTCGTTCACGCGCACCACGTCGCCGCTATTGACCTGGCGCTGGGCCATGGCGCGGTTCGGCACGTCGAGGAAGAAGGTGCGGACCTGGCCGGCTTCGGCGCGCAGGGTCAGGCGGGTGGTGTCGGGCTTGTTCGGGGCTTGCGCGATGTCGATCACGCGATAATCGCCCGCCGCCACCTTGTTGTCGCCGCTCGAGCTGGTGCTGGAATCGCTGATCGAATCCGAAATGCTGGCCGACGACGCCGAACCGGCGCTGGAGGCCGAGGAGGCGAAGCTTTCGGCGTGGGCCGGTATGGCGCAGGCGATTGCGAACAGGCCCACGCACATGGAACGTGAAAAGATTGGCAAGGTCATAAGAGGCTTTCGTAGTCGAGCAAAACGCTCACATGGTACAAGCCCTTGCACTTGAACACCATAGTGCCGTCGTAACCGCTTGTGACAAGCGCACGGATTCGTCGTCAGCGCGTCTGTATGCGCGCCACGCCGTGGATGGTACAGCCACGGCTGACGTTGTCGAGGAAGCGGATGGCCTCGGTCATCGACACGCCCGGCGGCAGCAGGCCGCCCAGCGCGGCGTTCTCGTTCAACTGGTCGAGGCCATAGGCGATGGCGCGCGACACGTCGCGCGCCATGCGGCCGTCGCTGTTGTACAGCGCATCGTAGACGCCGGCGGCTTCCCACACCGGCACCAGGCCGGGACTGCTGCTGTCTTCGAAGACCACGGCGGCCGGGCCGCCCTCGTCGTCACGCACGAGTTGGAAGGTAAAGCTCAAGATCGTTCCTGGTAGTTGTCACTGATTTGCCACTGAATTCCCGCCGATTGCCGGGTTCGGCGCGATCCTAACACGACCAGGAAATCGGCGTTGCGGCGCGCCGGCAATCAGCGCAAGGCCCGCTCGAGCAGCTCGATCCAGTGCGTCACCGGCTTGTCCGTCCCCGACTGCAGGTGGCTCAGGCAACCGATATTCGCCGACACGATTTCGTCCGCGCCGGTCGCATCCAGGCTGGCCAGCTTGCGGTCGCGCAGCTGGTGCGCGATCTCGGGCTGCAGCACCGAATAGGCGCCGGCCGAGCCGCAGCACAGGTGGTTGTCGGCGCACAGCACCACGTCGATACCGGCCGCGTGCAGCACACCCTCGACCTTGGCGCGGATTTGCTGGCCGTGCTGCAGGGTGCAGGGCGGGTGATAAGCGACACGCGGCGCGTCCTTCCCCTGCGCCCGCGTCCTGATCTGCTCCTCGAACTGCGGCAGGATCTCGGACAGGTCGCGAGTGATCTCGCTGATGCGACGGGCCTTGTCGGCATAATCCGGATCGTGCGCCAGCAGGTGGCCGTATTCCTTGACCGTGACGCCGCAGCCGGAGGCGGTCATCACGATCGCCTCGACCTCGCCGTTCTCCACATACGGCCACCAGGCGTCGACGTTGCGGCGCATGTCGTCCAGGCCGCCGTCCTGGTCGTTCATGTGATAGCGCAGCGCGCCGCAGCAGCCGGCCTTCGGCGCCACCACCAGCTGCACGCCGAGAGAATCGAGCATGCGCGCCGTGGCGGCATTGATGTTCGGCGCCATCGCCGGCTGCACGCAGCCGTCCAGCAGCAGCATCTTGCGCGCGTGAGTCCGGGTCGGCCAGCGGCCGGCGGCGCGCGCCGGCTGCAGCTTGTCCTGCAGCCCTGCGGGCAACAGGGGCCGCAGCGCCTGCCCTATCCTGAAAGCCGGCTTGAACACGCCGGCGCGCGGCAGGCATTCCTTGAGCGTGGTGCGCCTGATCCTTTCATTCAGCGGACGCGGCACGCGCTCGTCGACCAGCTTGCGGCCGATGTCGACCAGGCGCCCATACTTGACGCCGGAAGGACAGGTGGTTTCGCAGTTGCGGCAGGTGAGGCAGCGGTCCAGGTGCAGCTGGGTCTTGCGGGTCGGCTGCGCGCCCTCGAGCACCTGCTTGATCAGGTAGATGCGGCCGCGCGGGCCATCGAGTTCGTCGCCCAGCAGTTGATAGGTCGGGCAAGTGGCGGTGCAGAAGCCGCAGTGCACGCAGGCGCGCAGGATCGCTTCGGCTTCCGCGCCTTCGCGCGTGCCCTTGATGAAATCGGCGAGTGTCGTTTGCATGGATCAGGCGCTTTCGGGGTACAGTCGGCCCGGGTTGAAGATGTGGGCGGGATCGAAGGCATCCTTCATGCGCGCATGGATGCGCGCCAGCGCCGGCGCCAGCGGCTGGAACACGCCAATACCCTTGTCGCCGCCACGGAACAGGGTCGCGTGGCCGCCGCAGGCTTGCACCGTGCGCCGGATCGCCCCGGCCGTTGGGGCATCACCATCCGCGCGCAGCCAGCGCTGGGCGCCGCCCCACTCGATCAGCTGGTCGCCGCCGAGCACGAGCGCGCCGGTGGTCGACGGCACCGACAGGCGCCACAAGGGCTCGCTGCCTAAGAAGAATACGTGACGCTGTTCACGTACGTCGGCCCAGAACGCAGCCGCATCCGGATGCGGCACCGCTTCGCCGCCCAGCAGCCGCATCGCGGCATCGACCGCCGCCTCGGCGCCGGACAGGCGCAGCGCCAGCTGGCCGCCGCACCAGGCGCTGCCAGATAGCGGCAAGGGCTGGCCGCCCCATTCGTTGAGGATGCGGATGGCGTCGATCTCGCTCATCTCGAAGCGCAGCGTGGCCTCGGCGAAGGGCCGTGGCAGCACCTTCAAGGACACTTCCAGCAGCAGGCCGAGCGTGCCCATCGAACCGGCCAGCATGCGCGAGACGTCGTAGCCGGCCACGTTCTTCATCACCTTGCCGCCGAACGACAGCACGTCGCCCTTCCCGTCCAGCAGCCTGGCGCCGAGCACGAAGTCGCGCGTGGCGCCGCTGCTGGCGCGCCGCGGGCCGCACAGGCCCGCCGCGACCGTGCCGCCCACGGTGGCGCCGGCGCCGAAATAAGGCGGCTCGAAGGCCAGCATCTGGTTGTGCTGCGCAAGCAACGCCTCGATCTCGGCCAGCGGCGTGCCGCAGCGCGCCGTGATCACGAGTTCGGTCGGCTCGTAGTCGACAATGCCGGAGTAGTCGCAGGTGTCGAGAACTGTTCCGTGCGGCGCGCCGCCATACCAGTCCTTGCTGCCGCCGCCGCGGATGCACAGCGGTTCACGCTCGCGCGCCGCGGCCCGTACCCGCTCCTGGAATCGTTCGATCGTTCCCATATGGCTCTCGTTCAAAAACGCGGCAGGTCCGGGAACGGAACCTCGCCGTGGTGCACGTGCAGCTTGCCGAATTCGGCGCAGCGGTGCGGGGTCGGGATCGCCTTGTCCGGATTGAGCAGCGCGACCGGGTCGAAGGCATGCTTGACCGCGAAGAAGGCATCGAGCTCCTTGCGGCCGAACTGCACGCACATCGAGTCGATCTTTTCCTTGCCCACGCCATGCTCGCCGGTGATGGTGCCGCCCACTTCGACGCACAGCGCCAGGATCGCGGCCCCGAAGGCTTCGGCGCGCTCGAACTCGCCGGGCGCGCTGGCGTCGAACAGGATCAGCGGATGCATATTGCCGTCGCCGGCGTGGAACACGTTCGAGCAGCGCAGGCCGTAGGTCTGTTCCATCGCGGCGATGCCGGCCAGCACCCGCGCCAGCTGCTTGCGCGGGATGGTGCCGTCCATGCAGTAATAGTCGGGCGAGATGCGGCCCGCCGCCGGGAAGGCATTCTTGCGGCCGGACCAGAAGCGCACCCGCTCCGCCTCGCTCTGCGACACCGCGATCGCGGTCGCGCCGGCGCGCTCGAGCACCGCGCTCATGCGCGCGATCTCCTCGGCCACCTCGAGCGCCGTGCCGTCGGCCTCGCACAGCAGGATGGCGGCGGCGTCGAGGTCGTAGCCGGCCTGCACGAAGGGCTCGACCATGCGCACCGAGGTGCGGTCCATCATCTCGAGGCCGGCCGGGATAATGCCGGCCGCGATCACGTCGGCCACCGCATTGCCGGCCGTGACCACGTCATTGAACGAGGCCATGATGACCTGGGCCAGCGCCGGCTTGGGCACCAGTTTTACCGTCACCTCGGTGACGATGCCGAGCATGCCTTCTGAACCGATGAACACGGCCAGCAGGTCGAGCCCCGGCGCATCGAGCGCCGCGCCGCCCAGCTCGATGACGTCGCCCTCGATGGTGGCCACCCGCACCCGCAGCACATTGTGCACGGTCAGGCCGTATTTGAGGCAGTGTACGCCGCCCGCGTTCTCGGCCACGTTGCCGCCGATGGTGCAGGCGATCTGCGACGACGGGTCGGGCGCATAGTAGAGGCCGAAGGGCGCGGCGGCTTCGGAGATCGCCAGGTTGCGCACGCCCGGTTGCACGACGGCGGTGCGCGCCAGCGGGTCGACGCGCTTGATCTGGCTCATGCGCGCAGTGGACAGAACGACACCATCGCGAATCGGCAGCGCGCCGCCCGACAGGCCCGTGCCGGCGCCGCGCGGCACTACCGGCACTTGTAACTCACGGCAGACGTCGAGGATGGCCAGCACCTGCGCTTCGTCGGTCGGCAGGGTCACGACCAGCGGCAGCTGGCGATAGGCGGCCAGGCCGTCGCATTCGTAGGGCCGGGTGTCTTCGGGGTCGGACAGCACGCAAGACGCCGGCAGGCGCGCGCGCAGGGCCGCCGCCACCTGCGCACGGCGCGGCGCCGGGTCGGGTTGAAAGGCATGATCGGGCATGCTTCGATTGTAAGCACAAGCAAGCACATTCGCCACGTTTTGTCGTATGCTCATCCCATCGTTTTTTCTCACCAACGCATAAGGCAACATCATGGGCAACCGCCTCTCGAAAATCGCGACCCGCACCGGCGACGACGGCAGCACCGGCCTGGGCGACGGCAGCCGCACCGGCAAGGACAGCGCGCGCATCCACGCACTGGGCGAAGTCGACGAACTCAATTCCTTCGTCGGCCTGCTGCTGTGCGAAGACATGCCGGCCGCATTGCGCGAAGAGCTGGTCTCGATCCAGCACGACCTGTTCGACCTGGGCGGCGAGCTGTGCATCCCCGGCTACCAGATGATCAAGGAAGAGCACGTGGCGCGCCTGGACAGCCTGCTCGAGAAGTACAACGCCGACCTGCCGGTCCTGAAGGAATTCATCCTGCCGGCCGGCTCGCGCGCGGCCTCCACCGCCCACGTCTGCCGCACCGTGTGCCGGCGCGCCGAGCGCGCCATCGTGGCCCTGTCGAAGGCAGAGCAGATCCACGCCCACCCACGCCAGTACGTCAACCGCCTGTCCGACCTGATGTTCGTGCTGGCGCGCGTGCTGAACCGCCATGCCGGCGGCAGCGACGTGCTGTGGCAGCACGAACGCAAGCGGGGCTGATCCATGGACGACTTCATCGGCGTATTCGACGACGCGCTCACGGCGCAGCAATGCGACGCGCTGCTGGCGCGCTTCGAGGCCAGCGACAAGGTCGTGCGCGGGCGCACCGGCAACGGCGTCGACGTCGACAAGAAGGACAGCTACGACATCACCATCAACCTGCACCGCGAATGGGACGACGTCACCCAGTTGCTGCTCGAGACGATGTCGCGCCACCTGGTGCAGTACGTCGACCGCTACCGCATGCTGCTGATGGGTTCCCTGTCGCCGACCCTGCAGCATCCTCAGACCGGCACGCCGACGGTGCTATCGATGGACAACTTCGAGGAAGTGGGGCGTCCGTATATCGAAGACCTGGTGCGCGTGCTGTACCGCCCCGGCACCATCAACCTGCAGAAGTACCGGCAGTCCAGCGGCGGCTACCACCACTGGCATTCCGAGATCTATCCGCAGAACGCCAGCTGCGATTCGCTGCACCGGGTACTGCTGTGGATGTTCTATCTCAACGACGTGGAAGATGGCGGCGAGACCGAGTTCCTGTACCAGGGCCGCAAGATCGCGCCAAAAAAGGGGCGGCTGGTGATCGCGCCTGCCGGCTTCACCCATACCCACCGCGGCAATGTGGCCAGGAGCGGCGACAAGTACATCGCTACTTCCTGGATCCTGTACCAGCGCGCCGAGGCGTTGTTCGGCCAGCCGGCGGGGTTGTAACGGCAGCCAAAAAATCGTCCCACGGCGGCCGCTCGCCCCACTGTTCGAGCAGGTAGTCGATGAATACCCTCACCTTCTGCGGCAGGAAGCGGTTTTCGCGATAGACGGCCAGCACCTGGCTGCCGAACATGCCCACCGGCCGCGCCGCCGGCAACACATGCAGCGCACGGCCGGCGCGGATGTCCTCGCCCACGACGAAGGTCGGCAGCAGGGCGATGCCGGCGCCGCCCAGCATGGCTTCGCGCAGCGCCTGGCTGCTGTTGACCGCCAATGCGCTGGCGGGCTTGAGCCGGACCGGCGCGCCGTCCACGTCAAATTCCCAGACCGCGCCGGGCCCCGTGTCGGCGAAGGTCAGGCAATGCGCGCCAGCCAGCCCGGCGACATCTAGCGGCATGCCGCAGCGCCGCACGTAATCGGGCGAGGCCGCCAGCACGTAGCGCAGCGGCGCCACCGGCCGCGCGACGACGCTCATCAGGTCGATCTTCGGCGACAGGCGCAGCGCGACGTCGATGCCTTCTTCGACCAGGTCGACGTGACGGTCGGTTAGGTTCAGGACCACGCGCACCTCGGGGTAGCGCGCCATGAAGCCGGGCAGCAGCGCGGCCACTTGCGCGTTCCCGAACGCCATCGAGGTCGACACGCGCAGCGTGCCGCCAGGCCCCGACTGCTGCCCCGCCGCCGCGGCCTCGATGGCCCGGCCCTCGTCGATCATGCGCACGGCGTGCTGGTAAATGTCGCGCCCCGCTTCGCTCAGGGCGATATGGCGCGTGGAGCGGTTCAGCAGTTTTACCTGCAGCGCCTTTTCGAGCCGCGCCACCGCCTTGCTGACGCTGGCCTTGGTCGTGCCCATCCGGCGCGCCGCTTCCGAAAAACTGCCCGCCTCGACCACCTGGACGAAAGGCCACAGGTCCGAGAAATCGCGCGGCGCCAATTCGCTCATGGTATCCCCATTGGAAACAATCTGTTATCGATTCAGCGTATTGTATCCATAAAGACAGGACAGTAATCTGGTCTCTCCCCCACCGGAGACGATCATGACGGCATCCAGCATCCTCAAACCAATAATCGCAGCGCCCTCCTCCACGCTACCCTTCCTGTTCATCCTCATGTGGAGTTCGGGCTATGTGGTCGGCAAGCTCGCGCTGCCCTATGCCGGACCGTTCACCCTGCTGTTCCTGCGCTTCGCGCTGGCGGCGCTGGTGCTGCTGGCGATCGCGCTGCTCACCCGGGCGCCATGGCCGACCGGCTGGAAGCCGGCGGCGCATCTGGTGGTGGTTGGCCTGCTGATGCAGGCGCTGCAGTTTTCCAGCCTGTACACCGGCCTGAAGCTGGGCGTGAGCGCCGGCGTGTCGGCCCTGATCGTCGGCACCATGCCGCTGTTCACCGCCCTCGGCGCCAGCGTGTTCCTGCATGAACGGGTCAACGGCCGGCAGTGGCTCGGCCTGGCGGCGGGCCTGGGCGGCGTGGCGCTGGTGGTGGCCGACCGGATCGGCGGCGCCACCCTGGCCGGCCTGGGCGCGGTGAGCCTGGCCCTGGCCGGCATCACGCTCGGCACCCTGTACCAGAAAAAATACTGCGCCGATGCAGACCTGCGCACCGGCGGCTGCATCCAGCTTGCTGTCGCCAGCATCGTCGCGCTGCCGCTGGCCCTGTGGTTCGAAGGCTTCGAGGTGCGCTGGGGCGCGGAGCTGCTGCTGGCGTCCGGCTGGCTGTCGATCGTCAATTCGATCGGCGCCGTCAGCCTGCTGTTTCGCATGATGCGCAAGGGCGAAGCCAGCAAGGTCGCCAGCCTGTTCTACCTGGTCCCCGGCACGACCGCCCTGATGGGATTCGCCTTGCTTGGCGAAACGCTGGGTGCGATGACGCTGGCAGGTTTCGTGGTCACGGCCGGCGCAGTCAGTGCTTGCACCGCAAGCAATAGGCAAAAGGTCGCCCCTAAAACAGCCTTGCTGCCATAATAGCGAAATGTTAATTCCGTTTTTAACGTTGTTTTCATTATTTCGGCGTTCCACATCGTTAAAACCGCCAAAATTCTGTTAAATCGGTAAATAATTAGCAATAGTTTGTCTGGAAACTACCACAAAGCCGCAAAATCATTTCTCGTTCATCTACTCCCATGCGTAGACTTGTGCCTCACGGAAACATCCTGTTCCGCTACTTTCAATCGGCACATCATGAGCACTTTCAGCACCTACGATTCGACCGTCAATTCCTTCTACCTGGCCTTCTACGGCCGTCCGGCGGACCCGGCCGGCCTGAAATTCTGGTCCCAGCAGCTCGCCAACAACGACGGCGACCTCGGCGCGATCACGCAAGCCTTCGCCACTTCGGAAGAAGCGCAAATTCGCTTCGGCACCGACAGCGTCAACGACCGCATCGCCGAGATCTACCAGCAGCTGTTCCACCGTGCCCCCGACGCCACCGGCCTGGAATACTGGACCGACGTGGTCGCGAAAGGCCATGCCTCGATGGCCGACGTCGCCGTCGCCATCCTGAAAGGCGCGCAAGGCAGCGACTCCACCCTGTCGCAACTGCGCCAGCAGGCCGCCGACGCCTTCACTGCCGCGGTCGAAGCCGACGGCACCGAATACAGCGGCTATGCCTCGATCGAGGCGGCCCGCATCCTGGTGCGTGGCGTGACCGCCGACGCTACCGCCGCCGACCTGGACGTACTGGTGAAAGCCGCCGTCTCGTTCGCCGATACCGCGACCAAGAACCCGCAAGTGGTCGAGGCGATCGCCGTCAACACCACGCTGCTGGCCCTGTTCGACACCGCGCGCGGCACGAAGGAGCCGGTGGCGCTGGCCAAGGCCCTGGCCGATACCGCCAAGGCAGCCGCCGGCGACCCGGTGACGCTCGAATCGCTGCTGCGCGGCGGCGGCATGGACAAGGTCCTGAAAGTGATGCCGGCCAAGGCCAGCCTGCAAGACGTGGTCGATGCGCTGGGCAAGGGTGGCCTGCCGGCCGCAGTCGAGGTCGTGTACCCGAGCACGCCGTCGGTCCCGTCCCCGACTTTCAGCTTCGAGCTGTCGTTCCAGACCGTCAAGCAAGGCGACTTCGATCTGAACCTCAAGGACAACATCACCAACCAGAGCACGGCTGACGTCACCTTCAGCTACGTCGGCCGCGACCTGCGTGCGGGCCAGCATTTCGAATACAGCCTCGATGGCGTGAACTATAGCGACAAGAACATCGTGACCGACGCCGCGACCAATACCGTGGTGTTGAAAGGTGTTCAACTGGGCCATCCGCAGCACATCACCACCTTCGTCTCGCCAGACGTCTCGGTCATCTCGCCAGTGGTGCCGCTGCCGACCCTGCCGAACCTGCCGAACCTGCCGAACCTGCCGAACCTGCCGATTATCCCGCTGCCGACGCTGCCGACGCTGCCGACCCTGCCGACCGTGCCTAACGTGCCAAACCTTGATCCTTTCAACAAGGTGACCACGATTTACGTTCGCGCGGTCGACTCGAGTGGCGCCTCCACCATGCCTTTCGTTCAAACGATCGTGTACGACGGCTTCGTGACGCAGCCCCTGGTCGCACTGAAGAACGACACTTTCCACAAGCAACTCGGCAACAATACGGATCTGGTGACCAAGGACGGCACGCTGGACGTGACCAATGTGGAACCGGGCGCCAAGGTCGAGTATGTCGTGATGTCGCAGACCGGCCCATCCAGCCTGCCGACCAGCACCCCTAACTCGAACTCGAACTCGAATACGGGCTTCGACCAGCCTCCAGTCAACGCCGAATGGACCAAGGCCCCGCAATACGAGCAAGGCCTGAACACCGTCTGGGTGCGCGTGACTGACATCGCCGGCAACCAGAGCTTCCGTAAATTCGATTTCACACTCGACAGCGTAGCGCCAAAGACCCCGACCATCGAGCTGCACAGCAACAGCAGCCCGTCAGCAACCTCGGTGCAGATCGACATCAGCGGCCTGGAAGACGGTCCAAACAGCGCATGGGAATATAGCCTTAACGGCGGCACCACCTGGATTACCGGCAACCAAGCCGCCGTCAACGGCGACGCCACCCTTACCGTGACCAGCGTCGGCACCAGCAACGTGGTAGTGCGCCAGTTCGACCAGGCTGGCAATGTCGGTCAGCAGACCACGGCGCTGAAAGTCACGATCGAAGAAGCGCCGAAGCTGATCATCTCGGCCAATGAGATCGGCCTCATGGTGCAGACCAACGTAGCTGGCGACATCGTGCTGGGAACGGTCGCTCCATCGTCGGAGACCTCGCCCGCGCTCGCACTCGGCACGTCGCCAAATTCCGCGTTCACCCTGGTAGCGCAGCAAGCCACGCCGATGAGCGGCGTGATCACCGTCCTCAAGTCGGATAACACGCAGGTGCGCGATCAATACGCGACCGAGTACAAGCTTGGCAGCGGCGCAAACGACACCATCTCCGGCGCACGCGCCTGGGGCTTCGACGGCGACGACATCATGACCGCCACGACCAGCTCGAGCTCCAGCTTCGCGATCCTGTACGGCGGCAATGGCAATGACAAGCTCACCGCCCTCCATGGCGATCGCCTGTATGGCGGCGCAGGGGACGACGAGCTCATCAGCAGCAGTGCACGCGACCTCCTCGTGGGCGGCAGCGGCGCCGATATCATCCGCACCAATGGCGGCCCGGACCTCATCGAAATCGAAAAATTCTCGGATTCGAACATGATCGTCACGCTGGAAAACGGATCGTTGGTGACAGGCGGCTATGACGTGGTCTATGTGACCGACTACAGCAAGATCGAATTCAGCCTGCCAGGAACCGTCAAGCACGCTGTCAAAGGAACCCTGGATACGCCGGCCAGCGAAACGGCCGAGGATGTCTACGCGGCGCTTACCTCTGGCTACAATCTCGCGGCAAATGGCGTGGCAGACACTGCCGTTCTGCTCAATGGCATGGGTGTGCAGTACCTCGTCCTGGACAACGGCGACCAGAAGATCGACCACACCGACATCGTGATCCAGATCGTTGCCGACGTCCAGATCGTGGGCTCGAACAACATCTCTATCGAAAACGGTAATGTCATGTACATGAACGGCCTTCCTGACTAACCCGTCGCAGTAAAGCACCAATCGCGTCCCGCTGCGGCGGGACGTCAAAAGGCCCCCGCATTCGCTGGAATGCGGGGGCCTTTCTTATAGGCGCTGTCACCGTTATCTGTGGATGACCCCGAATTGCACTGCGCAGCAATTTCTCGACGGATGTAACCCTCCCGCCATCGAGTGCCCAATGCCAGCCCAGATAGTTGGGGAGCCAGCGCGACGCCACGCCATGGAAGCGCGCCAGCCATTGCTTGAAGCGCCGGTGGTAGGCGTTCACATTTTGAACATGGATCGCGCCTTCGGCACCGTTGCGGACGTGTTCGCCGGCGCTGAGATTGACGGCCTGGTGGGCGATGCCATGGGCTCGGGCAAAGGCGGGATAGGCAGCGTTGGCATCGGTGACCAGCAGCGCTTCGGGATCGAGTTTTGGCAGCAAGTGTTTGACCAGCTGGGCCACCTTCAAGGCGCCGCGACCGGTCACGGCGTCGATGGTCTGGCCGCTGCGGTCGCGCGCTACCAGGATGCAGTCGAGGTGATGCGAAATGCCGCGCAGGGCCGCCTTGCCGCCCCGCTTGCGCGACTTGCGATCGAGCTTGCGTGAACCCTTCTGCGATTCGAGCAGGAACGTCTCGTCGGCCTCGACGATTCCGAGCAGGCGCTCGGCCCGGTCGTCCTTGACCCGGTCGAGAAAGCGATGGCGCCAGCGAAAGGTGGTGTTGGGGTGCACGCCGAGCCGCTTGGCAGCAGAGCGGACCGTGCGCGAATCGAGCACCGTGTCGAGATAATCGAGCCACTTGCCCTTGTGCCTGAGCCGCGCCAGCGGTGTGCCCGTCAGGTCGTTGAAGGTGCGACCGCATGCGCAACAGCGATAACGTTGCAAGTCGTTGGCCTGGCCGTGCCGGTGGCAGCGCTCGCAGCCGCAATCCGGGCAGCAGCGCCCCTTCGATCGGATCTCTCCGATAAGGGCGACCACCCGGTCGAGCCCGGCTGCCGGATGCAGGGCAGCGAGCACCTGCTGACGCTGCGGCTGGTTCAGTTGAGGCAGCTGGGCGAACAGCTTCTCAAACTTAGGCGCTTTCATCGTGAACTCCCGGTCGATGACGACCAGGATTGGACCTCGGATCAGCTCAGCAGTTCAATGCTCATCCATATCTAACGGGTACATCGCCTTCTTATATGGCATGCGGCGGCGCACAGGGCGCCGCACTGCAAGACGCGACCAGAACTCAGCCGTTATTCACCACCAGCCGCGGCTCGCCCTGCGCCACCTGGCGCGCGCGAATCGACGCCGCGATGCCATTGGCATCCAGGCCGACCGACGCCAGCAGCGCTGCCGGATCGCCCTGATCGATGAAGCTGTCCGGCAGGCCCAGGTTGAGCACCGGCTTGGCGATGCCAGCTTCGGCCAGCGCTTCCATCACGGCGGCGCCGGCGCCGCCCATGATGCAGCCCTCTTCCACCGTCACCAGGAAGTCGTGCTCCTGCGCCAGGCGCTTGACCAGTTCGACGTCGAGCGGCTTCACGAAGCGCATATTGGCCACGGTCGCATCGAGTTCCTCGCCCGCCTTCAGGCTTGGCGCCACCATCGAGCCGAACGCCAGGATCGCGACGTCCTTGCCGGTGCGGCGCACTTCGCCCTTGCCGATCTCGATCGAGGTCAAGGCCTCGACGATCGGGGCGCCGACGCCGGCGCCGCGCGGATAGCGCACCGCGGCCGGGCCGGGATAGTGATAGGCGGTGGTCAGCATCTGGCGGCACTCGTTCTCGTCCGACGCCGCCATCACGACCATGTTCGGGATGCAGCGCAGATAAGCCAGGTCGTAGTTGCCGGCGTGGGTCGCGCCGTCGGCGCCGACCAGGCCCGCGCGGTCGAGCGCAAAGGTCACGTCCAGGTTTTGCAGCGCCACGTCGTGGATCAGCTGGTCGTAGGCGCGCTGCAGGAAGGTCGAATAGATGGCGACCACCGGCTTGACGCCTTCGGTGGCCATGCCGGCCGCGAAGGTCACCGAGTGCTGTTCGGCGATGCCGACGTCGAAGTAACGCTGCGGGTACTCCTGGTGGAAGCGCACCATGCCCGAGCCTTCGCGCATGGCGGGCGTGATGCCGACCAGGCGCTTATCCGCCGCTGCCATATCGCACAGCCAGTTGCCGAATACCTCGGTGTAGGTGATCTTGCCTGGCGCGGTGGCCGGCTTGATGCCCTCGAGGTGATTGAACTTGCCGGTGCCGTGGTACAGGATCGGCTCGGCCTCGGCCAGCTTGTAGCCCTGGCCCTTCTTGGTCACCACGTGCAAGAATTGCGGGCCCTTAAGCTTCTTGATGTTTTCCAGCGTCGGGATCAGCGAATCGAGATCATGGCCGTCGATCGGGCCAATGTAATTGAAGCCGAATTCCTCGAACATCGTGGCCGGGACCACCATGCCCTTGGCGTGTTCCTCGAGCTTGCGCGCCAGATCGAGCACCGGCGCCGGCAGCACGCTCTTGCCCACGTTCTTGGCGGCGGCGTAGAACTGGCCCGACAGCAGGCGCGCCAGGTAGCGGTTCAGGGCGCCGACCGGCGGCGAGATCGACATATCGTTGTCGTTCAGGATGACCAGCAGGTTGACGTCGTCCTCGACGCCCGCGTTATTGAGCGCCTCGAACGCCATGCCGGCGGTCATGGAGCCGTCGCCGATGACGGCGATCGCATGGCGGCCCTCGCCCTTGATCTTGGCCGCTGCGGCCATGCCCAGCGCCGCCGAGATCGAGGTCGACGAGTGGGCGGTGCCGAAGGTGTCGTACTCGCTCTCGTCGCGCTTCGGGAAGCCCGACAGGCCGTTCAGCTGGCGCAATGTGGGCATGCGGCCGCGGCGGCCGGTGAGGATCTTGTGCGAATAGGTCTGGTGGCCGACGTCCCACACGATGCGGTCGCGCGGCGTGTCGTACACGTAGTGCAGCGCGATCGTCAGTTCCACCGTGCCCAGGTTGGACGACAGGTGGCCGCCGGTCCTGGACACCGACTCGAGCAGGAACTGGCGCAGCTCGTGCGCCAGCGGGGTGAGCTGGGTGCGCGGCAGCTTGCGCAGGTCGGATGGGTCGTTGATTTTTTCTAGCAGGTTCATTTAGGCCTTCCGCTGCACGATCAGGTCTGCCAGTTCGCGCAGACGCTGTGCTTTGTCTCCAAATGGCGCCAGCGCTTCGTGCGCGTCACGCCGCAGTTGCTCGGCCAGCGCGCGCGATGGCTCCAGGCCGAGGATCGACACATAGGTCGGTTTGTTGTCGGCCGCGTCCTTGCCGGCGGTCTTGCCCAGCGTGGCCGAATCGGCGGTGGCGTCGAGCACATCGTCGACCACCTGGAACGCCAGTCCCACCGCGGCGGAATAGGCGTCCAATGCCTGCAGCTCTTGCTGCGCCAGGTCGCGGCCGGCGAGCGCGCCGAGCAGCACCGACACGCGCAGCATGGCGCCGGTTTTCAATTGATGCATGCGCTCGAGCTGTTCGCGGGTGAGCGACAGGCCGACGCTATCGAGGTCGATCGCCTGGCCGCCGCACATGCCGGCGGAGCCGGCAGCTTGCGCCAGCAGGCGCACCATCGTCAACTGGCGCGCCGGCGGCACCGCCGCGCTGTCGGTGCCGGCCACCACCTCGAAAGCTTGCGCCTGCAAGGTGTCGCCGACCAGCAGCGCGGTCGCTTCGTCATAGGCCACGTGCACCGTCGGCTTGCCGCGGCGCAGGGCGTCGTCGTCCATGCACGGCATGTCGTCGTGCACCAGCGAATACACGTGGATCATTTCGACCGCGCTCGCGACCCGGGCCAGCGTTTGCGGATCGGCGTCGAACAGCGCGCCGGCGGCATACGCCAGCAGCGGGCGTACGCGCTTGCCGCCACCGAGCGTGGTGTAGCGCATCGCTTCGTGCAGCTTGTGCGGGACGCGGTCGGCTGGGGGCAGGAAGGTGTCGAGCGCTTCCTCGACCCTGGCCTGGACGGCGCGGGTCCAGGCGCTGAAATCCTGCGCCGTCATGAGGTCTGGCGTCATTGAGCCGCCTCGTCGTCGCTGAATGGCTTGAGCATGTCGCCTTCGAGCACCTTGACCTGGGACTCGACTTTTTCGAGCTGGGCCGCGCAATACTTGACCAGTTCGGAGCCGCGCGCGTAGGCCGCGACCGAGGCTTCCAGCGGCAAGGCGCCGGACTCCATCTGTGTCACGAGCTGGGCCAGTTCGGCCATCGCCTGCTCGAAGGATTGCGGAGGCGCAGCTGCTGCTGCCGGCGCGCTATCCGCTGTCATATTCTTTGCCATAAGTCGCTATCGTGAAGGCGCCCAGTTGTGCGCCGTGGGTCAGTCCAATCGCGTATTTTAGATCAATCCCACCCCACGGGGGGCGCACATTGCAGCATTCACAACTAGCAAGTGCGTCAACAATCCGGTCGACGCCCCCACCCTGCCCTTTTTTCCGACATGAAAACCATGCCTCATCGGCAACACATCAAACCCCGCGCACCACAAACTCGCGCCGGCCCAAGACGGTAGAGCCTGTTACGCAGTATAATCTCCGGTTCTGTCCGAAATACCGTATTCCTCTACTTAAATACTGGTCTTTGGATTCTTTCTCTTCTTTGGAAGCTACCTTAAAGGGGGGTTGGGATGTCCGATCTGGCTACCCACGCCAAGCTGGCGCGCTCGAACGCACAGCTTCCGGTAAATGTTTATTTTGACGACGCGCTCCTCAAGCGCGAGATGCAGCAACTGTTCCACAATGGCCCGCGCTATATCGGCCATGAATTGATGGTGCCGGAAACCGGGGACTTCGCGACGCTCGCCTCGGAGCACGAAGGCCGCATGCTGGTGCGTAATGCGGGCGGCATCGAAGTGCTGTCCAACGTCTGCCGCCATCGCCAGGCGCTGATGTTCAATGGCCGCGGCAATGCGAAGAACATCGTGTGCCCGCTGCACCGCTGGACCTATGACCTGAAGGGCGAATTGATCGGCGCACCGCATTTCGCGGACACGCCGTGCCTGAACCTGTCCAAGACCCCGCTGCAGAACTGGAACGGCCTGCTGTTCGAACAGAACGGCTACAACGTGATGGACAAGCTGGGCAAGCTGTCGGTGACGAAGGACCTCGACTTCTCGGGCTATATGTTCGACCACGTCGAAATCCACGAGTGCGACTACAACTGGAAGACCTTCATCGAGGTCTACCTGGAGGACTACCACGTCGAACCGTTCCACCCGGGCCTGGGCAACTTCGTCTCGTGCGACGACCTGAAATGGGAATTCGGCAGCGACTACAGCGTGCAGACCGTGGGCGTGAACCGCGCGCTGCAGAAGGCCGGCTCGCCGGCCTACAAGCGCTGGCAGGAACAGGTCCTGAAGTTCAACAACGGCCAGCCGCCCAAGTACGGCGCGATCTGGCTGACGCTGTACCCGAATATCATGGTCGAGTGGTACCCGAACGTGCTGGTGGTGTCGACCCTGTGGCCGGACGGCCCGCAGAAGACCCGCAACGTGGTCGAGTTCTACTACCCCGAAGAGATCGTGCTGTTCGAGCGCGAATTCGTCGAGGCCGAGCGCGCCGCCTATATGGAGACCGCGGTCGAGGACGACGAGATCGGCCTGCGCATGGACGCCGGCCGCAAGATCCTGGTGGCGCGCGGCGTCAACGAAGTCGGTCCCTACCAGTCGCCGATGGAAGACGGCATGCAGCACTTCCACGAGTGGTATCGCAGCAGGATCGCCTTGTAACCCCTTAAGTACTAAAACCGGCGCCGCACCCTGGCGCCACGGACCGCGCGGCGCCAATGCCGCACGGTCTTTCACTGGAAATCCGATGGCTTCCCTCTGGATGTTGTACGCCAGCTTCGCGTTCGCCGCCATGGGCGCGGGCGTGAAGCTGGCTTCCGAGTTCTATTCCACCTCCGAACTGCTGATGTACCGGGGCCTGATCGGCACCCTCATCCTGCTGCTCATGGTGCGCCACCAGGGCGGCACCTTCAAGACGGATTTCGGCAAGGCCCACCTGTGGCGCAGCCTGGTCGGCGTGACCTCGCTGTGGCTGTGGTTCTTCGCGATCGGCCGCCTGCCGCTGGCCACCGCGATGACGCTCAACTACATGGCCCCGATCTGGATCGCGGCCGGGATGTTCGCCATGGGCTGGTGGACCAAGACCAAGCATGCCGAATGGCCGCTGGTAGTGGCGATCGCCTCCAGCTTCTTCGGCGTGACCATGGTGCTGCAGCCGGCGGTCGAGAGCCAGCAGTGGCTGGGCGGCCTGGCCGGTGTGTGCTCGTCGATGATCTCGGCCATGGCCTATATGCAGGTGCGTAAACTCGGCCAGCTGGGAGAGCCCGAATACCGCGTGGTGTTCTACTTCTCGCTGACCACGACCGTGGTCGGCCTGTTTGCGACCGTGGCCGGCGACGGCCCGCAGGGCGCCCTGTTCCATTCGCACACCCCGTACGGCTTCCTGCTGCTGCTGGGGATCGGCGGCGCCGCCCTGATCGCCCAGATGTGCATGACCCGCGCCTACCGCGTGGGCAAGGTGCTGGTGGTGGCCAACCTGCAGTACACCGGCATCGTGTTCTCCACCCTGTGGGGCCTGATCCTGTGGGGCGACGCCTTCGACTGGCATGTGTGGCTGGGCATCGGCGTGATCCTGCTCTCGGGACTGGCCGCGACGTTCTACAATACCCGCAAGACGGCGCGCGGCGCCGTCGTCAAGGACCAGGACCCCGTGGTCAGCGAATCGTAGAAGGAGACTTTACGCCATGTTCAAGACCCTGATTTCGGCCAGCCAGCTGGCCGCCCATATCGACGACCCGAAGTGGGTGTTGGTGGACTGCCGCCATGACCTGATGAACCTCGCGGCCGGGCGCGACAGCTATGCCGCCGGCCACCTGCCGAACGCGGTGTTCGCCGACATCGAGACCGTGCTGTCGGGCGCCAAGCGCGGGCCTGACGGCGCATTCCTCGGCCGCCATCCGCTGCCGGAGAAGGAAGCGCTGGCCGAAGCCCTGCGGGCTTTCGGCATCGACGACGACACGCAAGTGGTCGCCTACGACGCCCACGGCGGCATGTTCGCGGCGCGCCTGTGGTGGCTGCTGCGCTGGCTGGGCCACGAGGCGGTGGCGGTGCTCGATGGCGGTATGGCGGCCTGGCAGGCGCTGGGCCAGCCCTTGTCGACCGAGGTCCCCGTCAAGCCGCATGGGTCGCTGAGCATCCGCGCGCCCTTCGTGCCGACGGTGACGGTGCGCGAGGTGATGGACAACCTGGAGAGCGGCCGGCGTATCGTGATCGACGCCCGCGCGGCCGACCGCTTCCGCGGCGAGAACGAGACCATCGACCCGGTGGGTGGCCACATCCCGGGCGCGAAGAACCGCTTCTTCAAGGACAACCTGCAGGCGGACGGCCGGTTCAAGAATCCGGAAGACTTGCGCGCGGAGTTCGGCGCCCTGGTCGACGATCCGCAACGCGCCATCATGCAGTGCGGCTCGGGCGTGACCGCGTGTCACAACCTGCTGGCGCTGGAAGTGGCGGGCATGCCGGGGGCGAGCCTGTATCCGGGATCGTGGAGCGAGTGGGTCGGCGATCCGGCGCGGCCGGTCGCGAAAGGCGCGGATTGAACGACAAAGGGCTTCTTGATGAAGCCCTTTGTTTTAGAAAGCGTGCAGCGCCACCACGATCGCCACCCCCAGGCCGATCAGGACCACCTGCGGCACCGTTTCCTTGAGCGTCGCCCGGCGCTGCATCTGCGGCATCAGGTCGCTCACCGCGATATAGATGAATCCCGACGACGCGAACACCAGCACATACGGAATCAGCCCGCTGGCCTGGTCCAGCGTAAAGTAGCCCAGCAGGCCGCCCGCCACCGCCAGCAGGCTGCACAGCAGGTTGAACACATAGGCGCGCAGGCGCGAGAAGCCGGCGTTGAGCAGGACGATGAAGTCGCCGATCTCTTGCGGGATTTCATGGGCGACGATGGCCAGTGCGGTCACGATGCCCAGTTCCGGGTCGGCCAGGAAGGCCGCCGCGATCAGGATGCCGTCGGTGAAGTTGTGCATGCCGTCGCCGAGCAGGATCATCCAGCCCGACTTGCCGGCCTCGCGCGCGTCATGGCCGTGGGCGTGGTGGTGTCCGTCGCCCTCGTGGTGGTGCGAGTGGCGCAGCAGCGCCACCTTTTCCAGTAGAAAGAACGCCAGCAGGCCCGCCAGCAGCGTGGCGAACAGGCTCTTGATGTCGGCGCCCGATTCGAAGGCTTCCGGCAGTGCGTGCAGCAGCGACGTCGCCAGCATGATGCCGACCGACAGGCTGACCATCTTTTCGACCACTTTCGACAGCAGGGCGAACGAGAAAAGCGCAGCCCCGGAAATGCTGACGACGCCGGCGATCACGGTCGCCAGCAGGATGGAACTCAGGGTCGGGTCGAAAAGCGGGTCGATTTGAAAGCCTCTTGTTCTGTTCTTGCGACGATCCGCAAACCGGGCATTGTACCGCTCCCGGCCTGCGGTCGTCCAAGAGCCTGTCTAAAGAGACAGGCTTGCAGGCGTCAGGCGACGCCGTGCTTGCGGAACCAGGCCAGCGCGCGGTTCCAGCCATCCTTGGCGTCGGCCTCGTTGTAGTTCGGGCGGTAGTCGGCGTGGAAGGCGTGGTCGGCATCCGGATACACGTGGATGGTCGACCGGCTGTTGCCCTTGTCGAGGGCGGCCTGCATGCGCTTGACCGTGTCCAGCGGGATGCCGCCGTCCTTGCCGCCGTACAGGCCCAGCACCGGCACCTTGAGGTTCTGGGCGACGTCGACCGGGTGCTTGGGCGTCAATGGCGTCGGCTCGCCCACCAGGCGGCCATACCAGGCCACGCCGGCCTTGACGTCCAGGTTGTGGGCCGCGTACAGCCAGGTGATGCGGCCGCCCCAGCAGAAACCGGTGATCCCCAGCTTGGTGGTGTCGCCGCCGCGCTGCTTGGCCCAGGCCACCACGGTGTCGAGGTCGGACATGACCTGCGCGTCCGGCGTCTTCGAGACGATGTTCTTGATCAGCTCAGCGGTATTGGGCGCCTTGGTCGCATCGCCCTGGCGCACGAACAGGTCGGGCGCGATCGCCATATAACCCTGCTTGGCGAAGCGGCGCGCCACGTCCTTGATATGTTCATGCACGCCGAAGATCTCGGACACCACCAGGATGACCGGAACGTTGGTCTTGCCGCGCGGCTGGGCGCGATAGACGGGCACGTCCTGGCCCTCGATCACGAGGATGCTGTCGGCCGCGTCGAGGCCTTCGGCATCGGTCTGGATCTGGGTTTGCGCGACCACCGGCAGCGCGGCCGCGGCGAAGCCGGTGCCGACCGCCGCCTTTAAAAAGTCGCGCCGCTTCACGCCATCGTCGTAAGCGCTGGCGCCCAGCAGACTGTGGGCATCGTTGACGAGATCTTTCATGGACATCCCCTTTCTGGTCAGTGTTGGACAGGCTTGCCAGTCTAGCATCGCCGGGGCCGGCTGCACGCGCCGCACGGATGAGCGCAAGTCGTGGCCGGAATGACACATATGCGTAAAGAATATTTACGTAATGAGAATGATTCGCATTATAATTCTCATCTTGAAAAATAAAGATCGCGTCGCACCGGTGTGAGTGCCGGGGGCCGAAACGGCCGGCATCCGCGTTCCACACCAACCATCCATGTTCATGACCCATCCATCCCGTCGTTCCGCCCGTCGTTTCATCCTGCATGCCACCGCCACCGCCGTTCTGGGCATCCTGCCAAGCTGGCAGGCCATGGCGGAAGACGCGCCTGAAGTCCCGTCCGTCGTCTCCGAGGTCAAAGTCACCGGCGCCAGGGACGCCACCACCGAAGGCAGCGGCTCGTACACCACGACCGGTCCGCTCGCCACTGGCGCGCGCCTGAACCTCACGCCGCGCGAGACGCCGCAATCGATGTCGATCGTGACGCGCGCACGCATGGAAGAGCAAGGCCTGCAGACGCTGGCCGAGACCATGCAGCAGGTAACCGGCATCTACGTCAACTACAACGACACCGAACGGGTCACGTATAACGCGCGCGGCTACGCAGTAAACAACTTCCAGGTCGACGGCATGCTGAACCTGTTCGGCAGCTCGCTCAAGGCGAACGGCGACAACGTCGTCTACGACCGGATCGAGGTGGTGCGCGGCGCCACCGGCCTGACCACCGGCGCGGGCGATCCCTCCGCCACCATCAACCAGGTGCGCAAGCGTCCGACCAAGTCATTCCAGGGCAATGCCGCCGTGCGCGTTGGCACCCACGACCTGCGACGCGCCGAACTCGACGTGTCGGGTCCGATCGCCTACGAAGGAAAACTGCGCGGCCGCTTCGTCACCGCCAAGCAGGAAGCCAAGTCGTTCCGCCCCTTGTACGAGCAGGACCTGGGCGCGGTCTATGGCATCCTCGAGGCCGACCTCGGTTCGGCCACGACGCTGGCGGTGGGCTACGAGCGCCAGAAATCCGATCCGCGCGGCTCGACCTGGGGCACCGTCCCCTACTGGAATGCCGACGGTTCGCTGGCCAATATGCCGCACGACCTGAACCTGTCCACGCCGTGGGCATCCTGGAATATGGTCGAAAAGAAGACCTTCGCCACGCTCGAACACCGCATCGGCAGCGACTGGCGCTTGCGCGCCGGCTGGACCAAGGCCGACCGCGTGCAGGACGGCAGCCTCTACTTCGGCTATGGCGGCTACCCGCGCGCCGACGGCAGCGGCATCACCGTTGCGTACGGCCGCTTCCCGGCCGACGAGACGATGGACGTGCTCGAGCTGAACATCGACGGCAAGTTCGACCTGTTCGGCCGCCGTCACGACCTGGTCTTCGGCTGGGGCAAGGCCGACCGCGAGACCATCTCGCCGCGGATCACCCTCGGCGCGGTTCCCGCCGGCTATGGCATGATCCCGAACTGGCAGACCTGGACCGGCGACGTGCCCGAGTTCCCGAGCACGGTCGGCGCGCATCCGACCAGCATCAACAACGTCGACCAGAGGGCGGCCTTCGTGGCCACCCGCATGAACCTGTCCGATGCGCTCAAGGCGGTCGTCGGCGCACGCCATGGCAAGTACACGACGCGCACGCGCAACTTCAGCCAAGCGGGGGCGGCAACCAGCACCACGGGCTTCACCAACGACGATATCGTCACTCCCTACGTCGGCCTGCTGTTCGACCTGAACCAGCAATGGACCGCCTATACCGCCTACACCAGCATCTTCCAGCCGCAGAACTTCCGCGATGCGAACAACGAGTTCCTGGATCCGGTCGACGGCAATAATATCGAGGCCGGCGTGAAGGCCGAGCTGTTCGAGCGCCGCCTCAATTTCTCGGCGGCGGTCTTCCGCAGCAAGAAGGACAATGTGGCCGAGATCGACGACAGCGTGCCGCCGAATTCGCTCCCCGGCGCGGCCCAGGCCTATCGCACCACAGGCAAGGGCAATGTGGTCGATGGCGTCGAGGTGGAAGCCTCGGGTCAGCTCATGCGTCAATGGAATCTGTCGGCCGGCTATAGCCACACCCGTTCGCGCAACGCCCAGGGCGCCGCGATCAACACCGTCATCCCGCGCAACCTGCTGCGCGTCTTCACCAGCTACCGCTTCGGCGGCGACGGCCGCTACTCGGTCGGCGGCGGCGTGAACTGGCAAAGCAATCTGTGGAACACGGCGCAAAAGCCGACCGGCAGCTTCAATGCCAGCGGCGCACCGGTCACCGCCACCGCGCGCATCGAACAGGGTTCGATCTGGCTGACGAACCTGATGGCGAGCTACCGCATCAACGAACACCTGACCGCCAGCGTCAATGTGAGCAATGTGTTCGACAAGATCTACTACAACCGGGTGGGCTTCTACAACGGCCTGCACTATGCGGAGCCGCGCACCGCGTCGGCGACCCTGCGCGCCAGCTTCTGAGCCGGCGCCTGCGACAGCCGGACGACTGGAACAGCCCAAGGCCGCCGCGCCGGCCCGGCCACGGTCGGCGCGCTGGTCTCAGTTCCTGGCAATGCCCGCGTCAGCAAGAATCGCTTCGAGCTGCCGTATATCGACCGGCTTGACCAGGTGATGGTCGAAGCCGGCGGCCGCCGTCTGCGCGCGATCCCGCTCCTGGCCATAGCCGGTCACGGCGACGATGACCGCATCGCGAGTGGCCGGCCTGGCGCGAAGGCGCGCCCCCAGCGCGTTTCCATCCATGTCGGGAAGACCGATATCGAGCAGAAACACCTCAGGTGAAACCTGCTCGCACCTGGCGAGCGCGCGCCGCGCATCGTGCTCGACCAGCACCTCGTGACCACTCGATTCGAGCAGCATGGCCAGCATCGAGGCCGCGTCCTGGTTGTCGTCGACGATCATGATGTGCAGCGGCCGCCCTGCCCGCCATTCTGCAGGCGCCACGGCAACAGCGTGCGCATGGCCGCCCGGCAGCGCGGCCGCGGCGGGCAGGCACACCGTGAAGGTGCTTCCCTTGCCCAGGCCGGGACTGTCGCACCCGACACTGCCGCCATGCAGGCCGACCAGGCTTTTCACCAGCGCCAGGCCTAGCCCCAGGCCGCCGAGCGAGCGATCCGATGAACGCTCGGCCTGGCTGAACAGGTCGAAGGCCCGTCCTGCCAGTTCGGGGGCCATGCCGATCCCGTTGTCCGTGACGTGCAGCAGCACCTGCTCGGCGCGCAGCGCGGTCGCGAGCGTGATCCGCCCGCCTTCAGGCGTGTATTTCGCCGCATTGTTCAGGAGATTGGCCAGCACCTGGACCAGGCGCTTGCGATCCCCCATGACGGCCGCGACGTCGCCCGACAGTGCGAGCACCAGATCCTGGTGGCGCGACCGGATCAGGGGCATGACCTGCTCGACCGCGTCGTGCGCGACCTGGCCGATGTCCAGGCGCTCGAGCTGCAGGTGAACCAGGCCGCGTGTGACGCGCGAGACGTCCAGCAAGTCGTCGACCAGGCTCGTCATGTGACGCACCTGGCGGCCGATGATCTGGCTGGTTTGCCGAACCCGGTCTTCGTCCAGCCTGGCGACCTGCAGCAGGTCGGCTGCCGCGCCGATCGGCGCCAGCGGATTGCGCAATTCATGGGCCAGCATGGCGAGGAACTCGTCCTTGCGCTGGTCGGCGATGGTCAGCCGCTCCTGGGCCAGCCTGCGCTCGGTGACATCGCGGAAAAAGAAGGCGATGCCGCCATCCAAGGTGCGCTGGGCCCGGGTTTCTATCCAGACCTGCTGCTTGTCGGGCAAGGTGTGGCCCAGTTCGACGATCTCGGTCTTGCCTGTTGCCATGACGCGACGGTAAGCGGCTTCGGCCTGGGTGCCTGCGACCTCGGGCCAGACGCTCCAGTGGTCATGGCCGATGACCTCTTCGGCACGGCGCTGGGTGAGGCGCAGGCCCTCGGCATTCATGCGCAGGATGGTCCAGTGGCGATCGAGGACCGCGAAGCCTTCTTCCATGCTGTCGAAGATCGTCTGGCTCTGGTCGCGCTCGATGCGCAGCGCCGCCTGCGCCTGGGCCGCCTCGACCGCCGACCAGGTGCGTTCGGCGGTATCCTGCACCAGCCGGATTTCGTGCTCCTGCCAATTGCGCGGCGTTGCGCTCTGCAGCGTCAGCACGACGCCCAGCCTGCCGGCCTTGACATAGGGCACCAGCAGGTCGGCGCGCACGCCGATGCGCGCGTAGGCGTCGGCGTAGGCCGCGCTGCGGCTGTCATGCAAGACATCGCGGTTGACCACGGTCTCGCCGGCGCGCAGGGCTGCCACCACCTCGGGAACGAGCTCGTCCGTGTTCCTGACGCGCCCGGCCAGGCTGTCGGTCCCTGCCGCAGTCCAGTCATGGCGAATGAAGACCGTGCGCTGCGCATCGTCCACTTCGGCATACAGCACGCGCGAGACCTGCAGCTTGTTCCCCAACAGCGCGCATGCCACTTCGGTGACATCGTCGGGGTTGCCGAGCCGGCGAATGCGGTCCGCCAGGTCGAGCTGGAATGCCTGGCGTTCCCTGAGTTCTTCGAGCTGCTGTATTTTCTCGGACAGCGCTTGCTTGGCGCGGTAGGCGTCGGTGACGTCATTTCCCTGGGTGAAGATTCCCGTCACACGCCCGTCGGCGCCGACGATGGGCTGGTACAGCAGATCGACGTAGCGGTCTTCGAGCACGCCGCCAGGCGTACGGCGCAGCGCGATCCGCGTATCGTGCAGCACGACCGGCTGGCCGCTCGAGAATACACCGTCGAGCAGCGCCATGAAACCCTGATCCGCCAGTTCGGGCAATGCCTCGAGCACGGTCTTGCCGACGACGTCCCGGTGCCCGACCAACTCGTAATAGGCCTCGTTGACCATTTCAAACACGTGGTTGCCACCGTTGAGGATCGCGATCGAGCCGGGTGCCTGGTCGAACAGCGTCTGCAACTGGCCGCGCTCGGCGTTGAGGATGCGGATCATCGCTTCGTGCATCTGGGGCCGGTTCATCTGCTGGGGCCGGATCGCCTGCGCGACATCCGGCACCGCATCCGCATCGCGCTTGAGGTAATACTTCCTGGTAGCCGGGTCGAACCGGTACAGCTCGGTCACGTCGATCGCATTTTGCGACACGAAGGCAACCTCGCCATCGCGGTCGAAGACCGGCGTATGGATCGCGCTCCAGAAACGCTCTTCAAAGAACACGCCGTCCGGCCCCGTGAGCGGAACCGCATAGCGCAACAGTGCGCTGGTATGCGGCTTGCGCGTCTCGATCGCCAGCTCGATCGAGATCCTCACCTCGTCGAGGTTGGTCGAATCGGGATCGTGGGGATTGGCCGGAAACGCATCGAAGATATGCTGTCCCACGATGTCCTCGGCGGTGCGCCCGGTCGAGTTCAGATAGGCGGGATTGGCGCCGATTATCATGAACGCCCTGTCGATCAGCAGATAGGGATAGGGCGACGCCGCAAACAGGGCCGAATAGTCTGGTCGAGAAATCATGCAGCATTCTCACACACAGGCGGACGCGCACGCTATTTCGCGATCCGCCATGGGCGCTGGCGCGGCCCAGTGCGCTCTCAGTGCGCTCTCAGTGTGCTTCCTCCCAGTTCTTGCCAACCCCGGTCTCGGCCAGCAGCGGCACATTCAGCGTGGCCACGCCCGCCATCAGTTCCGGCAGCTTGACCCGCACCAGTTCCAGCTCGCCTTCCGGCACCTCGAGCACCAGTTCGTCGTGCACCTGCATGATCATGCGCGTGCCCAGCTTCTCGCTCTCGATCCAGCCCTGCACCGCGATCATCGCCAGCTTGATCAGGTCCGCCGCCGTGCCCTGCATCGGCGCATTGATCGCCGCGCGTTCGGCGCCGGCGCGGCGCGGGCCGTTCGGCGAATTGATCTCGGGCAGCCACAGGCGGCGGCCGAACACGGTCTCGACATAGCCGCGCGCCTTCGCTTCCAGGCGCGTGTTGTCCATATACTGCTTCACGCCCGAGAAGCGCGCGAAATAACGCTCGATATAGTTGGCGGCCGCGGCGCGTTCGATGCCCAGGTTGCCGGCCAGGCCGAAAGCGCTCATGCCGTAGATCAGGCCGAAGTTGATCACCTTGGCGTAGCGGCGCTGCTCGCTCTGCACGTCGGCCGGCGCAATGCCGAAGATCTCGGCGGCGGTGGCGCGGTGGATGTCCTCGCCGTCAGCAAAGGCTTTCAGCATCGCCGCGTCGCCCGAGATGTGCGCCATGATGCGCAGCTCGATCTGCGAATAGTCGGCCGAGACGATCACGTGGCCAGGGGCGGCAATGAAGGCTTCGCGGATGCGGCGGCCTTCGGCATTACGCACCGGGATGTTCTGCAGGTTCGGCTCGTTCGACGACAGGCGGCCGGTAATCGCCACCGCCTGCGCGTAATTCGTGTGCACCCGGCCGGTGTTCGGGTTGACCATCTTCGGCAGCTTGTCGGTGTAGGTCGACTTCAGCTTCGACATGCCGCGGTGCTCGAGCAGGATCTTCGGCAGCGGATAATCCTCGGCCAGCTTTTGCAGCACCTCTTCGTCGGTCGACGGCGCGCCGGTGGCGGTCTTCTTGATCACCGGCAGGCCGAGCTTGCCGAAGAAGATCTCGCCGATCTGTTTCGGCGAACCCAGATTGAACGGGCCGCCGGCCGCCTCATAAGCCTGCTGTTCCAGCTCCATCATGCGCTTGCCAAGTTCGCCCGATTGCACGTCGAGCAGCGCGCTGTCGATCAGCACGCCGTTGCGCTCGATCTTGTGCAGCACTTCCATGGTCGGCATCTCGATCTCGCGGTAGATATAGGCGAGGCCCTTGTCCTTCTGCACTTCCGGCAGCATGCTCTGATGCAGGCGCAGGGTGATGTCCGAATCCTCGCCGGCATACTCGGTGGCGCGCGCCAGCTCGACCTGGTCGAAGCAGATCTGCTTGGCGCCCTTGCCGCACACGTCCACGTAGGGAATCGTGGTGTAGCCGAGGTGGCGCATCGCCATCGTGTCCATATCGTGCGGCTTGTGCGACTCGAACACATACGATTGCAGCAGCGTGTCGTGCACGATGCCTTTAAGCGTCACGCCATGGTTGGCGAAGATGTGCATATCGTATTTGAGGTTCTGGCCCACCTTCGGCTTGGCCGGGTTTTCCAGCCACGGGCGCATCTTTTCCAGCACGTGCTCGCGCGACAGCTGGTCCGGCGCGCCGGCGTAGCGGTGGGCCACCGGGATGTAGGCGCCCTTGCCCACTTCGACCGACAGCGAAATGCCGACCATCTCGGCCGTCATCGGGTCGAGCGAGGTGGTTTCGGTGTCCACCGAGCTCAGCTCGGCCGCATCGGCCAGCGCCAGCCATTTGTCGAGCTGCTCGTCGGTGAGAATCGTTTCGTACTCCCCCTTGATGACCGGCATGCCTGCCAGCGTGGTCGCGCCTTCCGGCGAGTTCAGTGGGCCACCGCCCGGCGCGCTGCCGGCGGCCGGACGCACGCTGCCATCGCTCGCCTTGGCGCCGCCCAGGTCGCGCAGCATGGTCTTGAAGCCGTAGCGCGCGAAGAAATCGCGCAGCGCCTCGGCGTCTTCCGGACGGCCCACCAGCGTTTCCTCGAACGAGATCACGTGCTTGACCAGGTCGCAGTCGGTCTTGACGGTGATCAGCTCACGGCCTTTCGGCAGCCATTCCAGGGCCGCCTGCAGGTTGGCGCCGACGGCGCCGCCAATGCTGGCCGCGTTTTGGATCACGCCATCCAGCGAGCCGTGCAGGGTCAGCCATTTGACGGCCGTCTTGGGGCCGCACTTGGCCACGCCCGGCACGTTGTCGACGGTGTCGCCAACCAGGGTCAGGTAGTCGATGATGCGGTTCGGCGGCACGCCGAACTTGGCCAGCACGCCCGCTTCGTCCATGCGCTCGTTGGTCATCGTATTGATCAGCATGACCTTGTCGTTGACCAGCTGGGCCAGGTCCTTGTCGCCGGTCGAGACCACGGTCTTCATGCCACGCGCCGTGGCCTGCACCGCCAGGGTGCCGATCACGTCATCCGCTTCGACGCCGTCGACCATCAGGATCGGCCAGCCCATATGGCGCACCACTTCGTGGATCGGTTCGATCTGCTTGCCCAGGTCTTCCGGCATCGAGGCGCGCGTCGCCTTGTATTCGGGATACAGGTCGTCGCGGAAGGTCTTGCCCTTGGCGTCGAAGACGCAGGCAATATAGGCCGCCGGGAAGTCGGCGCGCAGGCGGCGCAGCATATTGACCATGCCGTGCATGGCGCCGGTCGGGAAGCCGTCCGGGCTGCGCAGGTCGGGCAGCGCGTGGTAGGCGCGATAAAGATAACTGGAACCGTCAACGAGCAGCAGGGTATTGTCCATAAGGGGGAGGCATTCAGGATTTCGGCAGGCGGCGCCATCCGTGGCGCCAGGGTAAGCGCCATTATCGCAGAATCCGTATCGGCAGCCGCGCCTGAGCTTCAAGACACTTGCCCCTATGAAAACATAAGGTTTTGGCACACTTTTCACAGGGAAGGGACGCTGTTTGCTACAATGGACTAAACGACATTAGGTGACCATCATGCTGCGCTCGACACCCCGCTTCGCCCTCCTGACGCTTTGTCTGCTCGCCGGCTCGGCCGCGGCCCAGCAGTCGGCGTTGCCCCCGACGCAATCGACGCCGACCCCGCCGCAGAACCAGCAGCGTCCCAGCGATGCCCCGCCCCAGCTCGAACGCATCGAGCCGGGCAGCGACACGCCGGCGACCACGATTCCGCCGCGCGAGCGCACCAAGATCACCGAGCGCCGCAGCAATGACGGTACGGTCACCCAGGTCGAGGTAGAAAGCGGCCCGAGCCGCTACACCATGAAACCCAACGTTGCACCAGGTAACGCCCAACCCGGCGATGCCACTGCCAACAACATCCGTGCCCCACAATGGACGGTGATGGAATTCGACTTTGGCAATCCCAAGAAGCAGGACACAGCCGATCAGCCGGTCGCGCCGGCCCCCGCGCGTCCGGGCGTGCCCGCCCGCGCCGACGTGCCGCCGCCGCCCGCGCTGGAGCCGACCACCAAACAATGATCCCGCCAGCCGCGGCGCTTGTGTTGCGGCGGTGGGCTCTCACCTACTCTTTTGTTAGCACATGGCAGTATTTACCGCGGTCTCGCTGGATGACCTTCACCAGTGGATCAAGCAGTACCCGCTCGGCCAGGCCGTCGGGCTCGAAGGCATTTCCTCCGGCATCGATAACAGCAATTTTTTCTTGAACACCGCGCACGGGCCGCATTCCGGCCAGTATGTGCTGACGATCTTCGAGAACCTGCGCTTCGACCAGCTCCCCTTCTACGTCAAGCTGATGGCCCACCTGGCCGAACGTGGCATTCCGGTGCCGGCGCCGGTGCCGAACACGGATGGCGAACTGGTAGTCGCGCTGCACGGCAAGCCGGCGATCATCGTCAGCCGCCTGCAAGGCAGCTCCGAGCTCGACCCGCAGCCGGTGCACTGCGGCGAAGTGGGCCGCATGCTGGCCCGCATGCACCTGGCGGCCCAGGATTTCGCCCTGCACCAGCCCAATCTGCGTGGCCTGGACTGGTGGGTGGAGACCGCGCCGGCCGTCCTGCCGTATCTAGAAGAAGCCGAAGCCGCGCTGCTGCGCAGTGAAGTGGCCTACCAGAGCGAATTCGCCGCCGGCGCCACCTATGCGCAGCTGGCGCGTGGGCCGGTGCACGCCGACCTGTTCCGCAATAACGTGATGTTCGAGGGCGAGCGCCTGAGCGGCTGCTTCGACTTTTATTTTGCCGGCGTCGACACCTGGCTGTACGACGTCGCCGTGACCGTCAACGACTGGTGCGTCGACCTGGCGACTGGCGTTCTTGACCCAGCCCGGGTCCGTGCGCTGCTGGACGCCTACCATGAAGTGCGGCCATTCACCGACGACGAACGCGCAGCCTGGCAGCCGATGCTGCGCGCCGGCGCGCTTCGCTTCTGGCTGTCGCGCCTGTATGATCTGCATCTTCCCCGTGCGGCCGAGCTGTTGACGCCGCACGATCCGACCCATTTCGAACGCATCCTGCGCGAGCGCATCGCTTGCCCGGCGCCGAATCTGCCCTAAATGAACAATTTGCCTGCTATCACCGGCTGGATCTGGCTCAAACGCGGCGCCAGCCTGTTCCGTCAACAACCCGCGGCCCTCACCACGCTGCTGTTCGCCAACATCCTCATCAGCATCCTGATCAGCGCCGTGCCGCTGCTGGGACCGATGGTGGCGGTGGTGCTGATTCCCTCGTTCTCGATGGCCTTCATGATGGCTTGCTCGCTGATCGAGAGCGGCCAGCGGGTCTCGCCCGCGGTGCTGCTGACGGGATTCCGCAAGCCGGTGTTCCGCGAACTGTGCAAGGTCGGCGTGGTCTACCTGGGCGTGTCGCTGGTGCTGGCGCTGATCACCCGTTTCGCCGTCGATGCGACGTTCTGGGAACAGGTCCGGGCGCAGGGCACGACCGGCACCCCGGCCGTGCTGGCGGGATCGGACGTGCTGGCAATGTTCCTGATCTTCGCGGTCGACGTCGCGGCGCTGATCTCGCTATGCTTCGCCGCCCCGCTCACCTACTGGCAAAAGATGCCGCCGTTCAAGGCCGTGTTCTACAGCTTCTTCGCCGTGAAACGCAGCGCCGGCGTGTTCCTGGTGCTGCTGCTGGCCTGGTTCGCGATCTTCTTCGCGGTGTGCATGGTGATCGCCATGCTGCTGGGCGGGAACAATCTGGCGCGGGTGGTGATCATGTGGGTGATCTTCCTGTTCATCCTGCTGCTGCAGTGCGCGATGTATGCGGGGTATCGGGAGATTTTCGGCAAGCCGGATACGGCGCCGGGCGACAAGGTTAACCTGGATAAGTAGTGTCGTCGAACGCGTGGACGGCGTAGCCGTCCACCCTACCCTACGGCGCTAACGACGGCGTCACACGCGATCAACGGCCGAGCTTCTCCAGCTTCGCGATCGACAGGTCCAGCACCTTCATCCCGGCCGAACCGAAATTGATCTGGGCCCGCGCCGCACCAGCGCCGCCTTCGATATTGACGATCACGCCTTCGCCGAACTTGGCGTGCGACACCGATTCACCGACGCGCCACCCGGTTCCATTGCCCGACTTCTGCGTGATCTGCTGCGCGATCTTGTTGTCGCTGCCGCCGTCGCGGAACTTGGCATCGTCCCAGGCCGTCGTCTGCTTGCGGCCCCCGAACCAGGCGGTCTGCACGCGCGGCGACAGCCACTTGAGGGCTTCCTCGGGCAATTCGTCGAAGAAGCGCGACTTCATATTGAAGCGCGTCTGGCCGTGCAGCATGCGCTGCTGGGTAAAGCTCATGTACAGGCGGCGGCGCGCGCGCGTGATCGCCACGTACATCAGGCGCCGTTCTTCGTCCACACCCTCGGCTTCGCGCGCGCTGCTCTCGTGCGGGAACAGGCCTTCTTCGAGGCCGGTGATGAACACCGCATCGAATTCCAGGCCCTTGGCCGAGTGCACCGTCATCAGCTGCAATGCCTCTTGTCCGGCCTGGGCCTGGGCATCGCCCGCCTCGAGCGAGGCATGCGACAGGAAGGCGGACAGGGGCGACATCACGGTCGGCAGCGGCGCGCCGCCGTCGATGATCTCGATGCCGTCCTGGTAGACCACCGCCTCGCCGGCCTGGGCCTGGGATGGTGGGCCGAGGTGGGCAGGTGCGCCGATGCCGAAACCTTCTTCTTGCACGAACTGGGTCGCGGCATTGACCATCTGCTCCAAGTTCTCGATGCGGTCGGCGCCTTCCTTCTCGTTGCCGTAATACGTGAGCAAGGTGCTGTGCTCGAGCACCACGCGCACCAGTTCGGGCAGCGGCAGTTGCTGGGTCTCGAAACGCGCGCCTTCGATCAGTTTCACGAAACCGCCCAGCACCGTGCCGGCCTTGCCGCTCATATAGGGCACGGCCGCGTACAGCGAGATGCCGTAGCTGTCGGCCGCCATCTGCAACTGCTCGATCGAGCGCGCGCCGATGCCACGGGTGGGGAAATTCACCACGCGCAGGAAAGCCGAATCGTTGTGCGGATTGTCCATCAGCTGCAGGTAGGCGATGGCGTGCTTGACCTCGGCGCGCTGGAAGTAGCGCAGGCCGCCGTAGACGGTGTACGGCAGGCCGGCCGCGAACAGCGCGTGCTCGATCACCCGGCTTTGCGCATTGCTGCGGTACAGGATCGCGATCTCGTTGCGCGGCATGCCTTCGTTCATGAGGCTTTTCGCCTCTTCGATGATCCACTGCGCTTCTTCGAGGTCGGAAGAGGCCTCGTACACGCGCACCGGCTCGCCCTGGCCCGCATCAGTGCGAAGGTTCTTGCCCAGGCGCTTGGTGTTGTTGGCGATCAGGTAGTTGGCGCTGTCGAGGATGTGACCATGCGAGCGGTAGTTCTGCTCCAGCTTGATCAGGTTCTTGACATGGTAGTCGCGCTCGAAGGCCGACATATTGCCGACGTTGGCGCCGCGGAAGGCATAGATGCTCTGGTCGTCGTCGCCCACGGCGAAGATGGCGCCGCCGCCGGTCTCGCCCTGCCCTGCCAGCAATCTCAGCAGGTTGTATTGCAGGTCATTGGTATCCTGGAACTCGTCGACCAGGATGTGGCGGAAACGCATCTGGTAGTGATGGCGCAGCGGACCATTGCGCGCCAGCAGTTCATAGGAACGCAGCAGCAGCTCGGCGAAATCGACCACGCCCTCGCGCTGGCACTGTTGATCGTACAACTCGTACAACTCGACCATGCGGCGCTCGATCGGGTCATAGGCCTCGACTTGCGAGGCGCGCAGGCCCTGGTCCTTGGCGTTGTTGATGAAGTACATCAGGGTCTTGGCCGGATACTTCTCGTCGTCGACGTTGTGCGCCTTGAGCATGCGCTTGATGAGCGACAGCTGGTCTTGCGAGTCGAGGATCTGGAAGGTCTGCGGCAGCGCGGCGTCGCGGTAGTGCGTGCGCAGCAGGCGGTTGCACAGGCCGTGGAAAGTGCCGATCCACATGCCGCGTGTATTGATTGGCAACATCGCCGACAGACGGGTCAGCATCTCCTTCGCCGCCTTGTTCGTGAACGTCACCGCCATGATGCCGGCGGGCGACACCTGGTTGGTCTGGATCAGCCAGGCGATGCGCGTGGTCAGCACGCGCGTCTTGCCGGAACCGGCGCCAGCAAGGATCAGCGCGCTCTGCGATGGCAGAGTGACGGCGGCCAATTGTTCGGGATTAAGGTTGTGAAGAAGGGTCTGCATCCGGCCATTATACCGCCGCGTTTTACTGTATGCCCATCCAGTTCGCACCGCCGCAACGTTTGCCGGATGCGCTCAGGTCGAAGTCAGGATAGAAATCGTTCGACCCGCACGACTGCCTCGCAGTCATCCTGGAAGGCCGCCGCCCTCCTTTCGATGCGCGCCAGCTGGTCCATGGCCGACGAACAGGCAAAACCGTATTTGGCGCGGACCCGCTCGCTGGCGGCGGTCAGCCCGCTACGGCTGCGCGCCAGGAACTCGGCCAGCGCATACGGCGTGCCGGCGTCCAGATGCTCCTTGATGGCTGTCGACGGCGAATAGCAATCGTCGGTGCTGGCATCCGGCCAGCGGACCACAAAGCGTACTTCAGGCATGATTTCCTCCCCTATTGCGTTCTTCACTGCAGCCGATGAAGGCTTCCTGTTCAAAATCCCACAGCGCGACCCGTTCGGCGCCGCGCCGCAGCGTGACGGCGCTCCCCGCTTCCGTGCGGCCGATCGCGGCGCAGGCGATGCCGCGCGCCGCGAAGCGCGCCAGCACGGCGTCGAGGTGGGCGTCGTCGACGCCGAGCAGGAAGCCATAGCTCGGAAAGACGCCCAGCCAGCGTTCCAGGTCGACGCCGTCCGGGCGCGGCACCAGATCGACGTCGATGACGGCGCCGATGCCGGAACATTCGAGCAGCATCAGCGCCGTCCCGACCACGCCCGCCATGCTGATGTCCTTGGCGGCCATCGCCAGGCCGTCCTCGGCCAGCGTCGGCAGGATCTCGAGGTCGGCGCGCAGGCGCTCCGGCGACGCGCCCACACTGGCATTCCAGTAGGCATACGGTTCCTGGAAGCGGCCGCGCAAGTCGATCGCGGCGACCAGGTGCTGGCCCGGCCGCGCATCGAAGCTCGTGAGCAGGCGCCGTGCGCGGCCGACGATGGCGACCGACAGCTGTTCGCGGTCGGTGCGTCGATTGCTGTGGCCGCCGACGATGGGAACGCCATACGCGAAAGAGGCCGCCGCCATCCCCTCCAGCACCGGCGTGGCGGCCTCGCCGCCGCGGCTCCACAGCGCATCCACGACCGCGGTGGGCCGTCCGCCCATGGCATAGATGTCGCTCACGTTGACCATCACGCCGCAATAGCCAGCGAACCACGGTTCGCGCTCGACGAACTGATTCAAAAAGCCTTCGATCGCGAACAGCAGGTAGCCGTCGCCATCGGGAATCGCGGCGCAATCGTCGCCGATGGCGACGCCGCTGGGCGCGGCCCCGCGCAGGGCCGGCAGCACGCCCTCGATGTCGCGCTTGTGCGCGAAACCGGGGCTGGCGCGCAGGGATTCGGCCAGCGCTTCCAGCGTGGTGTCCCTCATGCCGCCGGCCGCTTTTCGTAGGTCGACAGGGTCGAGCAGGCCCCGCAGCGCCCGCAACCGGCCTTGATGTCGGCCGCGCGCAGATTGCCGCGCGCGAGGATCTCCGCCAGCGGCGCCAGGATGGCGCGCATGAAGGCGGCATCGGGCGCAGGATGGTCTTCGAGCGGCGTGCCGGTCACGGGCACGAACGGCACCACGAAGGGATACACGCCCATGCCCACCAGGCGCTCGCTCACGGCCAGGATGGCGTCTGGCGTGTCGCCCAGGCCGGCCAGGATGTAGGTGCTGACCTGGCCCGCGCCGAACACGTCGACCGCCGCCTCGAAGGCGCTGAAGTAGCGTTCCAGGGGCACGCTCGCCTTGCCCGGCATGATGCGCGCGCGCACCGCCGGCGTCACGGCTTCCAGGTGCATGCCCAGTGAGTCGACGCCGGCATCGCGCATGCGGCGGAACCATGCATCGTCGTCGGGCGGCTCGCACTGACCCTGGATCGGCAGGTCGACCGCCGACTTGACGGCGAACGCGCTCTCGCACAGGATCTGCGCGCCGCGGTCGGTGGCGTTCGGGGTGCCGGTGGTCATGACCATGTGTTTCACGCCGTCGAGCAGCACCGCGGCGCGCGCCACCTCGGCCAGCTGCTCCGGCGTCTTGCGCAGGATGGTGCGGCCGGCCGCCAGCGACTGGCCGATCGCGCAGAACTGGCAGGACTTGCGCCGGCTTTCGTAGCGGATGCAGCTTTGCAGGACCGTGGTCGCCAGCACGTCGGCGCCGTGCAGCGTGGCGATTTTCGAATACGGAACGCCGTCGTAGGTCTGCAGCTTGTAGAAGCGCGGCTGGCGCGGGAAAGACACGACGGCCAGCTCGATCCCGTCGCGCACGATGCGGGTCGAACCGTCGGCGCGCGGCGCGGCGACGTAGGGCGAGCTCCAGGAGCTGGCCGTATGCACCGGGACCATCACCGTGTGGCCGTCGATCGTGACCGCCTTGTGGTCGGTCGGGCCGGCGCCGCCGCGCCGGCTGGGCGCGCCGACGCTGGTATCGCCCAGCCTCAGTCCGACCGACTGCAATTCCGCAATCAACTGCTGGTTCATGGGGTTCATGGCTGCTCCAGTGCTTGGGTTGAGGTCTGCGTGCCGTGCGGCTCGGCCGTCTGCATGGTTTGCATCGGCGCCGTCTGGCGCGGATCGATCATGAGGCTCAGGAGTTCGGGCCGCGCGTAGTGGCCGACCGAATCCATCATGCGCTTGCGTTTCGTGATCAGGGCCAGGTCCAGGTCGGCCACGACCATGCCTTCGCCGCTGCGCAGCGGCTCGGCCAGCAGCTTGCCTTCGGGCGAGACGATGGCGGTGCAGCAGCCGCCGCGCAGCGCCTTGCGGCGTTCTGGGTCCGGCGTGATCGCCTCGACCTGGGCGTCGGTAAGCCAGCCGGTAGCGTTCACGACGAAACAGCCCGATTCCAGCGCATGGTGGCGGATCGTCACCTCCATCTGGTCGGCGAAGATTTGCCCGACCATCGAGCCGGGGAACTGGGCGGCATGGATTTCTTCGTGCTGCGCCATCAGCGCGTAGCGCGCCAGCGGGTTGTAGTGCTCCCAGCAGGCCAGCGCGCCGAGGCGGCCGACGGCGCTGTCGACCACCTTCAGGCCGCTGGCGTCGCCCTGTCCCCAGACCATGCGCTCGTGGTAGGTCGGCGTGATCTTGCGCCGCTTGAGGATCAACTCGCCGTCGGCGTCGAACACCAGCTGCGTGTTGTACAGCGAGCCGTGGTCGCGTTCGTTCACGCCGAGCACCACCACGACGCCGTGGCGCCGCGCCGCCGCGCCGACGGCGTGGGTCACCGGTCCCGGCACCACCACCGCGCGCTCATACAGCAGCAGGTGTTCGGGACCTTGCTCGAAGGGCGGCCGGATGAAGGAGAAGTAGGGATAGTAGGGCACGAAGGTCTCCGGGAACACCGCCAGTTGCGCGCCCCGCGACGCGGCCTCGGCGATGGCGTCGCAGACCTTGGCGACGGTGCCGTCGGCGCTGTCCAGGCTTGGTGCGATCTGTACCGCCGCCGCCCTGACCACCCTGTTCGCTTGGTTCATGGTCCGCCCTCCTCCGGTGCCTACAGGGTCCAGGTATCGATGACGACCGCGTTGTCGCGCAGGTGCAGCAGCTTCAGGTCGAGCACGTCGAGTGGGCTGATCGGACGGATGCCTTCGACCAGCGCCGGTTCGCCATGGCCGTACAGCGCCTGCAGCGCGAAGCGGCAGGCGTAGACCTTGCCGCCTTCTTCCATGAACTTGGTGAGCTGCTTGCTGTAGTTCTGGTGGCCGGGGAAAGCCTCGTCGCCGATGGTCGGGAAGCCGCGCTGGATGCCCAGGGTGACGCCCGGTCCGTACATCAGGATCGAGGTTTCGTAACCCTTGCGCTGCAGGCGGGTGGCCTGCAGCATGTTGACGAAGCCGATCGAGCCTTCATAGGCCACCGTGTGGAAGGTTACCAGCGCTTTCTCGCCCGGCTTCGCCTTGACGTCCTCGAATACCTTCTCCTCGTAGTCCACGAAGAAGTCGCCTTTCTGGTGCTTGGCTTGGGTAACTGCTGGCATGGTAGTGCTCCTGTCTAGTGGTTGAATTGGTGCGGGAAACCGAGGCCCGCACAGGGGGATTGATTGCATGCTCCGTGCCAGTCAATGCCGCTTCGGGCAGGCATTGAATGGAGCGTTGTCCATTCAAGCCGCCGTCCAAGAGGCATGCCGGCGCGGTGCGCGACAGCGATCCTGTCAAACCGTCCAGTCAATGACGGCGGCAGGTTTAAAGCGAAGCGTGCCGGGGTTGCATCGCGGCGGTGCGGCAGATGCCACATCACGGCGCGCGCGCTGCACCTTGGCATGTCAGGCATACCGCAGCGCCGGTGCGCCTGCCAGGTCGGTGATGTGCTCCGCGAGGTACTCGGCATCGCGCGCCACGCCCGAGAAGCGCCCGGAACCCCAGGTGTGCAACCACGGTAGTCCCAGGAAATACAGGCCCGGCTGGTTGCTGATGCCACGCGCATGCACCGGATGGCCGCGCCCATTGAAGACCGGCGCATTGACCCATTTGAAATCGGGCGCGAAGCCGATGCACCAGATCACGGCCGCGATGCCCTCGGCGCGCAGGTCGAGCATGTCGGCCTGCGCGGGGTCCGGCTCCCATGGCGCCACGTAGGCGGCGCCGGGCGGGGCAGAGATGCCCTGGGCCGCGATCCAGCTGTCGATCGAGGCGTTGATGCGGTTGTAAACTTGGTCGGCCTGATCCAGGTTGGCCTTCAGGTTGGGCGCGAAGCCGAGCCGCGTCCCATCAAGATCTGTCAGGGTGCCGTGCAGCCGCATGCCCTGCAGCGCGAAGGCGCGCAGGTCGATGTCGCGGCCGCCGTCGCGGCCCGTGACGTAATGGTTGGTGTTGTCGCGCACGCCTTCGCGCAAGGGATGCTCGCTGACCGACTTGTCGTAATAGCCCATGTCGGCCAGCCAGTCGACCACGTCGCGGCCGCGATAGAAGCGCGCGCAGCGTGGCGCGTCGCCGGTGGCCAGGTGAACGCGGCGGCCGGCCAGGTGCAGGTCTTCCGCGATCTGCGCGCCGGACTGGCCGGAGCCGACCACCAGCACCGCGCCTTCGGGCAGGCTGTGCGGATTGCGGTAGTCGGCCGAGTGCAGCTGCACGATGCCGGCCGGCAGGCGCTCGGCCAGGCGCGGAACGATCGGCTCCTGGTAGCAGCCGGATGCCACCACGACCTGGCCGGCCGTGGTCTCGCCGATGCTGGTGCGCAGCGCGAAGCCGCCGCTCGCCAAAGGCGCCACCTCGCGCACCTCGACGCCCTCGCGCACCGGCGCATTGACCTTGGCGATGAAGCCGTCCAGGTAGTTGACGATCTGCTCACGCCGCATGAAGCCGTGCGGATCGTCGCCGGCATACGGGTGGCCGGGCAGCTGGCATTGCCAGTTCGGGGTCACCAGCGAGAACGCGTCCCAGCGCTGGGTGCGCCAGGCATGCGTCTGCACGTGCTTCTCGAACACGATGTGCCCGATGCCGGCCTGCTGCAGGTAGTAGCTCATGGACAGGCCGGCCTGGCCACCGCCGACGATGGCGACGTCGTAGTGCGCATCGAGCGCAGGCAGGATGGTGGGGATGGTCATGCTGGTTCTCCGGTGGGAAGGTTGGACGACGATGCCGGCCTGGCCGCCAGGCCGGCGTAGCCGGCTTGCGGGGTGTGGCAGGGCGGATAGCTGGCCAGGTCGGCTTGCATCAGGTGATGCGGCCGTCCCAGCAGGGTTTCCTCGTGCAGCACGTGCCAGTCGAGGCGCTGGAACAGGGGCACGTTCTGGCTTTGCACGTGGGCGCGAAATGTGCTGCAGCCCAGCGCGCCGGCGCTGGCCACCGCCAGGCGGATGAGGGTGATGCCGAGCCGGGCATGCTTGCGCCAGGCCGGATCGACGGCCAGCCGCGAGCCGAACCACAGGCCGCTGCCTTCGTCGTGGATGCGCACGGTGCCGATCACCTGGTCGGGCATGCCGGCCAGGCACGACAGCGCGACCAGTAGCTGCGCCCGTTCGTCGACCGCGTCGCGATCGTCGTGCGCGAAGATGCCTTGCTCTTCGCAGAACACGGCGCGGCGCAGGCGGTAGGCTTGCTGGGCCTCCCATGGCAGGGTGACCCATTTCACGCGAAACTCGCTGGGCAGATAGGCGAGAGGCAGCTCATTCATCATGATCGATCTCCTGGCAGGCGATGCATGGATTGAATGCATGGGGCGTGCCAATCAATCGCGCCGGACGCTGGACTTGACTGCAAGCGTTTGCGGTCATTCGCGGCGACGGCGCGGCCGCCGCTTCTGGCACGCGCCTTGCATCGGGGCAGACGAGGGAGGCGGTTTTTTGCGTCATCCGCGGGCTCCATACATTCGCTGCATACAATCGGCGCCGGGGGCCGCCACACGATGTCGCGGATACCGCATCATGCGGGTGCGTGTTGAGCCTTTTCGGTGCTTGCGCGCGCCTTCGCAAACGTCATGGAGGTTGGCGGCAATGAGCAAGAAATTCGATGGCTGGATGCCCAGGCTGAAGAAGGCGAACACGCCCGGCGCCCTGCCCTTCTACCAGCAGATCGCCAATGCGATTGCCGACGACATCACGACCGGCCGCCTGATGCCGGAGCAGCGCCTGCCGGCCCAGCGCCGGCTGGCCGCCGGTCTCGGGATCGACTTCACCACGGTGGCGCGCGCCTATGTCGAGGCGCAGCGGCGCGGGCTGGTCGACTCGACGGTGGGACGCGGCACCTTCGTGTGCGGCAAGCGACGTCCCGCCATCCCGCGCGCGGTCGAAGGGAGGCCGAACATCGACCTGTCGATGAATATGCCGCCCGAGCCGGCGTCGCCCGAACTGGCGCAACTGATGCAGGCCGGCTATGCCGAAGTCGGCGCCCGGCTGCGCGACCTGCTGCGCTACCAGGACTTCTGCGGCTCGCGCGACGATCGCGAAGCCGGCGCGCTTTGGCTGCGCCGGCGCGGCCTGGTGGTCCCGCAGGAACGGATGCTGGTCACGCCGGGCGCCCAGTGTGCGCTGCTGGCGGTGCTCGCCACGATCGCGCCCGCGGGCTCGGTCGTCTGCTGCGAAGAACTGACCTATCCGGGATTGCGGGCGCTGGCCGGCCAGCTGGGCCTGAAACTGGTGGGGCTGCCGATGGACAGCGAGGGCATCGATGCAGTCGCCTTCGCCGCCGCCTGCGCCCAGTACGCGCCGAAGGCGCTGTACTGCAATCCGACGCTATTGAATCCGACCACGGCGGTGATGTCGGCGCAGCGGCGCCAGGCGCTGGTGGAGGTGGCGCGCTTTCATGGCGTGGCGATCATCGAGGACGACGCCTACGGCTTCCTGCCGCGTTCCGGCCCGCCGCCGCTGGCCAGCATGGGGCCGGACATCACCTTCTATATCGCCGGCCTCGCCAAATGCGTCGGCGCCGGCTTGCGGGTCGGCTTCCTGGTGGCCCCGGACGCCCATTACACGGCGCGCCTGACGGCCGCCATCCGCGCCACCACGACCATGGTCTCGCCCATCACAGCGGCGCTGGCGACGCGCTGGATCCGCGACGGCACGGCCGACCTGATGCTGGCCGCGATCCGCAAGGAATGCGCGGTGCGCCACAAGATCGCGCTGCGCGCCCTGCCCGGCGCGAGCCTCGACGCGACGCCGGACAGTTTTCATTTATGGCTGCGGCTGCCCGCGCCGTGGGGACGGCGACAATTCGCCGAGACGATGGCCGCGGCCGGGGTGGCGGTGGTCGCCAGCGATGCGTTCGCGGTCGGGGCGCCGGGAATGGCGCCGGAAGCAGTGCGGGTGTGCGTGGGCGGCATGGCCGATCGTTACCAGATCCAGCATGCGCTGGAACTCATGGGGCAGGCGCTGCGGCATCCGCCCCCGTGTGTGGCGCATGGCGTGTGAACGCCGGCGCGCTTGTCGCCGCTACACGCGCCTGACGAGCATCGCGACGTTGATCTGGTCGTCGGCGCGCACGACGACCCGCTGGCCGATCACGGCGGTCCGGATCGGCGCGGCCAGGACTTCGCCGTCACCCGTCAGCCTGGCCTGCACACGCAGGTTGCCCTGGTAGTCCATGCGGGCGATCGTAAACTCCAGGGCCCACGGCGTATCGCCATGGACGCCACGCAAGGTGATGCGCTCGGCATTCTGCGCGACCACGACCGGCTTGCTGACCTCGCCGAACATGTCCAACTTGAGCGCCACCTCGAATCCCGTATGGTGATTGGTGTGACCGATCCCGGCCGGAAACAAGGTACGGGCTTGTGCGGCAGAGCCCGCCACTCCTGCGAATGCGGCAACAGGCAGGGCGAGGCAAAGTTGGCGGCGCTTGCGATTGGACGATGGGACGCTCATGGCGGGTGCTTTCCGGGAAGTCACGATGATTCCATGCTCGCACCTTCCTGCACGGATGACAATGCGGGCCGCATGAAATCCACCTATTAACCTTCCGAGCGCGTCTTCTGGTATTGCGGCAGGCCGTCCTGCAGCTTCAGCCAGCCCAGCCGGCTGCGCGCGAAGGTATGGTCGGCCGGCGGCACCTGTTCGGGATCGTCCAGGCTGGCGGTGGCGAGGTCGATCTCGTCGGGCCAGCGCTCGTCGTGCCAGGTGAGCGTGGTGCCGCAGGACGGGCAGAAACTGCGCAGCGCATGTTCGCTGGAGCGGAAGCGCTGCGGCGCGCTGGCGGTCCAGTGCAGGCTGGTCGTCTTGACGCTGAACCAGGCGAAAGCCGGGGCGCCCGAGGCCTTGCGGCAATCGGTGCAATGGCACAGCGTGCTGTTGAAAGGTTCGCCGCGCGCCTCGTAGCGCACCGCCCCGCAGAAGCATCCACCTTGCAAGCTCATCTGAATCTCCCCTGATGGCATTTTCGTCGATTTCACACAGGAAACCATATTAACATCGCGCAACTTCTCCGAAATGGCATCCCAGCCGCGCGCCCCTCCATTGTCTTTTCGCTTATTTTAATGACAGATTCGCGACAAGGTCGCGAACCCCGTTCGCAAGTGCATTCATTCGAGCCCAGGCGCAACGCGTCAGGGCGAAACCTAAGGAGAACACTATGTTGGGTCGTGTAGTTACCGTGGCCGCACTGGCCGTCGGCGGCGCAATGCTGTCGAAGAAACTCAAGCAAAACCGTGGCTTTGGCGCCAGCTCGTCGATCGTCGAGACGATCGAAATCAACGTCCCTGTGCGTACCGCCTACAACCAGTTCACCCAGTTCGAAGACTTCCCGCAATTCATGAAGAGCGTGAAAGAGATTCGTCAGCTGGACGACAAGCACCTGCACTGGAAGGCCAACGTGGCTGGCGAAGACAAGGAATGGGATGCCGAGATCACCGAGCAGATCCCGGACAACCGCATCGCCTGGCGCAGCGTCACCGGCGTCAAGAACGGCGGCGTGGTCACCTTCCACAAGATCTCGGACACCGTCACCCGCATCGCGCTGCAGATGGACTACGAGCCGGAAGGCCCGCTGGAAACCCTGGGCGACGCCCTGGGCGCCGTGCGCATGGAAGCGCGCTCGAACCTGTCCAACTTCAAGGAACTGCTCGAGAAGCGCGGCAGCGAGACTGGTGGCTGGCGTGGAAAGATCGATCAGCATTGATCGACGCTTGCAGGTTGAAACGTGCTGACCTTATCCGCTAGCGTCAGCACGTCGCCCCCGCGAAGGCGGGGGCCCAAGTTCTTCGCTCTACCAATTCTGTAAGCGCTACCTCGACGCAAACTGACTTGGATTCCCGCCTCCGCGGGAATGACGTTTACAAGCTAACTTAATGGTTCACGGCCGACGGCTATTCAAGGCCGACGGCTATTGACCGCCTTCGTCGTCGCCGGCAATTCCACCCTCTGCACCGGCGTCGCCTGCGCCGCAATGAATCCCTCCAGCGCCCGCGACAGGTCATCGACCACCCCGCTGCCATACGCCGCCTCGATCAAGGTGTACTGCTGCTCGATCAGCGGTGCGATCTCGTCGATCAGCTTGTCCCCCTTCGGCGCCAGCCGCACCCAGATGCGGCGCTGGTCAGCCGCCACGCGCTGGCGTTCGACCAGGCCCAGTTCCTCCATCCGCGACAGCACACCGGTCATGCTCGGGCTCAGGATCTGGCACAGGTCGCACATCTCGCGCGGCTCCAGCTGCTCGTGCTCGTCCAGCACGCGCAGGATCCGCCATTGCTGCTCGGTCACGCCGAAGTGGTTGAGGATGGGACGAAAATGCGACATCAACGATTCGCGCGCTTTCAGGAAAAGCTGGGGCAGGTTGCGGTGAGTGATACGGCGGGCCAATGCGTGCTCCGAGTTATTAAATGGTCTACATCAAGATAATCGCGTGAGTACAAGCGCAAGCGCAATCGCTTGACTGACTAAGATATTAGTGATTAACTGCGAATATATTAGTGAGTTTTCCTTGACTCCGTCTATTTTTTTGCGAATGCGGTCGGTACCGTGATTATCCGAGAGCGCCCTTCCGGGCTCAAGCTGTTCCTCCTGTTGCGCGGCTCGGTCCTGCCCCGCATCCTGCCTACCCTGCTGGTCAATATTGCGGTGGCCACCCTGGTCACCTGGTCGCACGGCGACCTGTGGGACCTCAAGATCACCCTCACCACGATCCCCTTCACGCTGATCGGGCTGCCGATCGCGATCTTCCTCGGCTTTCGCAACAACTCCGCCTACGACCGCTTCTGGGAAGGCCGCAAGCTGTGGGGCGAACTGGTGCTGCGCTGCCGTAACCTGGCGCGCCAGGCCACGAGCCTGATCGACGATCCACGGCCTGCACTTGCAAGCAATGGCTTGCAGGATACACGGGTTCGCGTCATCTACCGCGCGATTGCCTTCGTCCACGCGCTGCGCGATCACTTGCGCGACCAGCCCGGCTCGCCCTACCTGGCCACCTTCCTGCTGCCGGACGAAGCCGAAGACATGGCGCGCGCCCACAACAAGCCCGACAGCCTGATGCGCCAAATGGGCGCCGACCTGCAACGCTGCATCAAGGAGGGGCGCATCGAAGCCTGCCTGGCGGCCAATATCGACAACACCCTGTCGGCGCTGACCGCCGCCGCCGCATCGTGCGAGCGCATCAAGAACACGCCGGTTCCCTATTCGTACACGCTGCTGCTGCACCGCACCGCCCATATCTACTGCTTCCTGCTGCCCTTCGGCCTGGTCGACTCGATCGGCTTCATGACCCCGTTCGTGGTCGCCATCGTGGCCTACACCTTCTTCGGCCTGGACGCGCTGGGCGACGAGCTGGAAGAGCCGTTCGGCACCGAACCCAACGACCTGCCGCTGGACGCCATCTGCCGCGCCATCGAGATCGACCTGCGCAATGCGCTGCGCGATGAGCACGTGCCGCCGCCGCTGCAGCCGGTCCACTACTGCCTGACCTGACAAACCATCGAGAAAAGCAAAGCCACACCAAGTCCGAACCTGAGGAGAAAGCATGCACCACGATCACCACCTTGCCCACGACCGCGTCCGCCTGCCGCAGCTACGCGAGCGCATCACCAGCGCCGAACGCGCCGCCGAATGGATCCAGGACGGCATGACCGTCGGCACCAGCGGCTTCACCCGCGCCGGCGACGCCAAGGCGGTGCCCCTGGCGCTGGCCGAACGCGCACGCAGCGCGCCGCTGGCGATCACGCTGATCACCGGCGCCTCGCTCGGCGGCGAAACCGACGCGGCGCTGACCCAGGCCGGCGCGCTGGCGCGCCGCATGCCCTTCCAGACCGACCCTACTTTGCGCGCCGCGATCAACCGCGGCGAAGTCATGTTCACCGACCAGCACCTGTCCGAGACCGTCGAGCTGCTGCGCACGCGCCAGCTGGCGCCGGTGGACGTCGCCATCATCGAAGCGATCGCGATCACCGAGACGGGCGCCATCATCCCGACCACTTCGGTCGGCAACAGCGCCAGCTTCGCGATCCTGGCCGACAAGGTGATCGTCGAGATCAACCTCTCGCAGTCGCCGGCGCTCGAAGGCCTGCACGACATCTTCATCCCCAAGCACCGCCCGCAGCGCGAGCCGATGCCCCTCATGAACGTCAGCGACCGCATCGGCGCCACGGCGATCGTCATCCCGCCCGAGAAGATCGTGGCCATCGTGATGACCGAGAAGCACGACAGCGCCTCGACCATCCAGCCGCCGGACGACGACACCGCCGCCATCGCCGGCCACCTCACCGATTTCTTCAACGCCGAAATCGCCGCCGGCCGCCTGAGCGAACGGCTGATGCCGATCCAGGCCGGTATCGGCACCATCGCCAACGCCGTACTGGCCGGCCTGATCGACGGCCCGTTCCAGGGCCTCACCATGTACTCCGAAGTGCTGCAGGATTCGACCTTCGACCTGTTCGATGCCGGCAAGCTCGATTTCGCCTCGGGTTCGTCGATCACCCTGTCCGAGGAAAAGGGCCGGCAGGTGTTCGCCGATCTGGAAAAATACAAGGACCGCCTGGTCCTGCGTCCGCAGGAAGTGAGCAACCATCCCGAAGTCATCCGGCGCCTGGGGCTCATCGCCATCAACACGGCGCTCGAGTTCGACATCTACGGCAATATCAACTCGACCCACGTGGGCGGCACCCATATGATGAACGGCATCGGCGGCTCGGGCGACTTCGCGCGCAACGCCTATCTATCGGTGTTCGCGACCAAGTCGGTGGCCAAGGGCGGCAAGATCTCGAGCATCGTGCCGATGGTTTCGCACGTCGACCATACCGAGCATGACGTCGACATCGTGGTGACCGAGGTCGGCCTGGCCGACCTGCGCGGCCTGGCCCCGCGCGAACGGGCCCAGCGCATCATCGACTACTGCGTGGCCGAGCCGTACAAGCAGATGCTGCGCGACTACGTCGAGGAAGCGAACGGGCGCGGCGGCCACACGCCGCACGTGCTGGAGAAAGCGTATTCGTGGCACGTGCGGTATCGCGAGACGGGATCGATGCTGGCTTAAGCAAGCGTTCAGCTCGCAGTCGGCACCGGCTTGGCCAGTCCTTTCGCGCGCGCGTCCCTGATCAGGGCGCGCACCGTCTTGTCGGCGGCCTTGCTCTCGCGCTCCATTTCCTTGCCCAGCTCGCCCATGCGCTTGCCCAGCTTTTCCATCGGCTGGTTGGCGATTTCCATCTGGCGGCCGATGTCTTCCATCGAAGCGCGCTGCTGGCGCGCCTGCGGGCCGTTATAGGCTTCGCCGATGCGCTCGCCGGCGTCCGACATGCGCTTGCCGGTCTCGGCCATCTTCTGCTGGATGATCCGGCGTTCGGCATCGTCGCGCGCCGCGGCCATCTGCCGGCTCAGCAGGTCCATGTGCTTGCTCAGCGCCTGCATGCCGTCGTCGACTTCGCGCATGTCGCGCTCGCTCGGCAGGTTCGCCGGCTTGGCCGCGGCGCGCTCCATGTCGCGGCCCAGCACTTCCATCTTCTTGCCGTGCTTTTCCATCTCCTTGCCGTGGACCTTCATCAGCTCGCCCAGCCGGTCGAGCGGCGCCCAGGCGGCGCGCGCCCGCTTGAGGGTCTCGGGATCCTGGATCACGTAGCTGCGGCCGCCGTCGCGGAACCAGATGAATTCGCCGTCGATGGCACGCTGGGCGGCGCGCACATCGTCCCAGTCGTCGCTGCTGCCGCTGATGTCGAAGCTGCCGGAGGTGCCGCGTACCAGGGCATACGGCTCGTCTGCGGCCGCCACGCGCACCACGCGCGCCTTGCCGTCGGCCGCCGCCTGGGTCGGCACCGCGAAAGCGGCCATGGCGGCCAGGCCGAGAAGCGGAAGCGCCAGTTTCCAGTGGGACGATGCGGTGCGTGACATGGGTCGGTCTCCAGTGATGGGCCGGACGCAGCCGGCGATGGAAACACTGTAGACAATCCGACATGCGCCGCCCAGCGCGCTGCGACAGACGGTCGAAATCGCGGAACAGGCGGCAAAACGGTCGCCGGAATGACAACGCGGCCTGAAGGCCGCGCTGGAACGATGCATATGCGGCAGGCCGGGCGGCCCGCCGGAATCGTTTAATACACCACGACCGAGCGGATCGACTCGCCCGACTTCATCAAATCGAAGCCTTCGTTGATGCGGTCCAGCGGCAGGTGATGGGTGATCAGGTCGTCGATATTGATCTTGTTTTCCATATACCAGTCGACGATCTTCGGCACGTCGGTACGGCCACGTGCGCCGCCGAAGGCCGAACCTTTCCATTCGCGGCCGGTCACCAGCTGGAACGGACGGGTGGAAATCTCCTGGCCGGCCGCCGCCACGCCGATGATGATCGACTGGCCCCAACCCTTGTGGCAGCACTCCAGCGCCTGGCGCATGGTGTTGACGTTGCCCACGCACTCGAAGCTGTAGTCGGCGCCGCCGTCGGTCAGCTGGATGATGCTGTCGACGACGTTCTCGACCTTGGTCGGGTTGATGAAATGGGTCATGCCGAACTTGCGCGCCATCGCTTCGCGTTCCGGGTTCAGGTCGACGCCGATGATCTTGTCGGCGCCCACCATCCTGGCCGCCTGGATCACGTTCAGGCCGATGCCGCCCAGGCCGAACACGACCACGTTGGCGCCCGCTTCGACCTTGGCGGTGAAGATCACGGCGCCGATGCCGGTGGTGACGCCGCAACCGATGTAGCAGATCTTGTCGAATGGCGCGTCATTACGCACCTTGGCCAGGGCGATCTCGGGAACCACGATGTAGTTCGAGAAGGTCGAGGTGCCCATGTAGTGATAGATCGGCTGGCCGTCCAGCGAAAAACGGGAGGTCGCATCCGGCATCAGGCCGCGGCCCTGGGTCGAGCGGATCGCCTGGCACAGGTTGGTCTTCTGCGACAGGCAGAATTTGCACTGGCGGCATTCCGGCGTGTACAGCGGAATCACATGATCGTCCTTGCGCAAACTCGTCACGCCGGGACCGACATCGACCACCACGCCGGCGCCTTCATGGCCCAGGATGGCCGGGAAGATGCCTTCGGGATCGGCGCCCGACAGCGTGTAATAGTCGGTGTGGCAGATGCCGGTGGCCTTGACCTCGACCAGCACTTCGCCCGCCTTCGGACCTTCGAGTTCGACCTCTTCGATCGTGAGCGGATGGCCCGCCTTCCATGCAATTGCTGCCTTCGTTTTCATGTCGTATTCCCGTTGCTTGAAGAAAAACCGCGCGTCCATGAGCGCGCCGCAAAGGTGACATGATAACAAGCTTGTGCAATCACGTCCGCCCGTGGCCCCGCAATCGTTCGCCGATCGCCCCATGCAGGCTGCCCAGCGTTTCCTCGGCGGCGAGGATTTGTTCGGCCACTTCGCCCATCTTGCGCCGCTGCGAGCGCGCTTCGTCGCGCAGCACGTCGAAAGCCTGGTGGCGGTCGATGTGGAAGCGCGCCATCAGCACGCCGACCGCGATGCTGGTCTCGCGCCCCGCCGCCAGCGCCGAGGTCAGGCTCTCCTCGCTGCGGCGCAGGCGCCGGATATCGTCGCCGCGCGCCAGCGCCGCCTCGAAGGCCGGCAGCAACTGGGCGCCGTCGACCGGCTTGACCAGGTAGCCCACCGCGCCGGCATCGGCGGCGGCGCGCGCCGTCTCCGCATCGTCGCTGGCGGACAGGAACATGAAGGGGATGGTGGTCTCTTCGCGCAGCAGGCGCGCCAGCGCCAGGCCGGACATGCCGGGCATCTCGATGTCGAGCAGGACCAGGGCGATTCCGTGCCCGCGTTCCTCGATCGTGCGCAAGGCCTCGGCCGCGGTGCCGGCGCCGAGGGTGTCGTGGCCGGCGTGCTGCAGCACTTCGGCCAGGTATTCGCGCAGCAGCGCATCGTCGTCGACGATCAGTACCAGGCGGCGCACTGGTGGTTGTGGGTTCATGCTTTCTCCTGTCTATACATGGGACGTCAGCGCCGCTGACGTGCTGGAGCATGAAAAAAATATAGCACGCAAGATTGTGAACACGCCAGTGAGAAATGACACAATGTCAGATTCATGGAGCGTGGCCGGAACGCGGATTACGGCGCAGGCGGCGCCAGCGTGAGCCGCATGCGCTGCTCCATCAGGTCCGAGCCCGGCCGCAAGGGTTCGCGCACGCCGGCCTCGACGAAACCGGCGCGCGCATAGAGGCGCAGCGCTTCGGCATTGGTGCAGGTGACGCCCAGCTGCATCGCCTGTGCGCCGCGCTCCGTGGCCCAGCGCAACGCTTCGTCGAGCAGCGCGCCGGCCACGCCCTGCCCCCGCGCCTCGGGCGCCACCCACATCTGGAACAGGTTGACGATGGCGCGATCGTCGGCATCCTCCTTGGCCCAGGCCAGGCCGACCAAGGCGCCATTCATCTCGGCCGCCAGCGCGCGGTCGATGCCTGACGTGGTCGAGCGCGCCAGGCGTGCGGCCCAGGCCTCGGGCGCCAGCGCCTCTTCGGCGGCCAGGGTGCTGCCGAAGGCATCAGGTGCATCGGCCAGCGCGCGCAGGCGGATTGCGCGGTAGGCTGGCCACTCTTCGGCCGTGAACGGTCTGATCGAGAATGCGGCAGCTGCATGCATCATGGAATACTCTCGGTTACTGTCGGAAAACAATTCTAGCAGGGAGGAATCGATCCATTGCCGAGCGCCAGGCATTGCCGACAATCGGTACATTTTCATCCTTAACCACGGAGACGGCCATGTCTGAATCGAACAAGGATGTTTTGCTGAAGGCAAATGCCGCAGTGACCCGCGGCGACAATGAAGGATTCCTGGCGTGCTGCACCGACGATCTCGTCTGGTCGACGGTCGGCGGCGAGACCCTGCACGGCAAGGAGGCAGTGCGCGCCTGGATGGTGGATGGCTATGCCGAGCCACCCAGGTTCACCGTGCGCGAGCTGGTCGCGGAAGGCGATCTCGTGGTCGCCCTGGGCGACATCGAATCGAAGGACGAGCAAGGCAAGCCGGTGCAGAACGCCTACAGCGACGTCTGGCGCTTCCGCGAAGGCAAGATGGCAGAGCTGCGCGCCTTCGTCGTGCCCGTCGACGTTTGAGACCGGCCCAGCGCCTTCGATAACCTTCGCCTGTCGGCAGCGCAGCTGGACGTCGACCTGCCGACGATCACTCGCTCGCTGAAGCAGCAAACGCCGGTTGGCTGGCCACACTCTCGCGCTTTTTCATCCGTTCATACCATGCAAGCAAGGCCTGGCATTCAGGCGGAATCTCCAGATTGACGATGGCAGCAAACACCAGGCCACCGATCACGGTGATGTCGGCCATCGTGAATTTGTCGCCTGCGACGAAAGGCTGGCGCTGGAGCACCTCGTCAAAATAGCGCATGCCGCGCAGCGCCTTGTCGCGTTGACGGAAACCCCATTCCGGATTCTGGTACAGCTCCACCAATGGGCCCAGGCCTGGCGTAGCGTGATGGAAGTAAACACTGATGGCGTCGAGCAGCTCGATTTCGGCCCGCTTGCTCATCATGTGAATGATCCCCTGTTCCAGCGGCGTGGTGCCGGTCAGGCTGGGGGAGCCATCCAGCGTGTCCAGATACTGGGTAATCGCCGTACTTTCGGCAATCAGCGTGCCATCCGCCAGTTCGAGGACCGGCAGCGTTCCCGAGTAATTCTTTTGCTCGATGAATTCCGGCCGTTTGTGTTCGCCCTTGTACAAATCGACAAATTCATACCGCACTGTCTCCTGCAGTTTTTTTTCTGCGATCGCAATGCGAACGCGCGTCGGATAAGGACCGACCGGAAAGTCATAGACCGTCATGGCAGGTCCGTGGTTTGTTGTGCTGATTGTCATGGCATGCTCCTGGATGTAGAACAACGTTGAAAAAGGGGGTTACGTGGGAAGACGTGGATCGGCGTTGCAAACGATGGCCTTGCCGGTATCGGGCGGACGTAGAAAGGGCGTCGTTGCCAGCATCAGGCCGCTCACCGCCATGATCATCCACAGCGACGAGCCGAAATCACCGCTCGCATCGCGCAGCCGGCCAACCGCCATCGGCCCGGCAGCGGCAATCGTGTAACTGACCAGCATGACGAACGCATTCCAGCTACTGGTTTCTTCCGGCGTCGTCGTGTGGTCCAGTGGGAGCGTCAGCGCCAGGGAGAATGCACCGCCGGTGCCGAAGGCGATGATTGCGGCGACCAGATGCGCCTCCCAGCCGAGCTGCATGAAGATGATCCCGAGCAAGGCGATGGCGGCGCTGATGGACAGCGGCAGGCGCCGGTCATGATGCCGGCTCAGGACGCCGAACAGCGGATTGGCCAGCATGAAGGCAACGGTAAAACTGGCCAGCACCAGGCCGGCGCTGGCGGCGCTGCGTCCGGCCTCGACCTGCATCGGCGCCAGCCACGCGATGAAGGCGTAGAACACGAAGTTGTTACACGCGAAGAAGATCGCGATCAGCCAGGCGCTGCGCCTGGTCCACGGCATGCGCACGCGGGGCCGGTCGGACGCGACGTCGCGTCCCGGTGCACGCCGTGCAACGACGATCCAGGCCAGCAGACCAAGGAGCGCCGGCAGCGCCCAGGCGCCCGCCGCGTAACGCCAGCCCGCGGCGCTGGAGATTGGGCCGGTGGCGGCTGCCGACAAGGTACTGCCCAGCGCCAGCGACGTGGCGTACAGGCTCATGAAAATGGCCGCCTGACCGGGAAAAGTCGCCTTGACGAAGCTGGCGATCAGGACGCCCGCAACGGCAATGCCCGCGCCGATGCCGGCGGTGGCCAGGAACAGGACGGGCACGGAGTCGGCAAAGGAACGCGCGAAGGTGGCGACGACGAGCACGGCCAGCGCGCCGATAATCACGCGGTCGCGCCCGAAACGCGCTTCCAGCCGCGGTGCCGGCAAGGCCAACAGCCCCATCATCAGGGTCGGAATCGCGGTCAGGAGCGACGCCTGCAGATACGACAGGCCGAACGCATCGATGATCGACGGCAGCAGCGGACCGGCCGAGACAATCCCGGGCCGCAACTGCAGCGCCACGAGCACGACACAGAGGATGGCCACGCTCATCGTCAGCGGCGCGGCAGGCAAGGCTGCCGCGGGACGCAGCCCGGGCCGTGCTTTGGCGGAGGTATTCATGGATAGCGGCTCCAGGAAACGGCGGTCCGGACCATGCCGGACCGCGCTGGCGTATTACTTGTGGATCAGGACGGTCTTCGGATTGGTGAACAGCTGGCGGCCTTCCAGTCCGTGCTCGGTACCGAGACCCGACTGCTTGTGTCCACCGAACGGGATGTCCACGCCCTGGGTATGGATCTCGTTCACCCAGACCATGCCGGTTTCGAGGCGGTTCGCCACCGCGACGGCAGCCTTGGTATCGCGGCCCCACACCGAGCCACCGAGGCCGAACGGGCTGTCGTTGGCGCGCTCGATCACGTCGTCGACGTCGTCGTAGGCGATGATCGGCACGATCGGACCGAACTGTTCTTCCTGCACGATCATCGATTCCTCGGGCGGATTGTCGATCACGGTCACCGGGATGAAGTAGCCGGGACGGCTCGCGTCGATATCGCCGCCCAGGGCGATCTTGTAGCCCTTGACCTTGATGTCGTCCAGGAAGGTCTTGACCTTCTCGAACTGCATCTTGTTCTGCACCGGACCGACGGTCACTTCAGGGTCCAGGCCATCGCCCATTTTCTGGCGCACGGCGTAGTCGACGAAGGCCTTCACGAATTGCTGCTGGAACGCGCTGTGCACGTACAGGCGCTTGACGCCGACGCACCACTGGCCGGAGTTGCCGATGGCGCCCCAGTACAGTTGGGGGATGATCGATTCCCAGTCGGCGTCCGGCAGCACGATGGCCGCATCGTTGCCGCCCAATTCCATCGTCAGGCGCTTCAGGGTGCCGGCCGCGGAACGGATCACGTGCTTGCCGGTCTCGGTCGAGCCGGTGAAGCTGATCTTGGCGATGTCGGGGTGCGCCGTCATCTGGGGGCCCAGCTCATTGCCGCCCGAGACCACCGACAGCACGCCCGGCGGCAGCACCGATTGCGCGATCTGGCCGAAGCGCAGCGAGGTCAATGGGGTGAACGGCGATGGCTTGACCACCATGGTGTTGCCGGTGATGAGGGCCGGCGCGACCTTCCACAGGGCCAGCAGCACCGGGAAGTTCCATGGCGTGATGGCGCCGACCACGCCGAGCGGGGTGTGGTGCAGTTCGACGATGTGGCTGTCGGTTTCCTCGATGATCTCGACCGGGATCGGACGGTCGGCAATCTGGCGGATCCACGAGATCGACTGGTCGACTTCCGGCTCGGCCATGGTGCGCAGCGGCTTGCCCTGTTCGAGCGTGAGCAGGCGCGCCAGTTCGTCGCGGTGTTCCTGCAGCGCGTCGGCATAGGCGATCAGATAGGCCTTGCGCTCGGCGTGTTCCAGCCGCGACCAGTGCTTGAAGGCCTTCTTGGCCGCGGCGATGGCCTCGTCGAGCTGGTCGGCGGTGGCCGCCGGCGCCTGTGCCAGCACGCTGCCGGTGGCCGGGTTGAACACGTCGAAACCGGCTTCGGTGCTCACCAGCTTGCCGGCGATGCTCAGGTAGTAAGGGCCGCTGAAGGTCGCGGTCGGATTGCTGTTGTTGATGGTGTCGCGCATGATGAATCTCCTTTCAGGTGGATGCAAAGCCCTGTCGTCGGTTGGCGGCAAGGCGCCGGAGCGAATTGGCTCCCGCTTCAGAATTCCTGCGCCGTCGGGCGCAGGACGATTTCGTTGATGTCGACGTCGTGCGGCTGCTCGATCGCGAAAGCGATCGCCCGGGCGACCGAGGCGGCCGGGATGGCTTGCCGGTAGAAGTCGAGGACGGCCTCGGTGGCGCCGCCCGACGTGGTGTGTTTCAGGTCGCTCTCGACGGCTCCCGGCTCGATCGAGGTGACCCGCACCGCGGCGCCGACTTCATGGCGCAAGCCTTCCGAGATGGCGCGCACCGCGAACTTGGTGCCCGAGTACACCGTGCCGCCGGGCGAGAACACCTTCAGGCCCGCCACCGAACTGAGATTGATGACGTGTCCGCTGCCCTGCGCCAGGAAGCGCGGCAAGGCGGCGGCGATGCCGTACAGCGTGCCCTTGATGTTCACGTCGATCATCGCGTCCCATTCGTCGGTGTTGACCTCTGCCATCGGACGAATCGGCATCAGGCCAGCGTTGTTGACCACGACATCGATCCGGCCGAAGTCGGCGACGACGGCGGCAACCACGGCCTCGACCTGGCGCTTGTCGGTAACGTCGAGCTGGTAGGCGCGGGCCGCGCCGCCGGCGGCGGCGATCCGGGCGACCACGCCATCGAGCTTGTCCTTGCGCCGCGCGGCGATCGCCACCCTGGCGCCCCGTTCGGCCAGCAGCCGCGCCGCTTCGGCGCCGATCCCCGTGCCGCCACCCGTGATCAGGATGACTTTTCCTTCAATGCCCTGGCTCATGCTGCTTCTCCTTGCGTGCTGTGTGCGTAAGTGGGGTAGTCGGTCAGGCCGGCTTCGGCGCCGCCGTACAGCGTGCTCGCGTCGAGTGGATTGAGCGGCCAGCCATTGGCGATGCGCTGCGGCAGATCCGGATTGGCGATGAACGGCCGGCCGAAGGCGATCAGGTCGGCCAGGCCTTCCTCGACCAGCCGTGCGCCGCGCTCGGCGGTGTAGCGGCCCGCATACAGGATTTTTCCGCTGAAGGTGTCGCGTACGGCGCGCCGGAATTCCGGCGGCAGGTCGGGCGCGTTGTCCCAGTCGGCTTCGGCGATCGACAGGTAACCGACGCCGGCGCGTTCGAGCACGGCAATCGCTTCCAGGTAGGTCGTGTGCGGATCGTCCTCGACCAGGCCGATATAGACGCGGTCTTCGTCGGTGCCCGCAAACAAGGGCGTGAAACGCACACCGAGCCGCTCGGGGCCCACCACCGCGGCCACCGCCTGCACGATCTCGTTCAGGAAACGCAGCCGGTTGGCGAGCGAGCCGCCGTATTCGTCGGTGCGCTGGTTGGCATGGGCCGAGATGAACTGGTTGACCAGGTAGCCGTTGGCGGCGTGGATCTCGACGCCGTCGAAGCCGGCGACCAGGGCATTGCGGGCCGCCTGCGCATACAGGGCGACGATCTCGCCGATCTCGGCGACGCTCAGCGCGCGCGGCACCGGCGGCTCGACCAGCATGCCGGCGCCGGGACCGGTCTCGATGAAGGCCTTGACCTTATGGGCCTGGATCGCCGACGGGGCGACCGGCGCGCCACCGCCGGGCTGCAGTGCGTGGTGCGACACGCGCCCCACATGCCACAGCTGGGCGTAGATCACGCCGCCCTCGGCGTGCACCGCCTCGGTGACCTTGCGCCAGCCGGCGATCTGGGCCGCATCGTGGATGCCTGGCGTCCACGCATATCCCTTGCCACGCGGTTCGATCTGCGTGCCTTCGGTGACGATCAGGCCCGCACCGGCGCGCTGGCGGTAATACGCGGCCATCAGGTCGGTGGCGACATCGCCCGGTTGCGCGGCGCGCTGGCGCGTCAGCGGCGGCAGCACGATACGGTTCTTCAGCAGGCGCCCGCCAAGTTGCAGCGGTGCGAAAAGGGATGGATGGTTCGACACGATCTTCCCCTTTCAGGCGGCGTGGGACAAGGCGGCGAGCAGCCTGGCTGCGGTGGCGGCTGACGAACCCGGGTTCTGGCCGGTGATCAGCAGGCCATCGGCGACAACGTAGGAACCCCAGTCGTCGGTGCGCGAGAAGATCCCGCCTTTTGCCTTGAGTTCGTCTTCGACCAGGAACGGCACGACGTCGGTCAGTTCGACGGCGGCTTCCTCGGTGTTGGTGAAGCCCGTGACGCGCTTGCCCTGCACCAGCGGGGTGCCGTCGGCGTTCTTCACGTGGCGCAGCACGCCCGGTGCGTGGCACACCAGCGCGACCGGCTTGTCGGCGCCAATGAATGCCTCGATCAGGGCGATCGAGTTCCTGTCTTCGGCCAGGTCCCACAGCGGGCCGTGGCCGCCCGGGTAGAACACGGCGTCGAAGTCCGCTTGCGAGACGCTGTCCAGGCGCACGGTATTGGCCAGTTGCGCGGTGGCCTCGGCGTCGGCTTCGAAGCGGCGCGTTTCATCGGTCTGGAAGCCCGGCTCATTGCTTTTCGGGTCGAGCGGCGGCTGGCCACCGGCGGGCGAAGCCAGCACGATGTTCACGCCCGCTTCTTTCAGCGCGTAGTAGGGTGCTGCCAGCTCTTCGAGCCAGAAACCGGTCTTGCGGCCGGTGCTGCCCAGGGTGTCATGCGAGGTCAGTACGATGAGGACGTTTTTCATGGTGAGGCTCCTTGGTAGTTGATTTGAAGTAGACCAGTCGTCTAGTTAGTGTTTCAAAAAAAACGCCTCCGGGGAAGCGTTCGTTCTTGCCCCGCTCAGCAGGGCATGTGAAGCAACTGCTGCGTGGTCGCCATCGCCGCGTCGAACGGCGCCGTATCGCGCACGATCTTGACCATGATGCTCGCGCCCAGCCAGAGCTGGTACAGGCTTGCGGCCGCCTGCGCCGCGCTGCCCTCGGCCTTCAGCGAGCCTTCGGCCACGCCCTGCTCGATCGCCTCGGCCAGGCGCGCCACGATGCCGGCGGTGCCCTGCTTCAGGGTCAGGCGCATCGGCTCGGACAGGTCGGCCACCTCGGCGCCCAGCTTCACCGCCAGGCACTTGCCCTGGCAATCCTCGAAGGACTGGTTGGCGCGCCATTGGTCGAAATATGCCACCAGCCGCTGGGCCGGGGTCTTGTCCGGCTGACGCAGCGTAACGTCCATCTCGGCCAGGTAATCCTCGAAGTACTTCGCCAGCAAGGCTTCGCCGAACGCGTCTTTCGAACCGAAGTAATGGTAGAACGATCCTTTCGGGACCCCGGCGGTGGCCAGGATCTCGTTCAGGCCCACGGCCGAGAACCCCTTCCCCGCCATGATGCGTTGCCCCACCGCGACAATATTGTCGCGTACATCGGAGGTTTCAGTTGTCAGTGCTTTAGCCATGGGTGAATCATACAACGGATTAGACCGGTCGTCTAGTGTTTTTTTAGCGCATGTCGAGCCCTATTGTAGAATCGTTGTCGTTCACCGCCCCGGCATACTGAAACCGCCCGCTTACTGGTCGGGCGCCGACTTCAAAGGAGCCCCAACCCATGTCAGACATTCTGGCGCGCCTGGTAGAACGCCAGGCCTTGCGTTACGGTCACTACACGCCGATCGACGGTGTGCTGGTCTCGCGCTTCGTCAGTCCGACCGAACCCATTACGACAGTGATGCGACCGGTCTACAGCGTCATCATGCAGGGCATGAAGGAAGCCATGATCGGCAGTGAACTGGTGCGCTACCGCGCCGGCGAGTCGCTGATCGCCGGGGTGGACCTGCCGGTGACCTCGCGTATCCTCGAAGCGAGCGGTGCCACACCCTATCTGTCCGTGAGCGTCGAGATCGACCGGGCGATCCTGCTCGATCTACTGGAAGAACACGGTGGGCCGACTGCGGACGCCCCCCATACCATGCTGTTCGAGACCAGCCAGTTCGACCCCAGACTGGCCGACCCGCTGGTACGTTTGCTCGAGCTGGCCGATTATCCTGAAGACATCCCGGTCCTGGCGCCCCTGATCCGCCGCGAGATCATCTGGCGCCTGCTGCAGGGGCCATTCGCCGGCGTGCTGCGTCAGCTGGCCTGGCCCGAAGGCGATGTCGGGCGCATCGGGCGGGCCACCCGATGGATCCGCGAGAATTTCGCGCATCCCCTGCGCATTGCCGAGCTGGCCAACCTGGTGAACATGAGCCCACCGAGCCTGCACCGGCATTTTCGCAGCATCACCACGGTCTCCCCGCTGCAATTCCAGAAGCACGTGCGCCTGCACCTGGCGCGGCGCCGCGTGCTCGCCGCCGAGGGCATCGGCGTCGTCGCACACGACGTCGGCTATGACAGCCTGTCGCAGTTCAACCGCGACTACCGCAAGCTATACGGCGTGTCGCCGAGCCAGGACCTGGCGGCCTTGCGGCAGCAGGCCGCGTGATCGTTGCCGGACCGGCGCCCAGGCGCTGGGAGCATGCACGACCTTGACGCTGCCTGTCGGCTGAGCGGATTCGACGTCACTCTGATCGGAATTGCATATCCCGGGTGCGGCGCTGCGTGTCTACTGTGAGGCGTAGTGCGGCGCCAGCAATTCCTTCGCAACGACACTGCTTCCGGAGTCCCCAAGGCCAGCGACGAGCCGCAGCTGGCCGGCAGGCTCGTCGCGCGCGCCCTGGCGCCGTGGAACGGAAGCGGCCAGCATGGATCGAGTATGAACGACGACACCAGCAAGCAATCGGCCAGCGTCGGCAACCGCCGCCGCTTCCTCATCGGCTCGGCCCTGGGCGGGGCCCTGCCGCTCATCGCGCGCGAAGCGGCGGCGGCGCCGGCCATCGGCGCCAGCGCCGCCCCGCCCTCCTCCGCGGTCGTGCCACTGACGCTGCGCATCAATGGCGCAAGCAGGCAGGTGGCGGTCGATCCGCGCACCACCCTGCTCGACACCTTGCGCGAGCACCTGGACCTGACCGGCGCCAAGAAAGGCTGCGACCACGGCCAGTGCGGCGCCTGCACGGTGCTGGTCGATGGCCGGCGTGAACTATCGTGCCTGACGCTGGCGGTCTCGCTCGCCGGGCGCGAAGTGACGACCATCGAAGGCGTGGGCGGGCCCGACGGCGCGCTGCATCCGATGCAGCAGGCCTTCATCGAGCATGACGCCTTCCAGTGCGGTTACTGCACGCCAGGGCAGATCATGTCGGCCATCGGCTGCGTGCGCGAGGGCCAGGCCGGGAATCCCGAGGCGATCCGCGAGAGCATGAGCGGCAACCTGTGCCGCTGCGCCGCCTATCCGAACATCGTGGCCGCGATCGTACAGGCTGCTCCCCGGATGGAGACCTGAATGCGCACCTTCGCTCATATTCGTCCGCCATCGCTGGCCGAGGCAGCCCTGGCCGCGCGCGATGCGACCGTGCCCAGCGCCTTCCTGGCCGGCGGCACCACCCTGCTCGACCTGATGAAGCTCGGCGTGCTGCAGCCGCAGCGCCTGATCGACCTGGGCGCCCTGCGCGCGCAGTTCGGCCAGGTGCGCAGCGACCCCGGGGCGCTGCGCCTGGGCGCCTTCGCCAGGATGGCGGAAGTGGCCGCCCACCCTGACGTCAAGGCCGGCTACCCCGTGATCGCCCAGAGCCTGGCGCTGGCCGCCAGCGCGCAGTTGCGCAATATGGCCAGCCTGGGCGGCAACGTGCTGCAGCGCACCCGCTGCCCTTATTTTCGCGATCCGTCCTGGAGCGCCTGCAACCGGCGCACGCCGGGCAGCGGCTGCGCGGCCCTCGAGGGCGCCAACCGCGGGCATGCGGTGCTGGGCGCCAGCCAGGCCTGCATCGCGACCTATCCGGGCGACTTCGCGCAGGCGCTGGTCGCCCTCGAGGCCTCGGTCGCGATCGCCGGCCCGCGCGGCAGCCGCACGATCCCGTTCGCGGCGCTGCACCTGCGCCCCGGCGCCACGCCGCACCTGGAGACCGGCCTGCGGCCGGGCGAGATCATCGTCGAATTCATCGTACCGGCGCGGCCCTGGGCCCGGTGCTCGCTCTACCTCAAGATCCGCGACCGCCAGTCGTACGAGTTCGCGCTGGCGTCGGCGGCGGTCGCCCTCGACCTCGCCGATGGCGTGGTGCGCGACGTGCGCATCGCGCTCGGCGGCGTGGCCAGCGTGCCGTGGCGCGCGCAGGCGGCCGAAGACGCGCTGCGCGGCCTCCGGCTCGACGCCGCCGCGGCGCAGGTCGCGGCCCGGGCCGCCTTTGCCGGCGCCGTCCCGCGCGCGCACAACGGCTTCAAGATCGCACTCGGCCAGGCCACCCTGGTGCGGGCCCTGATGCAACTGGCTTCGATGGAGACCACCGCATGACCCGCAACGTCACCTCCCACAACGCCGCGCTGGCCACGGCGGCGCCACGCTACGAAGGCCGCGCCAAGGTCACCGGCGCGGCGCGCTACCCGAGCGATGTGCGGCTCGCGCGCACCGCCCACGCCTGCCTGCACACGAGCCGCATCGCCCTCGGGACGATCGCCGGCTTCGACCTCGCCGCCGCCTGGCGCGTGCCCGGCGTGATCGACATCCTGACCCACGGGACGGTCGGCGACGCGGTGCGCCAGGCGCCGGCGATCTTCGCAGGCGGCTACCTGTCCGATTCGTTCAGGCCCCTCGGCTCGCCCAGGATCGCCTACTGGGGGCAGCCGGTGGCGCTGGTGGTCGCCGACACCTATGAAGCGGCGCGCGAGGCGGCGCAGAAGATCGTGGTCAGCTACCGCGAACAAGGCGCGCCCGGCGCCGCCATCGACGGCCCCGGCGTCACGGCCCAGGCGCTGACGCCGATGGCGGTCAAGGCCGGCGACTTCGATGCCGCCTGGGCCGCGGCGCCGGTGCAGGTCGATGCGCGCTACGCCACCCCGGCCCAGCACCAGAACCCGATCGAGCTGTTCGCGACCCAGTGCGTGTGGGAGGGCGAGCGCCTGACCGTGCATGAGCCGAGCCAGTACGTCAACAACGTCAAGTTCGGCCTGGCCGGCCAGCTCGGCATCGATCCCGAGCACATCCGCGTCGTCAGCACCTATGTCGGCGGCGCTTTCGGGGCCAAGGGCTTCCTGACCCAGCGCACCGCCCTGGTGGCGCTGGCCGCGCGCCGCACCGGCCGCGCCGTCAAGCTGGTGGCCACGCGCGAACAGGGCTTCACCGTGTCGGGCTACCGCGCCGAGACGCGCCACCGGGTGCGGCTCGGCGCCACCCGCGACGGCCGCCTGCAGGCGCTCGGGCTCGAGGGCTGGGAACTGACCTCGCGCGCCGATACGCTGGCCATGGGCGCCCTGTCGATGACGGCCCGCCTGTATGCCTGCAAGAACATCGCCGGCCAGGTCAACGCGGTCGCGGCCGACCGCTCGACGCCCGGCTTCATGCGCGCACCCGGCGAGATGCCGTACGCCTTCGCGCTCGAGACCGCGCTCGACGAGCTGTCGTACGCGCTCGGCATGGACCCGGTCGAGCTGCGGCGCGCGAACGACACCAGTATCGATCCGGTCGGCGGCCTGCCCTACACCAGCCGCTCGCTGATGCGCTGCTTCGACGAAGGCGCGCGCGCCTTCGGCTGGAAGGACCGGCCGCGGCAGACGGGCCTGCTGCGCGATGGCGATTGGCTGGTCGGCCAGGGCTGCGCCAGCGCCTTCTATCCTGCGCTGGCCGGCAACTGCTCGGTGCGGGTGCGCCTGGATGCGAACGGCCGCGTGCACGTCGCGGCCGCGGGACATGAGCTGGGCCAGGGCATGTACACCATGATGGCGCAGGTGGCTGCCGACGAACTGGGCGTCGCATTCGACAGGGTGACGGTCACGCTCGGCGACACCGAACTGCCGCCGGCCGTGGTCAGCGGCGGTTCGTCCGCCACCGCCAGCATGGCGCCAGCCATCATGGCCGCCTGCGCGGCGATCCGCAAGCGGCTCGGCATGAAGGACGACGATCGTGCCGGGGTGCTGGCGGCGCTGGCCAGGTCCGGGGCGGGCGTGGTCGAGGAACTTGGCGAGAGCCGCGCCCACGGCAACGCGCCCGAGAGCATGCGCGACCTGTACCGCGGCAAGGCGCTGCCATCCGGCGGCGCCGGCCTGGCCGACAGGGTGCAGTTCGCGCTCGGCGCCCAGTTCGTCGAAGTCCGGGTGCATGCGCTGACGCGCGAGATCCGGGTGGCGCGCGCGGTAGGGGCCTTCGCTTGCGGCCGCATCATCAACGCGCGCACCGCGCACGGCCAGCTGGTCGGCGGCATGATCTGGGGCATCGGCTCGGCCCTGCACGAACAGAGCGAGGTCGATGCCCGCAACGCCAGCTACATCAACGCCAACCTGGCCGACTATCTGGTGCCGGTGAACGCCGACATCGCCAGCGTCGAGGCCATCATGGTGGCCGAGGAAGACCGGCTGGTGAACAGCGCCGGCGTCAAGGGCGTGGGCGAGATCGGCGTGGTCGGCATGGCCGCCGCCATCTCGAACGCCGTGTTCCACGCCACCGGCCGCCGCCTGCGCTCGCTGCCGATCCGAATCGAGGACCTGTTATGAAAGCAAGGCAATCGCGCCGCGGGGAGCCCGACGCGGGTGGTGCTCAGGGATTGGCGCTGACGGCGTGATGGTCGGCGCAAACTCATGCACTCGAAGGTGAGCGCATTACGCGACTTTCTTGTAGAAAAGTGTGCAGCGATGTCGCCGCTCACTGCCTGATCTCAACGGCGCACTGAAAGCCCGAACGCCAGGCTCAGATCCGGCGTGTTTCTGTTCAGCCCGCGCACCACCATCGCGTCGATCTGGCAGTCCTTGTTCAACAGCCAACTCACGCCGGCGTCGACCTGCACCTGCTTGCCGCCGTGCGAGGCCGACGCGATCTGCGGCGCCGCCACTTCCAGGAATCCCTGGGCGCGCTCATTGAATTTCTTGCCCAGTGACGCCGCCAGGATGCCATAGCCGTAACGTGCGCCATTGTCATCCAGATCGCTGCCTGCGCCCTGCGTCACGGCCAACGACCAGTCTTTCGGCAACTCCCACTCGGCCGCCAGCGCCAACTGCGGCAGCAGGCCCCTGCCGCGCAGCGCCGTGCTGCCAGTCGGCAGCGCCACTTGACCGATCAGCCCCAGCGCCGGATGCGCGCCCGCCCCTTCGGCAAAGTGCCACTTGAAGCCGATCGACGTGGCGTTCCAGCCCGCACTCGTGGTGCGTGCACCGGTCGCCGGATCGCGCGTGTGTTCGATATTGCGGCCGTCGGTCTCGACCCGCAGTTCGGTCGTGTCGCCCAGCCCGATACGCAGCAACGCCGGCGTACTCAAGGTGCGCACGTGCAGGTCGTCATCGCGCTGGCGATCCCAGTTGGCGCCAATCTCGACCTGCACGCGGCCATGGCCGACGACCTGGCTGGAGTTGGCAACGTTGGGGCGGTCGGGACTGATGGCATCGTCGTCACCGGCGTGGGCCAATTGGACGCTGCAAGCCAGGCCCAGGAAAGTCGCCTGAACGAACAGGCTGGCACGGGTCGAGAAAGTATTCATGCTAGTCCCTCTCCCAGTCTTCCATGCGGCGCTTGCGCGCCCGCCCGACCGCGATCCGGTTACGCGTGGTGAAAGCGATCAGCCGCGCCACCACCACCGCCAGGTACATCAGCCCGATCAGCATCTCGACGCTGGCCAGCGCCCGCGCGTGGACGGTCAGCGGGATCACGTCGCCGATGCCGGTGCTCGACAGCAGCGCGAAGCTCAGGTAGTTCAGTTCGGTCCAGGTGCGCGGCGCGGCCGCATTGATGGCGGCGGCGAAGGTGCCGGGATGGACTTCCTGCAGCAGCACGTACAGGTGGGTGAAACCCCATGCAATCAGGGTAAAGGTGGCGCCGGCCGCGAACAGCTCGTCGGTGGTGGCCAGCTCATCGTCCATCATGTAGGCGATCAGGCTACCGGCCGCATAGAAATAGAACAGCGCCTCGAGCCCCGACGACCAGGCCAGCAGTTCGCGCATCCCGAACAGGATCTGCGCCAGCAGCAGCGCGATGATCGGCACCGCCAGCGCCCAGCTGACCCGCACCTCGCCCGGCGTGCGCCGCACCATGCGGATGGTGAAGGCCAGCACCACGATGCCGAAGACATTGAAGCCCACCTGGCCGGCCGGCGTGCCCTCGATGAAGGGATAGGCCAGCATGCCGACCAGCTGGACCAGGAACAGGATGGCGGACGGGTGGCGGCGGGTATGGGCGAACAGGAGCAATGGGCGCATGGATGGACGACGGTGATCGCGATGCGCCCATTGTAAGTTCAGGCGGGCGGGAACAGCGCGCCGAACGCGCGCGCCGCCTCGGCGGGATCGCGCGAGCCATAGACGCTGGTGATCGCCGCCACCAGGTCGATCCCGCGCGCCACCAGCGGCGCGGCGTTGCTCGGCGTCATGCCGCCGATGACGACGATGGGCAGGTCGAACTCGGCGCGCGCCTGGTCCAGCATCTCGGGCGGCGTCACGAAGGTGTATTTCTTGACCGGCGACGGATAGAAGCCGCCGAAGGCGATATAGCTGGCGCCGGCGTCGACCGCCGTGCGCGCCAGGGCCAACTCGCCGTAGCAGGAGGCGCCGACGATCTTGTCCTGGCCCAGCAGCGCACGCGCCTCCCGGATGCCGGCGTCGGTATGGCCCAGGTGCACGCCGTCGGCGTCGATCGCCTGGCACAGGTCGACGTGGTCGTTGATGACGAGCGGCCGGCCATGGCGGCGGCACAGCGCGAGCAGTGCCGCCGCCTGCTCCTTGCGCAGGTCGGGACCGGCTTCCTTGTGGCGGTACTGGACCAGCGCGGCGCCGGCGCCAAGGGCGGCGTCGGTCGCGGCGATCAGTTTTTCCGTATCGTCCCAGTTCGGGGTAACGAGGTACAAGCCGCGCATGTCGAACTCCTTTCAGGTTGTCAGTTGTTTGTCAATTGAAGCAGGCGGCGCGGGATGCGCTGCCCTGGCGCCAGCGCATACGACTGCGCCAGCGTGTGGTGGGTATAGGCCTGGGCCGCGTCGAGCGCCGCCTCCATGCGCTCGCCCAGCGCCAGCCGCGCCGCCAGCGCCGCGGCCAGGGTGCAGCCGCTGCCGTGGTAGCCGTGGGGCAGGCGTGGCCAGTGCCAGGCGCGCGCCTCGACGCCGTCGACCAGCCAGCGGTTGACGACGGTGTCACCCGCCGCGTGGCCTCCGGTCACCAGCATCTGGCGGCCACCATGCGCCCCAAGCGCCTCGCGCTCGGGCAGGTTGGGCAGCACGATCGTCGCCAGCGCCAGCAGTTCGCGCAGCGCTTTGATAGCGTCGCCCTGCCCCAGCGCATCGCCATAGCCGCTGGCCAGCACCGGATCGAGCACCACCGGCAAGGTGGGCCGGCGCGCGCGCAAGGTCCGGATGACGTCCGCGATCGCCGCCGCATTGGCGGCGTTGCCGGGGATGCCCAGCTTGACCGCCCCGATGTCGAAGGCCGCCAGCAGCGGCGCCGCCTGGCGCGCGATCCAGTCGGCATCGACCGGGCTCGCCGCATGGACGCGGTTGTTGTCCTGCGCCGTGATGGCGGTGGCCACCGGCAGCGGGTGCGCACCCTGCGCCGCGATCGCCAGGATGTCGGCGGCCAGGCCGGCGCCGCCGCCGGGATCGAGCCCGGCGAACACCAGCACGCAGGGCGTCATCCCGTGATCTTTCCTTCGACCGGGGACGAAGGCGAGGCCGCGAAGCGCTTCGGCATGCGGCCGGCGAGATAGGCATCGCGCCCCGCCAGCACCGCATGCTTCATGGCGCGCGCCATGCGCACCGGATCGCCTGCCGCGGCGATCGCGGTATTCATCAACACGCCGTCGCAGCCCAGCTCCATCGCGATCGCGGCGTCCGACGCCGTGCCGACGCCGGCGTCGACCAGCACCGGCACCGTGGCCTGCTCGATGATCAGGGACAGGTTCCACGGATTGAGGATGCCCATGCCGGAGCCGATCAGCGACGCCAGCGGCATCACCGCCACGCAGCCGATCTCCTGCAGGATGCGGGCCTGGATCGGGTCGTCGCTGCAATAGACCATGACGTCGAAGCCGTCCTTCACCAGCGCCTCGGCCGCGACCAGGGTCTCGGGCATGTGCGGGAACAGCGTCTTCTGGTCGCCAAGCACTTCGAGCTTGACCAGCTTGTGCCCGCCCAGCAGCTCACGCGCCATCTGCAAGGTGTAGATCGCATCCCTGGCGGTGTAGCAGCCGGCCGTATTCGGCAGGATGGTGAACTCGTTCGGCGGCAGCACGTCCAGCAGGCTCGGCGCGTTCGGATCCTGGCCGATGTTCACGCGGCGGATCGCCACCGTGATGATCTCGGCGCCGGCCGCCAGCGTGGCTTCGCGGGTCTGTTCCAGGTCGCGGTACTTGCCGCTGCCGACCAGCAGGCGGGATTGGTAAGCGCGGCCGGCGATGGTCAGCACGTCCTGTTTGATGTCGTTCAATGCATTCATGTCTTGTCTCCTGTCAGCCGCCACCGATGGCGCGCACGATATCGACCCGGTCCTGCTCATGCAGGCGCCGGTGCAGCCATTGCTGGCGCGGCACCACCTCGCGGTTGACCGCCAGCGCCATCCCCTGTCCGCTCAGGCCCAGCTGTTCCAGCAGGCCGAACAGGGTTTGCCCCTGCGGCACCGTGCATGGGGCCCCATTCACTTCGATCGGCGTCATTCACACCTCCCGGTACAGCTGGGCGCCGTTTTTCACGAACTCGATCGCCTTTTCCTGCATGCCGTGCGTTAGCGCGGTCTCTCCCTGCACGCCCCTGGCGGCGGCATATTCGCGCACCTCCTGGGTGATCTTCATCGAGCAGAAATGCGGGCCGCACATCGAGCAGAAGTGGGCGACTTTGGCCGAATCCTTGGGCAGGGTCTCGTCGTGGAATTCGCGCGCCTTGTCCGGGTCGAGCCCCAGGTTGAACTGGTCTTCCCAGCGGAACTCGAAGCGCGCCTTCGACAAGGCGTTGTCGCGCAACTGGGCGCCGGGATGGCCCTTGGCCAGGTCGGCCGCGTGCGCCGCGATCTTGTACGTGATGATGCCGTCCTTGACGTCGTTCTTGTCGGGCAAGCCCAGGTGCTCCTTGGGCGTCACGTAGCACAGCATGGCGGTGCCGTACCAGCCGATATTGGCGGCGCCGATACCCGAGGTGATGTGGTCGTAGCCCGGCGCGATGTCGGTGGTGAGCGGTCCCAGCGTGTAGAACGGCGCCTCGTGGCACTGCTCCAGCTGCAGGTCCATGTTTTCCTTGATCAGGTGCAGCGGCACGTGGCCGGGGCCCTCGATGATGGTCTGCACGTCGTGCTTCCAGGCGATCTGGGTCAGCTCGCCCAGCGTCTTCAGTTCGGCCAGCTGGGCTTCGTCGTTGGCGTCGTAGATCGAGCCGGGCCGCAGGCCGTCGCCCAGGCTGAACGAGACGTCATAGGCCTTCATGATGTCGCAGATGTCCTCGAAGTGCGTGTACAGGAACGATTCGCGGTGGTGAGCCAGGCACCACTTGGCCATGATCGAGCCGCCACGCGAGACGATGCCCGTCAGGCGGTTTGCCGTCATCGGCACATAGCGCAGCAGTACGCCGGCGTGGATGGTGAAGTAGTCGACACCCTGCTCGGCCTGCTCGATCAGCGTGTCGCGGAAGATCTCCCAGCTCAGTTCCTCGGCCTTGCCATTGACCTTTTCCAGCGCCTGGTAGATCGGCACCGTGCCGATCGGCACCGGGCTGTTACGCAGGATCCATTCGCGCGTCTCGTGGATATGCTTGCCGGTCGAGAGGTCCATCACCGTGTCGGCGCCCCAGCGGATGGCCCAGGTCATCTTTTCCACTTCCTCGCCGATCGACGAGGTGACGGCCGAGTTGCCGATATTGGCGTTGACCTTCACCAGGAAGTTGCGGCCGATGATCATCGGCTCCAGTTCCGGGTGGTTGATGTTGGCGGGGATCACGGCGCGGCCGCGCGCCACTTCCGAGCGCACGAATTCGGGGGTGATCTCGGCCGGGATGCTGGCGCCGAAGGACTGGCCCGGATGCTGGCGGCCCAGCAGCGCCGCAACCCGCTGGCCCATCGGGCCGGACGACTCCAGCGAGGCGATGTATTCCTTGCGCTGCATGTTTTCACGCAGGGCGATGAATTCCATCTCGGGCGTGATGATCCCGGCGCGCGCGTAGTGCATCTGGGTGACGTTGCGCCCGCCATGGGCGCGGCGCGGCGCCCGCTGCAGGTTGAAGCGCAGCGCGGCCAGCTGCGGATCGTTCAGCCGCGCCTGGCCGTAGTGCGAGGTCGGGCCGTCCAGCTGCACGGTATCGCCGCGTTCGGCGATCCATGCCTGGCGCATCGGCGCCAGGCCGCTGCGGATGTCGATCGCCGCGCCCGGCTCGGTGTACGGGCCGGAGGTGTCGTAGACGAACAGGGGCGGATTCGGCTCGCCGCCGAAGCTGTCCGGTGTGGGCGACTGGCTGATTTCGCGCATCGGCACGCGGATGTCGGGCCGGCTGCCTTCGATATAGACCTTGCGCGAATTGGGTAGCGGGTTGATGGCCGCGTGGTCCACCGTGGCGGTGGCGGCATCGAATACCCGGGATGACTTCAGAGGTGCGTTCATGTGGCTCCCTTGCTTGCGGAGCCAGCAAAGGAGGTGCCGGGTGCTGCAAGGCGGACGCGGATGTGCGCACGCTTGCATCGATTCGGCTGCTTCCCTTCGCTGGCATTATCCAGATCAGGTTCGGAGGGTATTTCTCACCCACGCGCCGTTGATGCGACGTGCAGGACCCCTAGCGTTTGCCGTCACGGAGCCTGGGCTCCATGACAACGGGCCGATTATAGCCCAATCGTTTTTCGATGGGCAGAAAATGAAGGCGATGTTGTTAGAGCATCGGAGGCTGCTATCAAAGATGTGAACAAATGTGTCCAACGTCCTCTTCCTGCCCCGAGTCGTCTTGCTAACCGTTCTCGTATCTGACAGGCGTTACTTTCCCGCCTCCCGCCGATGATTATCGGCGGCAGTGTCTGACGTCACCGCCAGACTCGCCACGGGTAGCGCCGTTTTCGCTGCAAGAGCGAGGGTGGCGAGCCATGTTTCATACTCCAATCTTCGCTGGTTGCATGCCAAGTACATAGGAAGTCTTCCATCTCGCTCGCTTGGTTTTCGCGGTGAAAATGAATCATGCGATGGCGCGCTTTGTAGCCAACATACACAGCATCAGACACCCTCGATGGAGGTATAGTTCCGCTTTCTTAGCGCCAGTTCTCCTATGGAAATACCGCATACGATTCGCCTGGGTCGCCAGCATTGGGTACGATTGGACATCCATTCATACAAAATCATATGGTATTTACAAATAGACAACAGGGCGGCGGCAGAGCGCGCCAATATCGAGCGATGCCGCCGGGATAGGCTGGCGATGTAAGGTGACCTATAATGGTTCTTTCGCCAAAAATTTCACCTACCAGCACATCATGGAATTAGCCAAGTCTTTCGAGCCAGCCGATATTGAACAGTTCTGGCGCGCCGAGTGGGAAAAACGCGGTTACTTCACCGCCACCATGGACGAGGGCAAGCCATCGTTCAGCATCCAGCTGCCGCCGCCGAACGTCACCGGCACCTTGCACATGGGCCACGCGTTCAACCAGACCGTCATGGACGGCCTGACCCGCTACTACCGCATGCGCGGCTACAACACCGCCTGGGTGCCGGGCACCGACCACGCCGGTATCGCCACGCAGATCGTGGTCGAGCGCCAGCTCGACGCCCAGAAGATCTCGCGCCACGACCTCGGCCGCGACGCCTTCCTGGAAAAAGTCTGGGAGTGGAAGGAAAAGTCGGGCGACACCATCACCGGCCAGATGCGCCGCCTGGGCGCCTCGCCCGACTGGAAGCGCGAATACTTCACGATGGACGAGACCCGCTCGAAGTCGGTGGTCGAAGTCTTCGTGCGCCTGTACGAGCAGGGCCTGATCTACCGCGGCAAGCGCCTGGTCAACTGGGATCCGGTGCTGGGCACGGCTGTGTCGGACCTCGAAGTCGATTCGCAGGAAGAAGACGGCTCGATGTGGTACATCCAGTACCCGCTGGTCGACGGCAGCGGCCACCTGACGGTCGCCACCACCCGTCCCGAAACCATGCTGGGCGACGTCGCGGTTGCGGTCGACCCGACCGACGAGCGTTACACCCACCTGCACGGAAAACTGATCAAGCTGCCGCTGACCGGGCGCGAGATCCCGATCATCGCCGACAGCTACGTCGACAAGGAATTCGGCACCGGCTGCGTCAAGATCACCCCGGCCCACGACTTCAACGACTACGCCGTCGGCCAGCGCGCCGGCCTGGAGCCGATCAATATCTTCACGCTGGACGCGAAGATCAACGAGAACGCGCCTGCGCAATACCAGGGCCTCGACCGCTTCGCCGCGCGCAAGCAGATCGTCGCCGACCTGGAAGCGCTGGGCCTGATGGAACAGATCAAGCCGCACAAGCTGATGGTTCCGCGCGGCGACCGCACCAATGTCGTGATCGAGCCGATGCTGACCGACCAGTGGTTCGTCGCCATGACCAAGCCGGCCCCGGAAGGCACCTTCAATCCAGGCAAGTCGATCACCGACGTGGCGCTGGAAAAAGTCGCCAGCGGCGAGATCAAGTTCGTGCCCGAGAACTGGAGCACCACCTACAACCAGTGGCTGGGCAATATCCAGGACTGGTGCATCTCGCGCCAGCTGTGGTGGGGCCACCGCATCCCGGCCTGGTTCGCCGAAGACGGCAGCATCGTCGTCGCGCGCGACGAAGAAGAAGCCCAGGCCAAGGCCGCCGCCCAAGGCATCACCGGTGCGCTGCGCCGCGACGACGACGTGCTCGACACCTGGTTCTCGTCGGCGCTGGTGCCCTTCTCGACCATGGGCTGGCCCGAAGAAACGCCGGACATGAAGATGTTCCTGCCCTCGTCGGTGCTGGTCACCGGCTTCGACATCATCTTCTTCTGGGTGGCGCGGATGGTCATGATGACCGCCCACTTCACCGGCAAGGTGCCGTTCGAGACCGTGTACGTGCACGGCCTGGTGCGCGACTCGCAGGGCCAGAAAATGTCGAAGTCGAAGGGCAATACGCTCGACCCGATCGACCTGATTGATGGAATAGATCTCGATAGCCTGGTGGCCAAGCGCACCACCGGCCTGATGGACCCGCGCGCGGCCGAGAAGATCGCCAAGGCCACGCGCAAGGAATTCCCGGACGGGATCGCGGCCTTCGGCACCGACGCCGTGCGTTTCACCATGGCGAGCTACGCTTCGCTGGGCCGCAACATCAACTTCGACCTGGGCCGCGCCGAGGGTTATCGCAACTTCTGCAACAAGCTGTGGAACGCGACCCGCTTCGTGATGATGAATACCGAGGGCAAGGACTGCGGCGCTCCGGCTGCCGAAGACCTGTCCCCGGCCGACCGCTGGATCATCTCGCTGATGAACCGCGTCGAGCTCGACATCGCAAAAGGCTTCGCCGACTACCGCTTCGACAATATCGCCAGCAGCATCTACAAGTTCGTGTGGGACGAGTACTGCGACTGGTACCTGGAAGTCGCCAAGGTGCGCGTCCAGCAAGGCACGGAAGCGCAGCAGCGCGCCACCCGCCACACGCTGCTGCGCGTGCTGGAAGTGATCCTGCGCCTGGCGCATCCGATCATTCCGTTCGTGACCGAAGCGCTGTGGCAGAGCATCGCGCCGCTGGCCGGCAAGACCGGTGAAACCATCATGCTGCAGCCCTATCCGCTGGCCGACACCTCGCTGGTTGACGAAGAAGCCGAAGCCTGGATGGAGCAGTTCAAGGCGCTGACCGACGCCACCCGCAACCTGCGCGGCGAGATGTCGCTGTCGCCATCGGTGCGCGTGCCGCTGATCGTCGAGCCGGGCAATGAAGCCGATCGCGCCAGGATGGCGGTGTTCGCACCGTACATCCAGCTGCTGGGTAAGCTCGCCGAAGTGCAGATCGTCGATGCGCTGCCGGAATCGCCGGCCGCGGTGTCGATCGTCGGCACCACCAAGCTGATGCTGAAGGTCGAGATCGATGTCGCCGCAGAACGCGAGCGCCTGTCGAAGGAGATCGCGCGCGTCTCCGGCGAGATCGCCAAGGCCAACGGCAAGCTGTCGAACGAGAGCTTCGTGGCTCGCGCGCCGGCCGCCGTGGTGGCGCAGGAGCAGGAACGCGTGGCGAACTTCTCGGCCACCCTGGCCAAGATGCAGGAGCAGTTGGAGAAGCTGCCGGCTGCTTGATCCGGCGTTTGCCCCAAACAAGAAACGCGGCCTCGGCCGCGTTTTTTTATTTCAGGTTCTGCCACCAGCGCCCGCCGGCATGCGGCTGCTTCAGGTCCAGCGCCTCGCCCATCTCGGGCGTGGTCAGCTTGACGCCCTTGTCGTCCGCCAGCTGCGCGATGCGGTCGAACGGATCCTGCCAGCGGTGCATCCCCAGGTCGAAGGTGCCGTTATGTACCGGGAACAGCCAGCCGGCGTTCAGGTCGAGGAAGGCCTGCATGGTTTCCTCGGGCTGCATGTGGACGTCGGGCCAGCGCTTGTCGTAGGCGCCGGTTTCCAGCAGCGCGACGTCGAACGGGCCGAACCTGTCGCCGATCTCCTTGAAGCCCTTGAAGTAGCCGGTGTCGCCGCTGAAGAACAGGCGCAGCTCGTCGTGCTGGATCACCCACGAGGCCCACAGGGTCTTGCCCGCATCGTGCAGGCCACGGCCGGAGAAATGCTGGGCCGGGGTGGCGGTGATGCGCACGCCGCCCACCTCCGTGCCCTGCCACCAGTCGAACTGGCGCACCTTGGCGCGGTCCACGCCCCAGTCGATCAAGCGGTCGCCCACGCCCAGCGGCGTCAGGAACAGCGTGGTCTTGGCCGCCAGCGCCTTCACCGAGGCGTGGTCGAGGTGATCGTAGTGGTCGTGCGACAGGATCACGGCCTTGATCGGCGGCAATTCGTCGATCGAGATCGGCGGCGCATGGAAGCGCGCCGGGCCGGCCCATTGCACGGGCGAGGCGCGCTCGGAGAACACCGGATCGGTCAGATAGAACTCGCCGCCGAGCTTGATCAGCATGGTCGAGTGGCCAAGGCGGTACAAGGTGTTATCGGGCGCCGCCAGCAGCGCCGCCTGGCTCAGGGCGCGCACCGGCACCGCCTGTTCGGGAATCGTGCCCTTGGGCTTGTCGAACATGAAAATCCACCAGAGCTTGGCCATCTCGCCAAAGCTCATCTTGTGCATCTCGACCGGATTGCGGTATTTCCCGTCGTGGAATTGCGGCGAAGCGGGTGCGGTAGTGGTGCTGGCGAAGGAGGTGCAGGCAGCCATGATAGCGATTGCTCCAAGTAGGATAGTGCCGAATAGTAGGCGCATGATAGGAATGAATAGTCGTAAAGTACACTACACAGTGTAGTATCTAAATTTGAGAAAGTAAACTACTGAGTGTAGAATTCGCGTATGCACACGCCGACCCGCCTGACCGACCGAAAACGCAGCGCCATCTTGGCTGCCGCTGCCGAGCAGTTTCGCGTCCACGGCTATGAAACCGCCAGCATGGATGCCATTGCGGCGCTTGCCGAAGTGTCGAAGCGCACCGTCTACAACCACTTCGCCAGCAAGGAAGAACTGTTCGCCGAAACGGTGATGCAGATGTTCGAAAGCAGCGCCGGCCAGCTCGAACTGGGCTACCGGCCCGACCGGAGCTTGCGCGAACAGCTGGTCGAATTGATGACGCTGAAGATGCGGACGTTGGCCGATCCGGAATTCATCGCCCTGGCGCGGGTGGCGATCGGCGAAGCGATTCACGCGCCGGAGCGCACCTTGCCGGTGATTGCCCGCCTGGGCGAGCGCGAAGAAGGCGTCACGGCCTGGATCCGCGCGGCGCAGGCCGACGGCAAACTCAAGGCCGGCGATCCGGCGTTTGCCGCGACCCTGCTGCAGGGCCAGGTCAAGACCTTTGCCTTCTGGCCGCAGATCGCGATGGGGGCCGCGCCGCTGGCTCCGGAACAACAGGAAATGGTCATCGACGCCGCGGTGTCGATGTTCCTGTCGTATTTCGCGGCCGGCTAAAAACTGATCACGAAGCGGGCGCCCTTGCCCACCGACCGGGCGTAGCGCACGGTGCCGCCGTTTTCATGGACCAGATGGCGCACCATCGCCAGCCCGATGCCTCCGCCCTGCTTTTTCGTCGTGTAGAACGGCGTGAAGATGTGCGGTACCGAGGCCTCGGGAATGCCCGCGCCGTCGTCGGCGACCTCGATGCGCAGGCGGCTGCCGCGCACCAGGCGTGCATCGACCCGGGCGTGGCCGCCGGGCTGCGTGGCCTCGAAGGCATTCTTGAGCAGGTTGATCAGCGCCTGCTCCAGCTGGCCGGGATCGGCCATCAATTCCAGCGAGGCCGGTTCGACGGCAAACGTCACGTCCCCGCCGCGCGCGCGCCAGCCTGGTCCCACCAGCGCATTCACGCACTCGAACAAATCCGCCAGCACCACGCGCTCGGGCCGCGCGGGCGGTACGTTCGACAGGCTGCGGTAGCTGGCGACGAAATCGACCAGGCTGTCGGCACGGCGATTGATCGCCTCCAGCGCCGTCTTCAGGTCAGCGCCAACATCGGATGGCAGGCCGGACTCGGGTTTGTCCAATGCGTCACTCAACAGGTCACGCGCGGTGCGCGACAGCGAAGCAACCGGCGTCAGCGAATTCATGATCTCGTGGGTCAGCACGTGCACCAGCTGGCGCCAGGATTTCAGGGCCTCGGCTTCGAGCTCGCTCTCGACCGGCATCAGCGCGACGAGGCGCTGCGAGGCGCCGTGCAGGGTCAGCATCGAGACCGCCACCAGCGCCCGTTCGACGCCGCGCTCGGTATCGAACTCGATCAGGCGCCGCCTGGTGTCCAGCGCCGCCAGCTGGCGGTACAGCGCGTCGGCGTCGAGCGCCCGCCCGGGCGCGACCACCTTGCGCGCGCTGGCATTGAGCGGCGCCGCGCGGTCGGCGGCGTCGATGGAGAACAAGGCGATCGGCGCATGTTCGAGCCGCGCCTCGAAGGCCAGCGCGTTGTCGAGCAGCGCGCGCTGCTCGATGCCGGTTTCCGGGACGACGGGCGCCGCCTGACGCGCCCGGGCCAGCCGCTCCACGCACCACCACAGCAACGCCAGCAGCGGAAAGGCCGCCAGCGCGCAGCTCACCTGCAGGCGCGGCGACTCGTGCAGCGTACCGGCGCCGAAGGCCAGCGCCAGCATGCCGGCCAGGGCCAGCCAGATGCCGGCCCTAGATCCCATGCTTGCCCAGCTTGCGGTACAGCGCCGCGCGGCTCAGGCCCAGCAGGCGCGCGGCCATGCTAATGTTTCCGCTGGCCTGCTCCATGGCGGCGGCGATGGTGTCGCGCTCCAGGGCGCCGAGCTTGAATTCCTCTCCTGCGGGCGCCGGCGCCGGCATCGCCGCCGGCGGCGCCGTCAAGCCGAAGTCATCGACGTGGTAGTCGGGACGGTTGCCGAGGATGACGGCGCGCTCGCAGGCATGGCGCAGCGCCCGCACATTGCCCGGCCAGTCCCAGGCGCACAGGCGATCGAGCGCGCCCGGCGCCAGCTCGCGCACCGGCCGGGCATACTGGCTTTCATACAGCGACAGGTAATGATGCAGCAGCGCCGGAATATCGCCCCGACGTTCGCGCAGCGGCGGCACGCGGATCACGATCGTGTTCAGGCGGAACAGCAGGTCGGTACGAAACAGCGCGGCGTCGAACAGGCGCGCTTCATCGAGGTTGGTGGCGCTGACGATGCGCACGTCAACCGGCTCGGCGCGGTCGGCGCCGACCGGCGTCACCTGGCGCCGTTCCAGCACCGTCAGCAGCTTGGCCTGTGCCGCCAGCGGCAGATTGCCGATCTCGTCGAGGAACAGGGTGCCGCCCTGCGCGGCCTGGAAGCGGCCCGCGCGGTCGGCCCTGGCGTCGGTGAAGGCGCCGCGCCGGTGGCCGAACATTTCGCTCTCGAAGGTCGCTTCCGGCACGGCGCCCATGTCGACCGCCAGGAAGGCGGCCTTTGCGCGCATCGAGGCGGCATGGATGGCGCGCGCCACCAGTTCCTTGCCCACCCCGTTCTCGCCCAGCACCATCACATTGGCCATGGTCGGGGCCACGCTGGCGATCATCGATTTCACCTCGCGCATGGCCGGCGAGTCGCCCATCAGGCTGGCGTCGACGCCGTCGGTGCTGGCGCCGCGCCGCGCCAGCGCGGCGTCGACCGCCGCCAGCAGGCGCGCATTGTCCCAGGGCTTGGTGATGAAGTCGCCCGCGCCGCGCTTGAGCGCCTCCACCGCCAGCGGCACGTCGGCGTAGGCGGTCAGCACGATCACGGCCGGCGCCTGCGGCAAGGCGCGCAGGCGGTCGAGCAGCGCGAGGCCCTCGGCGCCGTCGATGCGTCCCGGTGTGAAGTTCAGGTCGAGCAGGACCACGTCCGGCACGCCGGCCGCCAGCAAGGCGTCGAGCCGCGCGGGATCGTCCAATGTCGCCACCGCGCCGTGGCGCCGGCGCAGCAGCATCTGCGCGGCGCAGGCGACGTCGGGATCGTCGTCGAGGATCAGGATGCGCGCGGAGGATTGGGACATGGAGGTCGGGATGGTGAGGCCAGCAGGCATTCTAGCAGCGCAAAACGGCGCCGTGCGGCCTGCCCCGGACACCTGTCCAACTCCGCACACCCGACCTGTCCGGAATCGGACAGGTGAAGGCCGAAAAGCCGTCCGCAAGCCCCAGAACCGGCCTGGCACGCCGCTTGCAAAGAGTACCGGTATGGACCAGATACCCCCACCCGCCGTGACCGGCGCCGCCATGGACGTGACGCTGCCGCCACGGCGCGGCCGCCGCGCCGCGCAGCTTGCGCTGGCCTTTATCGCCATCGCTGCCGCCGGCGCGCTGTTGTGGCAGATGCTGCCGCGCGGCCTCGAGGTCGAGCTGCGCGACGTGCGCATCGCCAGCGTCGAAGCGGGCGTGTTCCGCGACGAGATCGTGGTGCGCGCGCTGGCCGAGCCGCTCAATTCGATCATGCTCGATGCGGTCGAGTCGGGCCGCGTCGAAGAAGTCTTCGCCCGCGACGGCCAGGTGGTCAAGAAAGGCGACCTGCTGTTTCGCCTGTCGAACCCGCAGCGCAACCTGGATCTGCTGGCGCGCCAGGCCGAACACGCGCAGCAGATCTCGAACCTGGCCAACCTGCAGGTGGCGCAAGAGGCGGTGCGCACCGACCACCAGCGCCGCCTGAACGATCTCGAATTCGCATTCGGGCAAGTCGAGAAGCAGCACGCCCGCAATGCCCGGCTGGCACGCGATGGCTTCATCTCCGCCGCGGCGCTGGAAGAGTCGGGCGACAAGCTGGCGCAGGCGCGGCGTGCACTCGACGAGGAAAGCCGCGGCATGCGCCTCGAACAGGGCGTGCGCGAGCGCGCCCTGAAGCAGATGGACCAGGCCATCCGCGGCCTGGCCTCGGGCCTGGAACTGGTGGCCGCGACGGTCGATGCGCTGGCGGTGCGCGCGCCGAGCGACGGTGTGCTGACCGACTTCCGCCTGCTGGTCGGCCAGGCAGTGCGCCAGGACCAGGCCATCGGCCGCATCGACGATCCGAACCGCTTCAAGCTCAGCGCCCAGGTCGACGAGTTCTACCTGAGCCGCGTCGATCCGGGCCGCCCGGGCCGCATCGCACAGGACGGCAAGGCCTATGCGCTGCGGGTGAACACCGTCTACCCGCAGGTCAGGGAAGGCCGCTTCAGCGCCGAACTGGTGTTCACCGGCCGCCAGCCGGACGTGATCAGCCCCGGGCAAAGCATGGACGTGCAGCTCACGCTCGGCCAGTCGGCCCGGGCCCTGTTGCTGCCGAACGGCGCATTCGCCAACGACGGCGGCGGCGCCTGGGTGTTCGCGCTGGCCGCCGACGGCAGCCATGCCGAGCGGCGCGACGTGAAGCTGGGACGGCGCAACAACACCCAGGTCGAGGTGCTGCATGGCCTGGCCGCGGGCGACCGGGTCATCGTGTCCGGCTATGCCGGCTTCGGCGAGGCCAGGCGGCTGCGGCTTACCGACTGAACCAGGGTTTATCATCGAACCATCAAACAGGAAACTCCTTATGCTCAAGCTTTCAGGCGTCAGCAAGATCCACGTGGCGGGCGAAGTCCAGACCACGGCCCTCGACCGCATCGACCTCGAGATCGGCGCCGGCGAATACGTCGCCATCACCGGCCCTTCGGGCTGCGGCAAATCGACCCTTCTTGGCCTGCTCGGCCTGCTCGACGTGCCGACCTCCGGCACCTTCCTGTTCGACGGCCACGACGTCACCGGCTGGAGCGAGGCGCGCCTGAACGGCCTGCGGCGCGGCATGGTCGGCTTCATCTTCCAGAGCTTCAACCTGATCGAGGAATTGAGCGTGTTCGAGAACGTCGAGCTGGCGCTCGAGTACACCGGCGTATCGGGCAGCGAACGGCGCCGCCGCGTGCAGGCCATGCTGGACCGCCTGGGCGTGGCCCATCGCAGCAGGCACCGGCCGTCGCAGCTCTCGGGCGGCCAGCAGCAGCGGGTAGCGATCGCGCGCGCGCTGGTGGCCGGACCGGCCGTGCTGCTGGCCGACGAACCGACCGGCAACCTCGACACCGCCCACGGCGACGAGGTGATGCGCCTGCTGCGCACCATCAATGCAGAAGGCACGACGGTGGTGATGGTCACCCACTCGCCCGCGCACGCGGCCCAGGCCTCGCGCACCGTGCGCCTGCTGGACGGGCGCATCGTGGTCGATGCGCTGCAGGCGGCTTGAGGAGATCGGCATGCTACTGCGCGACTTTCGTATCGGCTGGCGACTGCTGGCCCGGGACCGCTCGTATTCGGCGGTCGTGATCCTCGGGCTGGCGACCGGCATCGCCGCCTGCTTCCTGCTGCTTGGGCTGGTGCGCCACTCCTTCTCGTATGACCGCCACGTGCCGCAGCATGAGCAGGTATTCCGGCTGCTGCAACGCTGGAACCTGGAGCTGCTCGGGACCAAATGGGATCCCATGGCGAGCCTGCCCGCGCGCGATGCAGCGCTGGCCAGCGGCCAGCCGGTGCTCGCTACGGCCTTCGTGTCGCGTCCCCTGGATGCGCGCGTCGGCAGCCAGGTCAAAGCCTTCAACCTGACCCTGGTCGATCCGGCCTTCCAGCAGATCTTCTCGCCAAGGGTGCTGGCCGGCGACCTGCAGGCGGCACTCGCCAAACCTGGGGCGCTGGCGCTGAGCCGCGCCACGGCGCTCAAGCTGTTCGGCCGCATCGACGCGGTCGGCGCCACGCTGCAGGGAGACGGCGTCACCTATACCGTGGCGGCGGTGCTGGAAGACCAGCCCGCGGCCACGACGACACCGTACGAAGCGCTGGCAGGCTTCGACGGGCCCTTCCTGCCCGCCGAAGTCCTCCGCGAACTGGAGACTTCATGGGGCTTCAGCGGCGGCGCCGTCTATGTGAAACTGCTGGACGGTGCCGACCCGGAACGCGTACTCGACAACATCCGGCGCCAACTGCGCGAATCGAGCCTGGTGCGACGCATTTTCGCCGAACAGGTAGCCGCCCTGGGCGGACGCGACCTGATCGATTACCGGCTCGACGCGCTCGCGGATGGCTATCTGGCGCCCGACGTGGATGGCGCGATGATCGTGCATGGCAACCGCCAGGGCATGCTGGGCCTGGCCGTGGTGGCGGGATTGATCCTCCTGCTGGCGGCGACCAATTACGTGAACCTCGCTACCGTGCGTACGCTGGCGCGCCAGCGCGAGATCGCGATGCGCAAGGTGCTGGGTGCTTCCGCGCCCGCCGTGGCGCGCCAGTTCCTGGCTGAATCGGTGCTGATCTGCCTGCTCGCCACCCTGCTTGGACTGCTACTGGCCTGGTTGCTGCTGCCGGTGTTTTCCGACCTGGTGCAACGGGAGTTCGATGCCGTCTTCAGCCCCGGCGCACTGGCCGCCACGCTGGCGCTCGGGCTGTCGCTCGGCCTGGCGGCGGGCGCATATCCGACCTGGTCGGCATTGCGCGTACGCCCCGGCACTGCGCTGGCCGGGCGCGGCGCCAGCGAGACCGCGCGCGGCCTGTGGCTGCGACGCTCGCTGACCATCGTGCAACTGGCGACCGCCATGGGGTTGACGGCCACGACGCTGGCGGTGAGCTGGCAGACACGTCATGCCAGCGCGCTCGATCCCGGTTTCGACATGGCTCCGCTCTTGATGTTCCCGGCCATTAACGATGCGCGCGACCCACGCATCCGGGCCCTGCGCGACGAGATCGCGCGCCTGCCCGACGTGGCCGGCGTGGCCCTGTCACACATGCCGTTCAGCGTCGGGCACAACATCACCAGCCTGCGGCGCGAGGGCGGCGAGGTGATCGACCTGCAGAACTATGCGGTCAGCCCGGAATTCTTCGGCGTGTTCGGCGTCAGACCGGTGGCGGGACGCCTGTTCGATGCGGCGCTCGACAAGCCGAAGCAGCCCGACCGGGTCGTGATCAATGCCAGCGCCGCGCGCCGGCTCGGCTTCGCCAGCCCGCACGATGCGATCGGCAAGACCCTTCTCAGGCCCGGGCCAGGCGGGGACGCGCTGCAGATCGTCGGCATCGCTCCCGACATCCGCCATCGCTCGGCGCGCGACGAGCAGGCGCCGACCGCCTATGTCCTGAACGACCGGGTCGGCATGTTCACGGTGCGCACCCGCGCCAACCCCGATGCGACCGCGCGCGCCATCGAGGCGCTGTGGCCGCGCCACTTCCCGAACGAGACCCTGGGCGTGACGCGCATGCAGAAGGTGACCTCGGACATGTTCTACGCCGACGACCTGCGCCTGTCGCAATTGCTGGCGGCATCGAGCGTCATCGCCAGCGCTATCGCGGCCTTCGGCATCTATGTGCTGGCCGCCTACAGCGTGCAGCGGCGGGAAAAGGAGATCGTCCTGCGCAAGCTGTATGGCGCCAGCCGCGGCGCGATCGGCCGCCTGATGGCGCGCGACATCGGCCTGCTGGTCGGCGCCGGCGCCCTGCTCGGCCTGCCGCTGGCCTGGCTGGCGATCCAGCAGTACCTGGGCGGCTTCGCCACCCGGGCCCCGGTCGGCGGCTGGACCCTGGCGCTGGGCCTGCTGCTGGCCTGCGTGGTGGCGCTGGGCGCCACCACGCGCCACGCACTGGCGGCGATGCGCATGCGCCCGGTGCTGGCGCTGCGCGAGTAACTTATTTAACAGGCGCGTCGTCGCGCACAGGCGCTTGCGGCGCGCGCTTGGCGGCGGCGCGCTGCTCCCAGTAGTGCGCGTTCTCGATGCCCAGCGCCTTCGGATCGAACTCAGGATCCTTGCCGGCCTTCTTCTGCGCCTCGTAGTCGCGCAGGCACTTGAATGCCACCTTGTGCAGCATCACGATGGCGACGATGTTCAGCCACGCCATCAGGCCGACGCCGATGTCGCCCAGGCCCCAGGCCACGTCCGCGGTCTTGACCGCGCCGTAGATGGTGGCCGACACGATGCACAGCTTGAGCACGAAGGGCAGCCACGGATGGCGGCCGTGGCGGTCCATGTAGGCGATATTGGTCTCGGCGATGTAGTAGTAGGCAACGATGGTGGTGAAGGCGAAGAACAGCAGCGCGATCGCCACGAACAGCGCGCCGAAGCCCGGCATCACGTTCTCGAGCGCGGTCTGGACATAGCCCGGCCCCGAGGCCACGCCCTGGATGCCGACGAACACCGGCGCGCCTTCCGGCGTCTCGACGTTGTACTGGCCGGTGATCAGCAGCATGAATGCGGTCGCCGAGCACACGAACAGGGTGTCGATGTAGACCGAGAAGCCTTGCACCAGGCCCTGCTTGGCCGGATGGCTCACTTCGGCCGCCGAGGAGGCATGCGGGCCGGTACCCTGGCCGGCCTCGTTCGAGTAGATGCCGCGCTTGACGCCCCACTGGATCGCCAGGCCGAGCATGGCGCCGAAGCCGGCGTCCAGGCCGAAGGCCGAGCTGAAGATCAGCTGCAGCACGCCCGGCAGCTCGCCGATGTTCATCGCCACGACCACGATCGCCACCAGGATGTAGGCGGCGGCCATGAACGGCACGACGACTTCGGCGAAGCTGGCGATGCGGCGCACGCCACCGAAGATGATGATGGCCAGCAGCACGGCCAGGCCGATGCCGGTGTACAGCGGGTCGATACCGGCCGCGGTCCTCAAGCCCTCGGCGATCGAGTTGGCCTGCACGCCTGGCAGCAGCAAGCCGGTCGCGAGCAGGGTGGCGATGGCGAAGGTCCAGGCGTAGCGCTTCATGCCCAGGCCTTTCTCGATGTAGAAGGCGGGACCGCCGCGGTACTGGTTGCCGACCGGTTCCTTGTACACCTGGCCCAGGGTCGACTCGACGAAGGCCGAGCTGGCGCCGAGGAAGGCCATCATCCACATCCAGAACACCGCGCCCGGGCCGCCGAAGGTGATCGCGGTGGCGACGCCCGCGATATTGCCGGTGCCGACGCGGCCGGCCAGGGTCATGGCCAGCGCCTGGAACGAGGACACGCCCTGCTCCGAACTCTTCCCTTCACGCATCAGGCGCACCATCTCGCGCACGTGGCGCAACTGCAGGAAGCGCGAACGCACGGAGAAATACAGCCCGGCGCCGAGGCACAGGGCGATCATGATGGGGCTCCAGATGATGCCGTTGATAGCGTTGACCAGGTCGAGCATGCAATGTCCTTGTGGCTTGGGAAAAAGATGCCACAAGATACAACAATTCGTGAAAAACTTGCATCGAAAAAAAATAGAATGGCTGCGATTCGCCACTGACTCAGCAGGAAATGGCAGCGCGTCAAGACATGGTAGGATCGGGCCATGGACCGACGAAGCGACTACAAAACCTCCCTGCGCATCGACGCCGTGATCCACGAAGCGTCTGCCGACAACCGTTCCAGCACCGCGCGCCAGCTCGCCGAGCTCGGGGTGCCGCTGGACGTGACGATGCGCGTGCTCACCCGCCCGGCCGAACGGCGCCACCAGGTCACGCCGGAAGACGTGCGCAACGCGCCTTGAACGTCAACGCCGGTTTTGGAGGAAACCCTCTGATTCCGGCCCCTCCCGTTGCGAGGTGACTTTGCTACACTCTGCGATACCAACAACAACACTGGAGACACCCCATGCGACACCTGATGCGCGCCGGCCTGATCGCCGCCATGTTCGCCCTGCCCGCCGCCGCGTTCGCGCAAAGCGCCTCGCCGGTCGGCACCTGGAAAACCATCGATGACGAGACCGGCAAGCCGAAGGCGCTGGTGCGGATCACCGAGGAAGGCGGCGTCCTGACCGGCAAGATCGAGAAACTGTTCCGTCCGGCGGACCAGGACCAGAATCCCAAGTGCGTCAAATGCAGCGACGCGCGCAAGGACCAGCCGATCATCGGCATGACGATCCTCTCGGGCCTCAAGAAGGAAGGCAACGACTACACCGGCGGCCAGATCCTCGATCCGTCCAACGGCAAGACCTACAAGAGCAAGGCCAGCCTGGCCGACAACGGCAGCAAGCTCGAAGTGCGCGGCTATGTCGGCGCCCCGATGTTCGGCCGCACCCAAACCTGGCAGCGCGAACAATAAATCTCACCACGGCCCGGCGACGGGCCGTTTTTCTTCCTGATGACCCTCAATCAAGCCTATATCTTCCTCGGCTTCGCCATCGTCGCCGAAGTGATCGGCACCACCGCCCTCAAGGCCTCCGACAGTTTTACCCGTCCCGTTCCCAGCCTGATCACGGTCGGCTGCTACGCCCTGTCGTTCTACCTGCTCACCTTCAGCCTGCGCGTGCTGCCCACCGGCATCGCCTATGCGATCTGGTCCGGTGTCGGCATCGTGCTCATCTCCCTGGTCAGCTGGTTGTATTTCAAGCAAAGCCTGGATTTGGCGGCCATCGCCGGCCTGGGCCTGATCATTGCCGGCGTGATGGTCATTAATCTGTTTTCGAAGAGCGTCGGGCACTAGCACACGCTTGATTCACGCGCCGGGCAATGTCGGCTATGCTAATGCGAACATCACGTCAACCGAGACGTGTTGCCGGACGTTACTTCCAACCCACCTTGGAACCTCACTGGCGCAATGAAACCGACTTCCGTAGCACGTGCCGCACGCCCCGTATTCCGCGGACGGGCCATGCGCGTGATTCGCCTGCTCAGCCTTGCTGGCGGCGTGTTCGGCATCCTGCTGCCAGCCGCCTTGCTGGCCTCGACCGCGCACGGCATTCCTGACTGGATGGAGCCGTATATCGTGCTGGTCGGCGTGGCGCTCGGCTCGGGCGGCTTCTTCCTGGTCGCGATGGCCGGCCACCGCATGAACCGCGACGCGATGCTGCGCTCGTTCGCCGCCCTGCTCCTGATGGTGCCCTTCGGCGCCAGCGGCGTCGTGATCTGGCATGCCAGCAATATGCTGATGGTCTATCTGTGCACCTTCCTGCTGATCCTGACGATCCTGCTGTATTTCAGCTTCATCTATCCCTTGACCCATGTGCCGCAGAAGCCGATCGTGTCCAAGGCAGCTTCCCGGCGAGTGCCGAAACCGATCCAGTGGATTCCGCTGCGCCGCAACGCGCAGCGCGAACGCAGCACCACGCAAACGCTATAGCCAACCCGCATCGCGCGCCATCCGGTACGCTTCCACGCGATTCCCTGCGCCCAACTTGCTGATCGCTTCCGACAGATAGTTGCGCACCGTGCCCTCAGACAGGTGGACCTGGCGCGCGATCTCGACGCTGGAACGGCCCTCCCCCGCCAGGCGCAGCACCTGGCGTTCGCGCTCGGTCAGCGGATCGCTGCCGCCGTTCCAGCTTGCCAAAGCCAGCTCGGGCGCGATCGCACGCCCGCCACCGTGCACGACGCGGATGGCGTCGGCCAGCGCCTCGACCGGCGCATCCTTGAGCAGGTAGCCGCGCACGCCCGCCTCCATCGCGCGCCGCAGGTAGCCGCTGCGGGCGAAGGTCGTCACCACCACCACGCGGCAGGCCAGCTTTCTCGAAGACAGTGCCTGCGCCAGTTCGATGCCGGTCATGTGCGGCATCTCGATATCGGTCAGCACGATGTCGGGAACGAGGCGCTCACACAGGGCCAGCGCCTCGCGGCCATCGCGCGCGCCGGCCACCACCTCGATGTCCGGCTCGAGCCGCAGCAGCGCGCTCAGGGCGCCCAGCACCAGCTGCTGGTCTTCGGCGATCAGGACGCGGATCATGCCGCAGCTCCCACCGGTACCTGCAGCTCGAGCGCCAGGCCATCGCCGGCGGCCAGCTTCATGCGCCCGCCGAGCGCCGCCACCCGCTCCTGCATGCCGGCCAGCCCGTTGCCACGCCTTATCTCATCGGTATCGCGCAGGCGGCCGTCGTCGTGCACGCGCAGCACGGCGTGGCCATCTTCGCGGCTCAGGGACAGCGTGCAGCGCGACGCCCGGGCATGGCGCACGATATTCGTCACCGCCTCGCGCACCGCGAGCGCCACCACGTGCTCCACCGCCGGGGCCAGGTCGAGACGCTCGACCCGCTCGTCGAGCACGACCTCGGCGGCCAGCAGGCTGGCGCGGGCGCTGGCCAGGGCCTGGGCCAGGCCGCTCTCGCGGTAGCCGGTGACCGCCGCGCGCACCTCGGCCAGGGCATTGCGCGCACTGGCTTCGATGTCGGCGATCTCGCGTTCGCAGGCATCCAGGTCGCGCCGCGCCAGCTTGCCGGCCAGTTCGGCCTTGAGCGCGATCGTCGACAGGGAATGGCCGAGCAGGTCGTGCAGGTCGCGCGAGATCCGTTCGCGCTCGGCGATGCGCGCCATGTGCTCCACTTCTTCCTGCTTGCGCGTCAAGCGGGCGCGCGAGTCACGCAGGCGCTGGTCCATCAGGGTCGACAGGCCCACCGGCAGGCCAACCAGCAGCAGCGGCAACAGGAACACCATCTGCATCGGGCCCGAGACCAGGAACGAGGCCGCCACCCCGCCGGCGAGCACCGCCAGCATGCCGCCGACGGCGTGGCCCGGCCGCGGGATGCGGGCGCACATGGCGCAGGCGAAGATGAAGAAGCAGGCGGCGCCCGGATTCCAGCGCGCCCACAGTGCGCCGAGCAGGCAGCCGGCCGCCACGCAGGCGTGAACCTGCCAGCCGCGCGCCCAGAAGCTGAAGCAGTACAGCGCGACGAAGACCACCAGCGTCAGCGCCAGCAAGGCCGCCTCCAGCGCGCCGGGCGTCACGTAGCCGAATTTCCAGAACAGGTAGCCGAGCGACAGCAGCCACAGGTATTGCAGCCTGCCGTATTCGGGCGGGATCCAGGGCCGCGCCAGTGCGTGTCGGAGCGTCGTCATCATGGTTGGCTCGGTCATCATTCTTGTTCCAGCAGGCGCACGTCGGCGAGTTCGAAGCGGTAGTCGCCGGGTTGTGGTCCGGCGCTGAATGCTAGCATGGCAACGGCGGCCGGATCGATACCGGCGAAGGCCGACAAGGGCACGCTCACCTCTTCCCATTCACCCTTGGCGACGAAGGGCATGGTGCTGGGCCGAGCGTTGCCGGCGCCTATCAGCATCACCTGATAGGTCTTGCCGTCGCCGCGCACCTTGAAGCGCAGGATTTTCGCCGCGCTCAGGTCGGCCGGCTGCATCGGCTGGGCGCCGGGCATGAAGGCCACGCTGGACCAGGCGAACGGCAGGCCCGGCGCGACCGTGGCGCGTACCGCCAGCGGCACTTGTCCGTCGGGCAGCGGCGGCAGCACCTCGAGTTTGACGGTCGACTTGCCGCCCGCGAACTGGTCGGTCGACGGCAGCCAGCCGCTGCCGAACGGGCTGCCCAGGCGGCCCTCACTGAAGTCGCTGATGCGGCCATCCGGCGGCAGCGCCTGGCGGATGGCGCCGCTGCCTTCCTGCGCCACCCGCTGGCGCCGCGCATCGCGCAGGCCATTGGCGCTCTGGCCATCCTTCCAGACCTCGACGATGTGGCGCGTGGCCCTGATATCGGCCGCGGGATTGCCGTCGACCAGCAGCAGGTCGGCCTTGCAGCCCTTGACGATGCAGCCGCGCCGGCCCAGCCGGAAGGCCGCGGCCGGCGCGCTGGTGGCGGCGGCCAGCGCCTCCGCCGGGCTCAGGCCCGCCTCGACCAGCGCCGCCAGTTCGCGGTGCATGCTGATGCCATACAGGGTGCCGGCATTGCCCGCATCGGTCCCGGCCAGGATCGGCACGCCGGCCTTGCGCAATGTGGCGGTGACGGCTTTCGGCGCCGCCAGCGCCTGGGGCCGCGCCTGCGCGCCATAGCGCGCCTTGAGCGTGGCGGCGCCTTCCCGATCGACCAGTGCCGCCAGCCGGGCGTCGGCGAGCAGGTCGTCGCCGCGCACGCCGGCCATGCTTTCCAGGACCGCGAAGGTCGGGATCACGAAAGCGCCCCTGGTCCTGGCCAGCCGCGCCAGCCCGTCGACGGCCCGGCGATCGGGCGCGGCACCCAGGAACAGGTGCACCAGGCCGTCGGCGCCGGCCTCCAGCGCGGCGCGCGCATCCCGCTCGTTGCTGACGTGAACCACGGCCAGCTTGCCGCGCAGGTGGGCGGCCTCGATCAGCGCTTTGGCGGTCGCCAGGTCGAGTGAATTCATCTTGCTGGTACCCTGCCCTCCGGCTTCGAGCACGATCTTGATGAAGTCCGAGCCTTCGGCGATGCGCGCGTCGACGAAGTCGCGCGCCTGGTCCGGCCGGCTCAGGGTCGGGATGGGAAGGCCGTACTGGGTGCCGTGGCCGTTCGGGGCGGTGGCCAGGGTGCCGGCCGAGAACATGTCGGCCCTGCCCGCATTGCGGCCGGCCGCCATGCTGCCCTTGACCTCCTGCATCAGCGGCACGGCGGTGAACATGTCGACCTGCGTGGTGACGCCGAACAGCAGCGGCAGGTCGAGCTGCCTGAACGCGTGGGTGTGCGCGTCGATCAGTCCCGGCAGCAGGGTGCGGCCGGCGCCGCTGACGATGCGGCTGCCTGCGGGTGGCGTACCGCGGAAATCGGCGTCGACGATGACGCCGCCGTCGAACAGCACCGACCGGCGTTCGTGCACGGTCTTGCCGTCGAAGACGCGCACGTCCTGGACCAGGGTGGCGGCGGCCAGCGCCAGGGTGGACAGCGACAATCCGGCGACGGCGGCGATTGTTTTCAGGACGGGAGCGGACATGGTTTCCTCACGGGGTTGGTGTGAAACCAGTATGTCGTTGCCCTGCCCGGCCCGATAGAATCGCTTGCCATCGATCCCGGCTGACAAATGTCATGGCGCTGTCATCGTTAAATATGGATGAGCATTGAACTGCTGAGCTGATCCGCAGTCCAATCCCGGTCGCCATCGATCGGGAGCGCGCTATGAAAGCGCCGAAGTTTGAGAAGCTGTTCGCCCAGCTGGCGCTGGTGAACCAGCCGCAGCGTCAGAAGGTGCTCGCCGCCCTGCATCCGGCAGCCGGGCTCGACCGGGTAGTGGCCCTTATCGGCGAGATCCGGTCAAAGGGGCGGCGCTGCCCCGATTGCGCCTGCGAGCGTTGTCATCGCCACGGTCACGCCAACGACCTGCAACGCTTTCGCTGTTGCGCATGTGGCCGCACTTTCAATGACTTGACCGGCACGCCACTGGCGCGGCTCAGGCACAAGGCCAAGTGGCTCGATTATCTGGACACGGTGCTCGATTCCCGCACAGTCCGCTCTGCAGCCAAGCGTGTCGGCGTGCACCCCAACACCACCTTCCGCTGGCGCCATCGCTTTCTCGAACGGGTCAAGGACGACCGGCCCGAGCGCCTGGTCGGCATCGTCGAGGCCGACGAAACGTTCCTGCTCGAATCGCAGAAGGGATCACGCAAGCTCGATCGTCGGTCGCGCAAGCGTGGCGGCAGGGCCGCCCTACACGGTATTTCGCACCACCTCGACTGTATTCTGGTGGCGCGCGACCGCAGCGGGCAAACCATCGACGCAGTGACCGGTCGCGGCGCCCTGAAGGTGGCCCAACTGGTCAAGCACCTGCTGCCGAAACTCGATCCCCAGGCGCTGCTGGTCACCGACGCCAACGCCGCCTATCCCGCCTTCGCCCGTGCTCATGGCATCGCCCACCACGCCGTCAATCTCAGCGCCGGCGAACGGGTCCGCAACAGTGTCGAGGGCGCCATCCATGTTCAAAATGTGAACGCCTACCATCGGCGTTTCAAGGAGTGGCTGGCGCGCTTCCATGGCGTTGCATCGCGTTGGCTCCCCAACTACCTGGGCTGGCGTTGGGCGCTCGATGGCGGGCGGGTCACTTCCGTCGAGCAATTGCTGCGTATTGCAGTCGGGGTCATCAACAGATAACGATGACAGCGCCAATGTCATCCGCCCTGGTCCGGATGCTGCCCGTCCGATTCAAAGTCCACGCAGACACTTGCAAATTTTTAAGACTGTCTCGCGATATTTTGTTATGAAGACCAAGCGTACGTGCAACAGGGAAACGCAGCATCTTCATTGACGGATGTCGTTACTACTGCTCGTAGAATGACCAAAATCGAAGCATGCAACGCCTACAGGCTTACAAGTACGAACTGATGCCCAATGGCGAGCAGGTGCGCGCTATGCGCTGCTGCGCAGGCGCGTGCCGGTTCGTCTACAACAAGGCGTTGGCGACGCAAAAAGAAAATCACGAAGCTGGAAACAAGTATATCGGCTACGTCACCATGGCTAAGCACTTGACCGGTTGGCGAAATAGTGCGGAAACGCCGTGGCTTAAAGACGCGCCTTGCCATCCATTGCAACAGGCCTTGAAGAACGTGAACAGGGCGTACAAGAATTTTTTCGAGAAACGGGCCGACTTCCCCAGATTCAAGCGCAAAGGCAGCTGCGAGAGCTTCCACTATCCTGACCCGAAGCAGATCAAGCTCGACCAGGCTAACAGCCGCATTTCCTTACCCAAACTCGGCTGGCTACGCTACCGCAACAGTCGTGACGTACAGGGCGAGATCCGTAACGTCACTGTCAGCCAGTCAGGTGGGAAGTGGTTCGCGTCAATTCAGACGCGACGCGAAGTCGAACAGCCGCTGCCCGTTGCGACAACGGCCATCGGCATAGATGTCGGTATCGCCCGGTTCGCCACAACGAGCGACGGCGACTTCGTTGCCCCGCTGAACAGCTCCAAGAAGCATCAACAACGCCTGGCACGCTACCAGCGGTGCATGAGCCGCAAGGTCAAATTCAGCAACAACTGGAAAAAGGCGAAAGCTCGCGTCCAGAAGATTCACACCTGCATCGTCAACGCCCGAAAAGACTTCCTGCATAAAGCCACGACGGCGATTAGCAAAAACCACGCGCTCGTCTGCATCGAGGATTTGCAGGTACGGAATCTATCCAGGTCTACCAGGGGCACTATCGACCAGCCGGGCAAGAAGGTCCGCCAGAAAAGCAGTCTGAACCATGCCATCCTCGATCAAGGATGGGGCGAGTTCCGGCGGCAGCTCGACTATAAAATGGCGTGGTGCGGCGGCGTCTTGGTGGCCGTGCCGCCGCATCATACTAGCCAGACTTGCCCGTGCTGCGGTCACGTTTCGAAAGACAATCGGCAAACTCAGGCGTCATTCCTGTGCGTCGGTTGTGGCTACGAAAATCACGCCGACGTAGTCGGAGCGATCACTGTTTTAGCGCGAGGACATCGCGTCTCAGCCTGTGGAGAGTTGGTGCAGTCAGGCTGCTCAGTGAAGCAGGAACCCACCGAAGCGACCCGCAGAGCAACGCGCCGTTCCGTAGGAATCCCTGTCCTTTGAGGTGGGGAGGATGTCAAGGATGCCTGGGTGCGCCTGCTGCGCCTGATGCGCCAGCCGCAGGACATCGCGGCGCTGGCGCCGGCGTATGAACGCGAGATCCTGTACCGGGTGTTGCAGGGACCGCACGGCGCCATGCTGCGCGCGATCGCCATGCCGGACAGCGCACTGGCGCGGGTGCAGCGCGCGATCGGGTGGATCCGGCGCGAATTCGCCACTTCCTTGCGGGTCGAGACGCTGGCCGAGAAGGCGGCGATGAGTCCATCGTCCTTCCACCGCCACTTCAAGGCCGCCACCGCCCTGAGCCCCCTCCAATACCAGAAACGGGTGCGCCTGATGCAGGCGCGCATGCTCATGGTGGCGCAGGGCGCCAGCGTGACGGGCGCCGCCTTCGAAGTCGGTTATGAAAGCGCGACCCAGTTCAGCCGCGAGTACGCGCGCCTGTTCGGGCTGCCGCCCGCGCGCGATGCGGCGCGGATCGCCGCCCACGTGCGCGGAAACAGCATGTGATCGAAGCCCGGCAGATGTAAAGAAACCGTCGCGCACGAAGAAACAATTACGACAAGTTTGTTTTCCTGTGTGCTATCTTGATTTCACTGCCACACCGGCAGGACCTTTTTCGTATGGCTATCCAAGAATCCGGCCTTTGCCGTCTTTTCACCCTACAAGGATTTGCCATGATCTTTCTTCGACTCGCCAGCCTCGTGGCCGGCGTGCTGGTGCTGATCTCACCCGCCATACTGATACGCGTCGGCGGCATGCCGCCGGATACGGCCCGGGCCAGCGCGGTCCTGGCCTGCGTGGTGCTGGCGTCGAGCGGTTTCATCATGGTCGGGATGGCAGGCCAGCGCCTGCGCCGCTCGGCCCTGCTGCGCACGGCGGCGGCGGTCCTGCTGGGCGTGCCGACGGTGGCCAGCGCTGCCCTGCTGTGGCGCGGCAGCTCGCCCGCGGTGCTGTGGCTGGCCGGCGCCGTCATCGGCTTGACCGTGCTGCTGTACCTGACGCTGGTCTACCGGCCGGCGCCTTCCCTCGCCGCGCTGTTGCAGCGGCGGCGCCGTCATCCTGCGCCGGGGGCCTGAGCGCGCGATTCAGCCGGGCGGCAGGCTATCCCACAAATCGCCCGTCGGGCTGATGCGCGGCGCGCTGACGCCGAAGTGCTGGTAGGCCAGCGGCGTGGCGATCCGTCCGCGCGGGGTGCGCTGCAGATAGCCCTGCTGGATCAGATACGGTTCCAGCACGTCCTCGATGGTGTCGGCGGCCTCGCCGATCGCCGCCGCAAGGTTGCCGATGCCGACCGGGCCGCCGGCGAACTTGAACAGCACCGCCTCCAGCAGCTTGCGGTCCATGACGTCGAAGCCGACGCTGTCGACGTCGAGCATCTTGAGTGCGCGGTCGGCGATGTCGGCCACGATCTCGCCATTGCCCTTCACTTCCGCGTAATCGCGCACGCGGCGCAGCAGGCGGTTGGCGATACGCGGCGTGCCGCGCGCGCGCTTGGCCACCTCGCGCGCGCCGTCTTCGTCGATCGGCGCGCCGAGCAGCGCGGCGCTGCGCAGCACGATCCTGGTCAGCTCCTCGACGTTATAGAACTCCAGGCGCGCCACGATGCCGAAGCGGTCGCGCAGCGGATTGGTCAGCATGCCGGCGCGGGTGGTGGCGCCGACCAGGGTGAACGGCTGCAGGTCGAGCTTGACCGAACGCGCGGCCGGGCCCTCGCCGATCATGATGTCGATCTGGTAGTCCTCGAGCGCCGGGTACAGGATCTCTTCGACCACCGGCGACAGGCGGTGGATCTCGTCGATGAACAGCACGTCGTTCGGCTCGAGATTGGTGAGCAGCGCCGCCAGGTCGCCCGGACGCTCGAGCACCGGGCCCGAAGTCTGGCGCAGGTTGACGCCCATCTCGCGCGCGATGATGTGGGCCAGCGTGGTCTTGCCCAGGCCCGGTGGGCCGAACAGCAGCGTGTGGTCGAGCGCTTCGCGCCGCTTGCGCGCTGCGCTGATGAAGATCTCGAGCTGGTCGCGGATCTTCACCTGGCCGACGTATTCGTCAAGCTGCTTGGGACGCAGGGCGCGCTCGATCGCCTCTTCGTTGGGCGAGGCCGGCGCGGCGTCGATCACGCGCTGTTCGGTAAAGCTGTCGGTCTGGATGCTCATGACGTGTTTTCTACATTAGCCTTTAGACAGCGCCTTCAGCGCGAACTTGATGCCGTCCGAGACGCTCGCGCCGGCCGGCATGTTCTTGATCGCGAGGAGCGCTTCCTTGTCAGAATACCCCAGCGCGGCCAGCGCGTTGAGCACGTCCACCTGCGCGTCGTCACGGGCCGCACCCGCGACCATGCCGATGTCGGCGCCGAGCTTGCCTTTCAGTTCGAGTAGCAGGCGTTCGGCGGTCTTCTTGCCGATGCCCGGCACCTTCACCAGGCGCCCGGTTTCCTGCAGCGTGACGGCCTGCGACAGCTCGGCCACCGTCATGCCGGACAAGATCGCCAGCGCCATGCGCGCGCCGATGCCGGTGATCTTGATCAGCTGGCGAAACAGCGCGCGCTCGGAAGCCGCGCCGAAACCGAACAGCAGGTGCGCGTCCTCCCGCACCACCAGGTGGGTGAACAGCACGACTTTTTCGCCGGTATGCGGCAAGTTATAAAAGGTGCTCATCGGCACGTCGACTTCGTAGCCGACGCCATTGCAATCGACCAGCACGTGCGGCGGCGCTTTTTCGAGCAGGGTTCCAGAGAGGCGACCGATCATCGGTTTTCCTTAACTATTTTATGAAACGAGGCGGCTGTTCTTCATGCGCAGCGCCTGACCGGCAGGGGACAAGCCATTTAGCAGCGACAAGGTGTCGATGCTGTGGGCATGGCAGATGGCGACGCCCAGGGCGTCGGCGGCATCGGTGCCCGGCAGGCCCGGCAGCTTGAGCAGGCGCGCCACCATGTCCTGCACCTGCGGCTTGGCCGCCTTGCCGGTGCCGACCACGGCCTGCTTGACTTGCACCGCCGTGTACTCGGCCACGTCGAGGTCGGCGCTGACCAGGGCCGTGATCGCCGCGCCGCGGGCCTGGCCCAGCAGCAGCGTCGACTGCGGATTGACGTTGACGAAGACTTTTTCGATGGCGGAACAGGCTGGCTGGTAAGTGGCGATGATTTCGCTGACGCCGTGCAGGATGACCTTGAGCCGCGGCGGCAAAGCGCCCTCCAGCCCGGTCTTGATGGTGCCCGAAGCGATGTAGCGCAGCTTGGCGCCGTGTTTTTCAATGACGCCGAACCCCGTCGTGCGCAGGCCCGGGTCGATGCCGAGAATAATCATGATGGAATGTTACCCCGGCTGGGGGTGTTCGTGGGAAAAATACTGTGCAAAAACACAGTTCACCACGGTTGGATCGCATCGGGCCGGCAAATTTCACCGGCCCGATGGTGTCACCAGATCAGTGACGGAAGTGACGGGTGCCCGTGTACAGCATCACCACGCCGCGCTCGTCGGCGGCGTCGATCACTTCCTGGTCGCGCATCGAGCCGCCCGGGTGGATGACGCAGGTCGCGCCCGCATCGACCACCACATCCAGGCCGTCGCGGAACGGGAAGAAAGCGTCCGACGCCACGGCCGAACCGCTCAAGGAAAGGCCGGCGTTCTGGGCCTTGATCGAGGCGATGCGGGCCGAGTCGATGCGGCTCATCTGGCCGGCGCCGACGCCCAGCGTCATGCCGTTGGCGCAGAACACGATCGCGTTCGATTTCACGAACTTGGCCACGCGCCATGCGAACATCATGTCTTGCAGTTGCTGCGGGGTCGGTTGCTTCTTGGTGACCACGCGCAGGTCGCCCAGGCCGACGTTTTTCGCATCCGGCGACTGCGCCAGCAGGCCGCCGCCGACGCGCTTGACGTCATACGCGTTCTGGCCGGCGCCGAGGGCGATCTCGAGCAGGCGCACGTTCTGCTTGGCCGCCATGATCTGGCGTGCTTCCGCGGTAAACGATGGCGCGATCAGCACTTCGACGAACAGCTTCGACAGTGCTTCGGCCGCCTTGCCGTCGACTTCGACGTTGAAGGCGATGATGCCGCCGAAAGCCGAGGTCGGATCGGTCTGCAGCGCGCGCGAATAGGCGTCCAGCGCATCGACGCCGATCGCCACGCCGCACGGGTTGGCGTGCTTGACGATCACGCAGCCGGCCGGCTGTTGCATGCCGCCCAGCGACTTGACGCATTCCCAGGCCGCATCAGCATCGGCGATATTGTTGTACGACAGTTCCTTGCCCTGCAGCTGGGTGTAGTTGGCCAGCGCGCCGTCGATCGTTACAGGATCGCGGTAGAAGGCCGCGCCCTGGTGCGGGTTTTCGCCGTAGCGCATGTCCTGGACTTTTTCGAAGCCCATGTTCAGGGTCTGCGGGAAGCTCGAGCGGGTCGCGTGCGCGCGGTCTTCGCCCAGGCTGGTCAGGTAGTTGGTGATCGCGCCGTCGTATTGCGCGGTGTGCGCGAACACTTTCTTGGCCAGGCGGAATTTGGTTTCATAGCTGACCGGGCCGGTGGCTTCGCCCTGGCCTTTCATTTCGGCCAGCACCACGCCGTAGTCCGCCGGGTCGACGATCACGACCACGTCGCGGTGGTTCTTGGCCGCCGAACGCAGCATGGTCGGGCCGCCGATGTCGATGTTCTCGATCGCGTCTTCCAGCGAGCATTCCTGCTTGGCGACGGTTTGCTGGAACGGATACAGGTTGACCACGACCATGTCGATCTGCGGAATACCGTGCTCTTCCAGCTTGGCGACGTGCTCGGGGAAGTCACGACGCGCCAGGATGCCGCCGTGCACTTTCGGGTGCAGGGTCTTGACGCGGCCATCCAGCATTTCCGGGAAACCGGTGTAGTCGGCGACTTCGGTCACCGGCACGCCATTATCCTGCAGCAGCTTGGCGGTGCCGCCGGTGGACAGGATATTGACGCCGAGCGCCGAGAGCGCACGTGCGAAATCGAGCACGCCGGTCTTGTCGGATACGGAAATGAGAGCTTGTTTGATCATGGTGTGGCCTATGGTTGAGAATTCCTGGCGGCGGGCAGGCGGATCGGGGATCCGGCCGTGGCCGCGCGCTAGGTGCGCGGCCACGTGGGTCACGCTTAGAGCAGCCCGTGCTCCTGCAGTTTCTTGCGCAAAGTGTTCCGGTTAATGCCCAGCATCTGCGCGGCGTGCGACTGGTTGCCGTCGGCGCGCGACATGACCACTTCGAGGACGGGCTTTTCGACGGTCAACACCATCATGTCGTAGATGTTGGTCGGCTTTTGTTCGCCCAGATCGTTGAAATAGTCTTCGAGACTCTTCTGGACGACTTCCTGGATACTTTCTTTGCTCATGTCTTCTGCTGCTTCATCCTGGTTTAATGATTGCTGCGCTCACGCACAGCGCGTCCCCGTGTTCTTCTTGTGGTGTGGTGCTTATTCCTGGTGCTTATGCCGCGATCGCGTCGACATCCGGATGCGAGGGGCGGTATTGTAACCGCTCGCCATGCCTGTGCTGCGATTTGAAAAAGTCGTCGACCGCCGCCAGTTGCTCGGCCGTCGATTCCAGCAGGTTCATGCGCTGCCGGAATTCCTCGCCGCCAGGCAGGTCTTGTACATACCAGCCGATGTGCTTGCGCGCGGTGCGCACGCCGACGTATTCGCCATAGAAGGCGTAATGGGCCGGCAAATGCTCGTTCATCAATTCGCGCACCTCGTCCACCAGCGGCGCCGGCAGGTGTTCGCCGGTGCGCAGGTAGTGGTCGATCTCGCGGCAGATCCAGGGACGGCCCTGGGCCGCGCGGCCGATCATCACCGCATCGGCGCCCGTGTAGTCGAGCACGAACTTCGCCTTCTCGGGCGTCGTGATGTCGCCATTGGCCACCAGCGGGATGCTCACGGCTTCCTTCACGGCGCGGATGGTGTCGTATTCGGCCTCGCCCTTGTAGCCATCGGCGCGGGTGCGGCCGTGCAAGGTCAGCATCTGGATGCCGGCCTGCTCGGCAAGGCGCGCGATGCGCAGCGCGTTCCTGTTTTCGCGATCCCAGCCGGTGCGGAACTTCAGGGTGACCGGCACGTCGACCGCCTCGACCACGGCGTGCAGGATGCGCTCGACCAGGTCTTCGTGCTGCAACAGGGCCGAACCGCACCAGCTATTGCACACCTTCTTGACCGGGCAACCCATATTGATGTCGATGATCTGGGCGCCGCGCTCGACATTGAACTTCGCGCAATCGGCGAGGTCTTTAGGATCGGCGCCGGCGATCTGCACCGCCTTCGGCTCCATCTCGCCCGCATGGTCGATGCGGCGCGACGTCTTCTCGCTGGCCCACAGGCGCGGGTTCGACGCCGCCATTTCGGACACCGCATAGCCCGCGCCGAGCTGCTTGCACAGTTGCCGGAACGGACGGTCCGTCACTCCAGCCATGGGGGCGACAAAGACGTTATTACGCAGGTGATGTGGACCGATTTGCACAGCAGAAAAACTCAGAAGTTTCTTGGGAACCTGCTATTTTACCCCAAGCGCTGCTCAAATTATCAGCAAAATTAATGTGATTGTTGCGCGTGCGATATTGGCAGGCCGCTGAAACAGGCGTTGTCGCGCCTGTTTTACTCACATGGCGGTCACGGCAAGTCGTCCAGCGCCACCTGGCGCAGGTGGTCAATTTCACCCCAGCTGACGAGCTTGAGCTTGCCCTGTTCGACCACGAAACGGTTGATGCTGGCGTTGTGCACCTTGAAGTCGCGCGGCGTTTCCAGCGGCAGGCCGAGGGCGGCCCGGTAGGCGCACTCGAGCACACCGCCGTGCGCCACCAGCGCCAGGGTCTGGCCGGGATGGCGCGCCGCATGCCCCAGGATCGCCTGCGTGGCCCGATCGAAGAAACTGCGGAAGGTCTCGCCCTGATTCTTGCCTAGAGGCAGGACCGCATCGACGTTGCGCGCCTGCCAGGCTGCGAACTCGAGCGGAAAGCGGGCCGCGATCTCGCTGTACAACAAGCCTTCGAAGCCGCCATAGCAGCGTTCGCGCAGTTGGGGATCGCGTTGGACACGGCCGGCATCGGGCGCGCCACGGGCGAGATGGACCGCCTCGGCCGTCTGCCGCGCACGCGCCAGGTCGCTGGAAATGACCAGGTCGATCTGTTCGCCGGCCAGCGCTGCACCCAGCGCCGCGGCCTGGCGCTCGCCTTCGGCATTGAGTGCGATATCGAGATGGCCCTGCAGCCGGCGCTCGGCATTCCAGGCGGTCTCGCCGTGGCGGATCAGGAGGATCGTGGTCGTGCCAGCAGGCGCGTCGTTCAATGTCATGAGGTCCTTGCACCCGAACCTCGGGGCAGTGAAAAAATCAGATGCTTGATTATTTTAAAAGGTCGGCTGCGACCTGGGGATTGAGCGAATACGTGCCGAAAATGCGCGCCTCATCGAGGATATGTCCCTGGATTGCCAGGCGCGCCTCGGAGCCGGTGAAACGCCCCTCCAGCGGCAGGCGCGGGATGTCGAGCGCATACAGCGTAAACACATAATGGTGCACGCGCTCGTCGTTCCAGGGTGGGCACGGGCCATCATAGCCATAGAATTCGCCCGCCATGTCGGGTTCGCTCGCGAACCAGCCGGTGTAGTCGTTGACCCCGTGGCGCAACTCGTGTTCGGTGCCGTTCTTGATGGTGAAGGCGACTTCGGGACCGGGCTTGCCATGCGGCGTGACCATGTCGGAAAACATGCCTTCTGCCAGCGACTTGAGGCAGACCGGGATGTCGGCCAGCGTCCAGTGGAAGAAATCGACGCGCGGCAAGGCGGCCGGTACGATGCGGCCTTCCTTGTTGACGTCGCTGCCTTCGGACGGCACGTCGGGATCGTGGCAGATCAGCACCAGCGACTGCGTGCCGGCCGGCACGTCGTCCCAGGCGATATGGGGATTGCGGTTGCTCGACAGCTTGACGTGGGTAGCAGGATCGCTGACCGCGAACGCGCAGGCGGCGGGAATGTCGGCCCCGTCGGTGAATGAGTCGCTCCAGATTCGCATGTGACCTCCGTGGCTACTAACCTGGCTACTAAATTGGACCTTGGCGCCAGGCGCGGGTTTCAGCGCGCCGCCCCGACGGGATCAATACGCAGCCAGAATGTGACCGGACCATCGTTGATGAGCGACACTTTCATGTCAGCACCAAATACGCCGGTCTCGACAATGCCATGGCGCTCCCGCGCCTGGCGCACGGCATGCTCGAACAGGCGCCGTCCGTCTTCCGGCGCGGCGGCCGGCGAGAACGAGGGGCGCGTGCCCGATTTCGTGTCCGCCGCCAGCGTGAACTGCGGCACCAGCAGCAAGCCGCCACCGGTGTCCGTCACGCTGCGGTTCATCTTGCCGGCCTCGTCGGAAAACACGCGGTAGCCCAGCAGCTTGGTCAGCAGCAGGTCGGCCTCGCGTTCGGTATCGCCTTTTTCGGCGCATACCAGGACCATCAGGCCGGGGCCGATGGCGCCGACGGTCTGGCCGTCGACGCGCACCGCCGCTTCGCTCACGCGTTGCAGCAGGCCGATCATGCGGCCGGCGCCCCGGCGAGCGTTACGCGGGCGAACTTGCGCTTGCCGACTTGCACCACGACAGTTCCGGCGGCCACTTGCAGGCCCTTGTCGCTGACCACGGCGCCGTCGATGCGCACGCCGCCCTGGTCGACCATGCGCATGGCTTCCGAGGTCGAGGCGCACAGGCCGGCGGCCTTCAGCAGTTGCGGCAGGCCCAGCGGCGCGCCGGACAGCGACACTTCAGGCACGTCGTCCGGGATGCCGCCCTTGGAGCGATTGACGAAGTCGGCCAGCGCATCGTCGGCCGCCGCGGCCGAGTGGAAGCGCGTGACGATCTCTTTACCGAGCGCCACTTTCGCATCGCGCGGATTGGCGCCGCCGTCGATCGTCGCTTTCAATTGCGCGATATCGTCGAGCGAGCGGAAGGACAGCAGGTTGAAATACTTCCACATCATCTCGTCCGAGATGCTCATCAGCTTGCCGAACATGCTGTTCGGGGCTTCGGTGATGCCAATATAGTTGTTCTTGGACTTGGACATCTTCTCGACGCCGTCCAGGCCTTCCAGCAGCGGCATGGTCAGGATGCACTGCGGCTCCTGGCCGTAGTCCTTCTGCAGCTCGCGGCCAACCAGCAAGTTGAATTTCTGGTCCGTTCCACCCAGCTCAAGGTCTGACTGCAAAGCGACCGAATCGTAGCCCTGCATGAGCGGATACAGGAACTCATGCACAGCGATCGGAGTCCCACTCTTGTAGCGCTTGGTAAAGTCGTCGCGCTCCATCATGCGGGCCACGGTGTAGCGCGAGGCGAGCTGGATCATGCCGCGCGCGCCCAATGGGTCGCACCATTCGGAGTTGTAACGGATTTCCGTGCGGCTGGCGTCCAGCACCAGCGACGCCTGGCGGAAATACGTCATCGCGTTTTCCTCGACCTGCTCGCGGGTCAGCGGGGGACGGGTGGCGTTGCGGCCCGACGGGTCGCCAATCATGGAAGTGAAATCGCCGATCAAAAAGATCACCTGGTGGCCCAGGTCTTGCAATTGACGCAATTTGTTCAGTACCACCGTATGGCCGAGGTGCAAGTCCGGCGCGGTTGGATCCAGGCCCAGCTTGATGCGCAGCGGCTTGCCGGTTTGTTCGGAGCGCGCCAGTTTTTGGGCGAAGTCGCTTTCGATCAGGAGTTCATCGACGCCACGTTTGGCAATGGCAAGAGACTCAAGGACCTTGTCGGTCAGTGGCAAAGGCTTAATGGAAGTTGCCGCACTACCATTAAAAGCTGCGTTAGAGGTCATAAATTCGTGTAGGAAATTGGCTAAAACGGTTGTAGGACCATATCTTTTGGTATAATTCACGATCCTGTTTTAGTTTCCCAGAGAAAACTTTTTCGGAAACGTCAGAACATGGTCCTTGAAAGTTCAGCCGCAAATTTTAACTGATTGCATGAACCCTATACAGAAAATCACTGGTAAAAGCCTGCTAGCGCTGCTGCCGAAGACCCGCAAAGCCCGCGTCCTGAGCGCCGGCGCCGTCTTCCTGAGCGTGTGCGCCTTTGGCGCCGTAGGCGTTGCACCGATCGCTCCCGATCCCTCCGACCTGCCCGTCACCTCTGTTGCGCAAGACCTGGAACTGCCGAACCTGGCCGACCAGATCGCCGCGCTCCAGCAGGACGAGCAGCAATTCATCCACGAAGAACGCATCCGCCGCGGCGATTCGCTCGGCTCGCTCTTCACCCGCCTCGGCATCGAAGACGCGCAAGCGCAAAAGTTCGTTCGTTCGGACAAACTCGCCAAGCGCCTGCTGTCTCTCCAGACCGGCAAACGCATCCAGGCCGAGACCGACGAAAACGGCCTGCTGCTGTCGATGCGCGCCACCGTCACCGACGGCAAGAGCGGCGAAGCACGCACGATCAGCGTCGAACGCAAGGGCGAGGAATTCGTCGCCCTCGAAGCGCCGGCCAAGCTCGAACGCCGCGTCGAAATGCGCTCGCGCGAGATCGCTAGCTCGCTGTACGCGGCCACCGACGCCAATGTCGACGGCGGCAGCATCCCGGATTCGGTCGTTGGCCAGATCATCGAGATGTTCTCGACCAATATCGACTTCCGCAGCGACGTCAAGCGCGGCGACCGTTTCAATGTCGTGTACGAAACCTTCTGGCTCGACGGCGAACTGATCAAGACCGGTCGCATCCTGGCTGGCGAATTCGTCAACCGCGGCACCAGCTACCAGTCGGTCTGGTATGAAGATCCGGTCTCCAAGCAGGGTGGTTACTATTCGCTGGACGGCAAGTCGCTCAAGAAAGCCTTCCTCAAGTCGCCACTGCAGTACTCGCGCGTCTCGTCGGGTTTCTCGATGCGCGTGCACCCGATCTCGGGCAAGTTCAAGGCGCATAAAGGCGTCGACTTCGCCGCCGCCACCGGCACCCCGATCCGCGCCGTGGCCGATGCCACCGTCGACTTCGCGGGCAACGGCAATGGCTACGGCAATATGGTCGTCCTGAAACACTGGTCGAGCTACAGCACCGCCTACGCTCACATGAGCCGCATCGCGCCAGGCATGCGCAAGGGCAGCAAGATCAGCCAGGGCCAGGTGATCGGCTACGTCGGCTCGACCGGCTGGTCGACCGGCCCGCACCTGCACTATGAATTCCGCGTTGCAGGCGTGGCCAAGGATCCGAACAAGTTCAAGTCGCTGGCCCAGCAACCGCTGAACCAGGCCGAACTGGCACGCTTCCGCATGGCAGCCGCCGAGATGAACCACCGCTTTTCGCTGATGGCGCCAAGCGGCTCGTCGATGGCAGCCCGCTAAGACATACCGCACCATATAAAACGCCCTCCGCTGCATCGCGATGCCGGAGGGCGTTTTGTTTTGTACGCCAACAAAAACTTATAACACCATGACCGCGACACATTCCCTTTTCATTGGCCTGATGTCCGGCACCAGCCTCGACGGCGTCGATGGCGTGCTGGCCGATTTCTCGAACGGCGCCATCCAGACCCTGTCGGCTGCCTTCACGCCCTTTCCGTCCGAATTGCGCGAAGAACTGATGGCGCTGCAGGCCGCCAGCCCCAACGAACTCGAGCGCGAAGCGCTGGCCGCCAACGCATTGGCCCTGGTCTACGCCGACTGCGTGCGCTCACTGCTGCCATCCTGCCCGGCGCCGGTGACCGCGGTGGCCGTTCACGGCCAGACCATCCGCCACCGCCCGGAACTGGGTTTTACGCGCCAGACCAATAACCCCGCCTTGCTCGCCGAGCTGACCGGCATCGACGTGATCGCCGACTTCCGCAGCCGCGACATCGCCGCCGGCGGCCAGGGCGCGCCCCTGGTGCCGGCCTTCCATGAGGCCGCTTTCGGCAAGCCGGGCACGGCGCGCGTGGTGGTGAATATCGGTGGCATCGGCAATATCAGCGTGCTGCACGGCGACGGTCGCGTGACCGGTTTCGATACCGGTCCTGGCAATGTTTTGCTCGATCTGTGGATCGCACGCCATCAGGGCCGCGCCTATGATGAAGATGGGGCCTGGGGCGCCACCGGCACGGTCCAGCAGCCGCTGCTGGACGCCCTGCTCGACGAACCGTATTTCCGCCAGCCGGCGCCCAAGAGCACGGGACGCGACCTGTTCCACGCGCCATGGCTCGATGCCAAGCTCGCGTCCTTCAGCGACCTCGCCCCGGCCGATGTGCAAGCGACCCTGGTGCAACTGACGGCAGTCACGATCGCGCGCGCGATCGGCGACGAGGGCGTGACGCCGGACGCGGTCTATGTTTGCGGAGGCGGCGCCTACAACGGCGCGCTGCTGCGCGCCATCGGCGTCGAACTCGGCGGCGTGAAGGTGGCCTCGACGGAGGAACTGGGCGTGGCGCCGAACCGGGTCGAGGCGCTCGCCTTCGCCTGGCTGGGCTGGCGTTTCGCGAACCGCGAAGCGGGCAACCTGCCGGCCGTCACCGGCGCACGCGGCCCGCGCATCCTCGGTGCACTGTATCCAGCGTAAATGAATAAGCTGCTGGCCATCGAGGTATTCGTGCAAGTGGTCGATGCCGGCGGTTTCACGCGCGCGGCCGAACTGATGCAATTGCCGAAGGCTACGGTGTCGACCATGGTGGCGGCGCTGGAAACCTCGCTCTCGGTCAAATTGCTGCACCGTACGACACGCAATGTGACCGTGACGGCCGAAGGCGCCGCCTATTACGAGCGCTGCCTGCACATCCTGTCGTATGTCCGCGATGCGGATGATTCACTGTTGCACGACCGGGTCACGCCCCATGGACGCCTGCGCGTCGATGTTCCCACCGGCATCGCAAACAGCCTCATCATCCCGGCCTTGCCCGATTTTTTCAGGCGCTACCCCGATATCGCGCTTGAACTCGGCTGTGGCGACCGCCCGGTCGACCTGGTCGAAGAAGGCGTCGACTGCGCCATTCGCGGCGGCGCCTTGCCCAGCTCGAACCTGGCGGCGCGCACCGTCGGCGTCATGAAATTCATGACCTGCGCCGCGCCGTCCTACCTCGCCGAGCACGGCATGCCGCAGCACCCGCGCGACCTGGCGCAGCACCGCTGCATCAGTTTCTTCTCGGCCAAGACCGGCAGGGTCCGAGAGTGGGATTTTGCGCGTGATGGCGAGACCTTTGTCTTCGGCCAGCCGTCGAACATGGCCATCAACGATGCGAACGGCTATATGTGCGCGGGCCTGTCCGGCCTGGGCATCATGCAGGCGGGCGCGTACGAGGCGGTACGCCATATCGAGGCCGGCACGCTGGTTGCCGTCTTGCCCGACTGGAGCACGAGGCCATTGCCGATCAACGTGGTCTATCCGCAGAACCGCCACCTGGCGGCCAAGGTGCGCGTCTTTATCGACTGGACGGCCGAGCTGTTTGCCAGCAGCCCAAGATTCCAGGACGTGTAAACGCACGCGGCCCGCATGCGCGGGCCGTCGATTGCCGGGATGCGGGGGCTCAGCCAGCCAGGCCTTTTTGCAGCAGCTGCGCCACCAGTTCGTTGAGGTCGACGCCTTGTTCCTTGCTCTGCGTCTGCAACTGCTTGACCAGGTCGCCATTGAGCTTGACCGCGAACGGCACCAGGCCCAGCGCGCGGTCGCGTTCGCGTTGTTCGCGGCGATCCGCCGCAGGCGCATCCCCCGCCTTGCCGATGACGGCGCCCTTGGGGCCCATCTTGTTCATCAGCTTCTTTGCATCGTATTTCGCGAGGTTGGTCTTGTCCATTACTTACCTTGTTGTTGGATTGATAGTTTGGAGCGTCAGTCGAGACGCTTGAGCCGCTGGCCGAGGATGGCCCACTGGCACGGCACGGCGTCGACCGTGCCGCACAGCACCCAGCCGGTGCCGATTTTTTCCACCGTGACCTCGCTCTCGATCTCCCGGGCGAGCTTTTCGGCCCAGCCTTTGGCGGCGCCCTGTCCCTTGAACAGTTCCTTGCCCTCGTAGATGACGGTGGCGTCGAATACGGGCATGGCGAATACGGTCATTGCTACCTCTGTCTTAAAAAAGCGTCATGCTACCACCGTGGGACGACAGCACACACGGTAAATACAAACGGCCCGCACAAGCGGGCCGTCGATGATCCAGACCGTGGCCTGGATGGGCGGGCAACGATTACGCCGAGAACGACGAACCGCAGCCGCAGGTCGAGGTGGCGTTCGGGTTCTTGATCACGAACTGGGCGCCTTCGAGGTCGTCCTTGTAGTCGATCTCGGCGCCGACCAGGTACTGGTAGCTCATCGAGTCGATCAGCAGCTGGACGCCTGCCTTTTCCATCGTCGTATCGTCTTCATTGACGATCTCGTCGAAGGTGAAACCATATTGGAAGCCCGAGCAGCCACCGCCCTGCACGAAGACGCGCAGTTTCAGGTCGGGGTTGCCTTCTTCTTCGATCAGCTGAGCAACTTTCTGAGCCGCGCTGTCGGTGAAGTTGATTGGTACGGGAATCGTGTCGAAATCTACTACTTCGGCGACTGCGGTCATGGGAAAGCTCCTGAATAAATCAAACACCGTCCATTATAGACGGTTGGCGGAAGTCATGCTGCCGAGCCTTCCACAGCGTCGGCTAGATGAAACACCGGCTCGCTGGCGGGTTGGTGCGTTAATTTACCTGTTACCAACGCCCCGCCGTGCATCTCGAGCAAACGGTAATGTACATCCCCATTAATGCGGCCTTTCGGCTGTAATTCAAGGAGTTCCGAAGAATAAACCGCCCCGGCAATGTAGCCGTTCACCACCAGGCTGGCGCAGCGCACCTCCCCTTCGATGCGCGCATGCTCTGACACGATCAGCATGCTGTCGGCGCCATCCACCGCCACCACATTGCCATGGACTTCACCGTCGATGCGCAGCCCGCCGGTGAAACACAGGTCACCCTCGATGCGGGCCGAGATACCGACCAGGCTGTCTATCTCGCTTTTCACTTGTCGACCGAACATGACGCACCTCTGAGGTTGTGACCGTTGGATTGAACGTGTCCAACAGTCAATTTACCCGGCTCAAAGGTCGTCGCTTTGATCTGCGTCGGGTCGCGCAACGCGCGTAGCAGTTATGGCAACAAGGCGATCTGTTGCAGGCCCTTCGATTCTTCCAGGCCGAACATCAGGTTCATGCACTGCACGGCCTGGCCCGAGGCGCCCTTGACCAGATTGTCCTGCACCACCAGGATCACGACCGTGTCCGTGCCTTCCGGACGGTGCAGCGCCAGGCGCAGCATGTTCGAGCCGCGGGTCGAACGCGTCTCTGGATGCGAGCCGAACGGCATGACGTCGACGAATTCGCTGTCCTTGTATTGCTCCTCGAATAGCGCCTGCAGGGCGGCGTTGTCGATCTCCTGTGTCAGGCGCGCATACAGCGTTGCGTGCATGCCGCGGATCATCGGCACCAGGTGCGGGGTGAAGATCAGGCCGACCTTCTGGTCGGTGTAGCGCGCCAACTGGGCCGAGGTTTCCGGCGTGTGGCGGTGACCTTGCACGCCATAGGCCTTGAAGTTATCGCTCGACTCCGAGAACAGCGTGCCGATCTCGGCCTTCCGGCCGGCGCCGGAGACGCCCGACTTGCAGTCGGCGATCAGGCTACCGGCGTCGATCAGGCCGGCTTTGAGCAGCGGATAGTAGCCCAGCTGCATCGTGGTCGGGTAGCAGCCCGGGTTGGCGATCAGGCGCGCGCCCTTGATGGCGTCGCGGTTCAGTTCCGGCAGGCCGTAGACGGCTTCATCCAGCAGTTCGGGCGCGGTGTGCTCGATCTTGTACCATTTTTCGAAGACGGCGCGGTCCTTGATGCGAAAGTCCGCCGCCAGGTCGATCACCTTGACGCCGGCCGCCAGCAGCTCGGGCGCCTGGGCCATCGCCACGCCGTGCGGGGTGGCGAAGAACACCACGTCGCACTGCTTGAGGTCGGCCTTGTCCGGGCTCGAAAAGGCGATATCGACGCGACCGCGCAGCGAAGGAAACATATCGGCCACCGGCAAGCCGTCTTCCTTGCGCGAAGTGATCGCGGTCAGTTGCACATCCGGGTGAACGGCCAACAGCCGCAGCAATTCCACGCCCGTGTATCCGGTTCCGCCGACGATGCCAACTTTAATCATGTCTTTTCCTTCAATAATGGTAAAAAGGCCCCTATTAGGACGAGGCTGCATTTTAACAGTCCGTGTAGTCGGGTGCTGTACCTATCCCCAAAGCAAAAAAGCCGCCCAACCTTGCGGCGGACGGCTTTTCTGAAACAGTGCCCGAAGGCACTGAGGAAGACGATTAACGCTTCGAGAATTGCTTTGCGCGACGTGCTTTGCGCAGACCAACTTTCTTACGCTCGACTTCACGGGCGTCACGGGTGACGAAACCGGCACGCGCCAGGTCGCCCTTCAGTGCTGCGTCGTAGTCGATCAGAGCGCGGGTGATGCCGTGACGGACGGCGCCAGCCTGGCCCGATTCGCCACCGCCGTGCACGTTGACCTTGATGTCGAAACGTTCGACGTTGCCGGTCAGTTCCAGCGGCTGACGGATCACCATCAGGCCGGTTTCACGCGAGAAGTATTCCGATGCTGGCTTACCGTTCACGATGATCTGGCCGGTGCCAGCTTTGATGAACACGCGAGCGACTGCACTCTTGCGACGGCCGGTGCCGTAGTTGTAGTTACCGATCATGTCAGTTCCTTAGAGGGTCAGTGCTTGTGGTTGCTGAGCAGCGTGCGGGTGCGAACCTTCCGCGTACACTTTCAGCTTCTTGATCATGGCGTAGCCGAGTGGGCCCTTAGGCAGCATGCCCTTGACAGCTTTCTCGAGTGCGCGACCTGGGAAACGCTGTTGCATTTTCAGGAAGTTGGTTTCGTAGATACCGCCCGGGTAGCCCGAGTGACGGTAGTACGTTTTTGCGGTGGCCTTGGTGCCGGTCACGCGCAGTTTGCCAGCGTTGATCACGACGATGAAGTCGCCGGTGTCAACGTGCGGGGTGAACTCTGGCTTGTGCTTGCCGCGCAGTCGGAGTGCCACTTCGCTGGCAACACGTCCGAGGACCAGGTCCGTCGCGTCGATGACAAACCAGTCGCGCTGGACTTCATGGCCCTTAGCGGAAAAAGTTTTCATGTTTATTCCAAAAGAAAAAATTGCTCAAATGGTGGTTCCGCACAAATGCTTCAGCGGACTCGTCCTTATTGTCTTTCCTGAGCAAACGGAAAGCCGGCAATCATACTCCACCATCGCCATTGACGTCAATCCCGATCGATGTCGATCTCGCCGGCGACGCAATCTTGCACAAAAGCACCTACCCACACCACATACCTTGATGCGCAGTTGAAACAATCGGTTGACCGGGGAAACAGCGCGAACTTATCATCGTTGCAACCTGAGGAGATGTTGTGAAGAGATCCAAGATTCTGCCCGCCATCCTGGCCCTGCTGCTCACAGGCGCGGCCAGCGCCCAGAACACCGCCGCCTCGCCTGCGTCCTCGAAGACCGAACGCAGCTGCCACTTGCCCGGCGTGGTCGAAGCCCTGCGCTGCGTCACCGTCGATGTCCCGCTCGATTATGCCAAGCCGCAAGGCGCGCCACTGAAACTGCACGTCACCGTCGCCCCGGCCTACCGCCAGGGCACGCGCAGTGACCCGCTGTTCGTGCTGGCCGGCGGTCCCGGCCAGGCCGGCAGCGACGTGCTGCCCCTGCTCAAGCTCGCCTTCGACCGCGTGCGCGCCACCCGCGACATCGTCTTCATCGACCAGCGCGGCACCGGCCGTTCGGGCAAGCTCGATTGCGAAAGCAAGCCCGAACACGAACGCATGACGGACGACGAGCTGATGGCCGAGCTGCGTACCTGCATCGCCAACAACAAGCAGCCGCTGGCCGCCTACACCACGGCCAACGCCGCGCGCGACCTGGAACAGGTGCGGCGCACGCTGGGCTACCGCCAGGTGAACCTGTGGGGCGGCTCCTACGGCACCCGCCTGGGCCAGGCCTATGCGCGCCTCTATCCGGACAGCGTGCGCAGCCTGGTGCTCGATGGCGTGGCCGCGCCCGACCAGGTGATCCCGGCCGGCGGCCGCGACGGCCAGGCCGCGCTCGACGGCCTGTTCGCCGCCTGCACCAAGGACGCTGCCTGCAACAAGGCGTATCCGAATCTGCGCGCCGAATTCGATGCGCTGGTGCAGAAGGTCGAAGCGGGCGACGTCCACCTGTCGCTGCCGAATCCGCGCACCGCCGAGCCGACCGAGTTCACCATGAGCTCGCAGCGCTTCCTCGGCACCGTGCACAACATCCTGTATGCGCCGGCCGATGCACGCCGCCTGCCTTTCCTGATCCACAGCGCAAGCCGCGGACGCTGGGAGCCTTTCGTCGCGCGCCAGAACCTGGCCGGCGACTTCGGCAACGACGCCAGCATGTCGATGCTGCTGCACTTCGCCGTGGTGTGCGCCGAAGACGTGCCGCGCTTCACGCCCGAGCTGATGAAATCCGACGCCGCCGTGCTGGCGCGCCCGCTGGCCGAGATGATCCCGAAACTGTGCCAGGACATCAAGGTGCCCGCGGTGCCGTACGTAGCGCCCGCACGCATCGCGGCGCCGACCCTGCTGCTGTCGGGCGCCCTCGATCCGGTCACGCCGCCGCACCGTGCCGCGACCGCCGCCAAATCGATGGCGCACGCCCAGCACGTGGTGGTCGCCAATGCCGGCCACGGCGTGTCGCAGCTCGGCTGCGCGCCGCGCCTGCTGCGCGCCTTCCTCGACCGGCCACAGGACAAGCTCGACGCCGCCTGCATGGCCGAGGTGCCGGCCCCCACCTTCCAGCTCGGCAGCGCCGGGCCGCAACCCTGAATTCGGAAACTCCATGATCGAAGTCCACGATGTACGCAAGCAGTTCGGCGCCGTCCAGGCGCTGGGCGGCGTTTCCTTCACCGCGCGCGACGGCCAGATCACCGCGCTGCTGGGCCCCAACGGTGCCGGCAAGACCACCCTGCTGCGCACCCTGGTCGGGCTGCTCAAACGCGACCACGGCGCCATCTCGATCGGCGGCGTCGACCCCGAGAAGGACCCGATGGCGGTGCGCCGCAATATCGGCTTCCTGACCGACCAGTTCGGGCTGTACGAGCGCCTCACCACGCGCGAATACCTGAACTACTTCGGCGAATTGAACGGCATGGACGGCGCCGCGCTGCGCACCCGCGTCGGCGAGGTGTCGGACCTGCTCGGGATGGACGACATCCTCGAGCGCCAGACCAAGGGCTTCTCGCAGGGCCAGCGCATCAAGGTGGCGCTGGCGCGCACCCTGCTGCACCGTCCGCGCCACCTGCTGCTCGATGAACCGAGCCGCGGCCTGGACGTGATGAGCACGCGCGCGCTGCGCACCGCGCTGAACGCCCTGCGCGAGGACGGCTGCTGCGTGATCATGGCCACCCACGTGATGCAGGAAGTGATCCACCTGTGCGAAGACGTGATCGTCATCGCCAAGGGCCATACCGTGGCCCAGGGTTCGCCACAAGAACTGTGCCGGCGCACCGGCATCGCCGACCTGGAAGACGCCTTCGTCAGCCTGGTGGGCACCGAGGAAGGTATCGCATGAAGTCCAAACTCAAGGTCGTATTCCTCAAGGAGCTGCGCGAGACGCTGCGCGACAAGCGCACCTTCGGCTTCCTGGTGCTGGCGGTGCTGTTCTATCCGGCGATCCTCGGTTTCACGCTGCACCAGCTGATCGACAAGAGCACCAGGACCGAACGCGAAGGCATCCACCTGACCGTGATCGGCGGCGCCAAGGCCCCGACCCTGATCGCCCAGCTGCGCGAACGCAGCGTGACGATCAACGACTCCGGCCCCATGACCGAGGAAGCGATCGGCGAACTCCTGCATGGCAAGAAGATCGCGGCCGTGCTGCGCCTGTCGGACGACTTCGTCGACAACTACCAGTCGATGCGTCCCGCACGCATTGAACTGTGGTTCGACTCGTCGGCCGAAAGCGGCCCGCAGCGGCGCGAACTCGAAGAGATCCTGCAGTCCTACGGCAGCAATATCGCCAGCGCGCGCCTGCTGGCGCACGGCGTGTCGCCGGCCACCCTGGCGCCGATCCAGCTGCAGCGCTACGACACCGGCACCAATGCCTCGCGCTCGGCCATGGTCATCGGCGGCATGATCGGCTTCCTGTTCTTCCCGGCCTTCCTCCTCAACATGTCGTCGGCAGTCGACAGCACCGCAGGCGAACGCGAACGGCGCTCGCTCGAAGTGCTGATGGCGCAGCCGGCGCATAGCTGGGAGCTGGTGGGCGGCAAGTGGCTCGCCTCCAGCGTGCTGGCCATGATCGGCGTCGGCGTGGTGCTGATGCTGGGCCACGCGATCCTGCGCTGGCTGCCGCTGGAAGAAATCGGCATGTCGTGGAACCTCGGCTGGGGCGCGCTGCTGCTGGTCTGCCTGGCGACGATGCCGCTGGCGCTGCTGTCGTCCGCCCTGTACATCGCCATGGCGATGAACGCCAAGACCTTCAAGGAAGCCCAGACCACGGTCAGCCTGGTGATGCTCGTGCCGCTGCTGCCCGGCTTCGTGATCTCGTTCATGGAACTCAAGACCGCGCAGTGGATGTACCTGGTGCCGATGCTGTCGAACCAGACCCTGATCAAGGAGCTGGCCAAGGGCGGCGACATCGGCTTCGCGCCGTTCGTGCTGACCTTCCTGTGTTCGCTGGTCCCGGCGCTGCTGGTGGTGGCGTTCGCGAGCTGGCGCATGAAGAGCGAGAAGTACGTGCTGGGCGTATGAGCCTGGGGATGGGCAGCCGGCTGCGCGCGGGCGGCGGCTGCCGTACAATCGATGTCCTTATCGACCCATCAGCAACACGGAGAATCGCATGGAAGTGAAAGTCAGCTGGAACGGCCCGTCGGGCATGAGTTTCCGGGCCGAGACCGGCAGCGGCCACATGGTGACCATGGACGGCGCGCCTGACGGCGGCGGCCATAACCTGGCGCCGCGCCCAATGGAAATGGTCCTGGTGGGCACCGGCGGCTGCACCGCCTACGACGTGGTCCTGATCCTCAAGCGCAGCCGCGAGGACGTGCGCGGCTGCGACGTGACCCTGCAGGCCGAACGCGCCGACACCGATCCCAAGGTATTCACCAAGATCAACTTCCACTTCACGGTGACTGGCCACGGGCTGAAACCGGCGGCGGTGGAACGCGCGGTCAGGCTGTCGCACGAAAAATACTGCTCGGCGTCGATCATGCTGGCCAAGACGGCCGAGATCACGCATTCGTTCGAGATCGTCGAAGTCTGATACCGCTCGACGATCTCGTTGGCCCCAAGACCGTCGTTCCCGCGAAGGCGGGAACCCAAGGCCTCAAGCCAGCCGCTTACGTCAAAGTTTAGTGGCAGCGCGTCGAACTTGGATTCCCGCCTCCGCGGGAATGACGTGCATAAGGCCCGGGTCGAAAAGTGCGTCGAGGCAGCGAATCAGATCCGGTAGGCGGTAGTGGTCATCACCTTGGCCATCGCCCGCATCGCCACCTTGACCGGCAAGGGCAGCGAGGCCGCTCCCGCGGCCTGCGCCGCGTCGGCGTGCGCGATCTCGTCGATGCGCATCTGGTCGACGATGGCGCGCGACTTGGCGTCCTGCGCCGGCAGCAGCTCGAGGTGGCTGTTCAGGTGCGCCTCGACCTGGCGCTCGGTCTCGACCACGAAGCCCAGGCTGATTGGGTCGCCGATCCGGGCCGCCACGCTGCCCATCACGTAGGCGCCCGCATACCAAAGGGGATTCAATACGCTCGGTTGCGATCCGAGCTCGCTCAGGCGCTGCGCGCACCAGGCCAGGTGGTCTTCTTCCTCGCGCGCGGCATGCTCGAACTGGACCCGCACCTCTTGCGTATGGGCGAAGTTGGCCTGCGAATCGTAGAGCGCCTGCGCGCAGACCTCGCCCACGTGGTTCACCCGCATCAGGCCCGCGCTGTGGCGCCGCTCGGCGTCGCTCAATTCGCCGTCGATGGCGTGCGCCCCCGGGTTCGGGCGCGACATCGCCGCCACGCCGCCGACGACGCGCAAGGCCTTGTCGACGCCGACGATCAGGTGGTCCAGGGGACTGATGAAACGGTTCGCAATCATGGTGTGCTCGATGTTCTGGTCGCTGAAGCCCTCATTATAAATCTTCGGCATGCGGTCCAGAGCCCGCCTCTGCCTTTGGCGCCTCCTGCTCCTTCTTTTTACGCGCGATCCACCCGGCCAGCGGGCCTTCCGGCTCCAGCCCCGAGATGTTCTTGGCCACGCCCAGGTTCAGCTCCATCAGGAACGGCACCGACACCAGCGGCACGCCCGGGCAATGGCGCTGGAAGGCGTCCAGGAAGCGCGCCGACTCCACCGTCGGCATCACCTTCGCGCCGCTCATGAACTGCAGCACGCTGGTGATGGTGTGGCCCTTGCCCAGCGTGTGATAGATGAAGCGGTTGAACTCGCGGTCGACCGTCTTGAAGTCGATCGCCTCCTTGGTCATCAGGCCGGCCAGGTAGACCAGGCCCAGCGCGACGCGGAACCAGTCGGTGGATTCGGCCCGGCTGCGCCCTTCGCGCATCAGGATCAAGAGCTTTTCTTGGGTGATGGAGTCCATGCATCCATTATCCATGCTTTGCCCCGGCTTGCGCCGCACGCCCGCCCTCCCTTGCAAGAAATTTATCAAAAGAAAACCATCGTGCGTCCTGTCACCGGATAATGCGGTCTGGGTCCCTGTTTGGACCGTGTGTCGCACCGGGTCCGCCACGGCCGTGCCGATTGAATACAATGCCAGTGTGAAAAAGTGTTTGGTCCTGCGTAAAGACGCGCGGGGCAGTAGCCAGGAGTCGTCATGCAACTGAAAATCCGCAATTTGTCCAAGACCTACGCCAACGGCGTGGTCGCGCTGGACCGTGTCACGCTCAACATCCCGGCCGGGATGTTCGGGCTGCTCGGCCCGAACGGCGCGGGCAAATCGACGCTGATGCGGATCCTGGCGACGCTGCAGGAATGCGATTCCGGTTCGGTGTTCCTGGACGATATCGACGTGCTCGACGAAAAGGATGCGGTGCGCCGCATGCTGGGCTACCTGCCGCAGGATTTCGGCGTCTATCCGAAAGTGACCGCTCACGAACTGCTGGACCATTTCGCCCAGCTCAAAGGCCTGTCGCACAAGGCGCGCCGGCGCGAGGTGGTCGACGGCCTGCTGCAGCAAACCAATCTGTGGGAAGTGCGCGACCAGCGCCTGGGCACCTTTTCGGGTGGCATGCGCCAGCGCTTCGGCATCGCCCAGGCCCTGCTGGGCGACCCGCGCCTGATCATCGTCGATGAGCCCACCGCCGGCCTCGATCCGCAGGAGCGGGTGCGCTTCCACAACCTGCTGTCGGACATCGGCGAAGAACGTACCGTGCTGCTGTCGACCCACATCGTGTCCGACGTGGCCGACCTGTGCGCCAATATGGCGATCATCAACAAAGGCCAGGTGCTGCTGTGCGGCGAGCCGCAAGAGCTGATCTACGGGATCGAAGACTTCATCTGGGCCCGTTTCGTCACCAAGGCCGAGCTGCCGGCTTTCCAGTCGCGCTACAGCGTGATCTCGACCCGCCTGCTCAGCGGCCGCACCCTGATCCATGTGTATTCCGAGGACGATCCGGGCGACGGCTTCGAGCCGGCGCGCGCCAGCCTGGAAGACGTGTATTTTGCCACTATCGCCGGCCGCCACAACCCGGCCGCCGGGAACTGCTGACCGTGCGCACCCTGTTCGTCATCGCCCGCTTCGAAGCGGGCCAGCGCCTGCGGCGGCTCTCGACCTGGGTCTATTTTGCCGTCTTCGTGGCGCTCGGGATGCTGTGGATGGCCGCCTCGGGCGGCGCGTTCCGCGACCTGATCGTCTCTTTCGGCAGCCGGGTCCTGGTCGACGCGCCGCGCCAGATCGCGATCGCGACGGCGCTGCTGGGCAGCCTGGGCACGGTGGTCGCGGCGGCGGTGATGGGGCGCGCGGTGCAGCAGGACTTCGAACACGAGATGCACCACTTCTTCTTCAGCGCGCCGCTCAGCAAGGCCGACTACGTGTTCGGCCGCTTCCTCGGCGCGTTCGCGACCCTGGCGGTGATCTTTTCCGGCATCCTGGTCGGGCTGTGGCTCGGCACCTTCATTCCCGGCATCGCGCCCGACCGCCTGGGCGGATCGACGGCGTCGGCCTGGATCAAGCCCTACCTGTTCACGCTGCTGCCCAACCTGTTCATCTTCGGCGCGATCTTCTTCGTGCTCGCCGCCCTCACCCGGCGCATGTTGCCGGTCTACGTGGCCGCCGTGGTCATGACCATCGGCTATACCGTCGCGCCGTCGCTGGCGCGCGACCTCGACTTCAAGACCCTGGCCGCCCTGATCGACCCGTTCGGCACCACCTCCCTGTTCCTGCTGACCGAGTACTGGCCGCTGGCCGAGCGCAACCTCAATCCGATCGACCTGCAGGACGTGTACCTGGTCAACCGCCTGCTGTGGTGCGGCTTCGCGCTGCTGGCGCTGTTGCTCGGCTACTGGCGCTTCCACTTCATCGGCGAGGCCGACGGGCAGGCGCGCACGCGCGGGCGCGGCCAGGCCCAGCCCGACCTGCCGGCCGAACTGTCGCAGGCGGCGCGCGACACCACCGCGCAACCCGATTTCGCGGCGCGCAGCCTGGCGCTGCTGCTGTTCAAGTCGGCGCGCGGCGAACTGCGCGAGATGACCCGCAACGTCTACTTCGCGGCGCTGGCCACCGCCGGTGTGTTGGCCCTGGTCGCCGGCGGAATCGACCTCGACGCCATCTACGGCATCTCCACCTATCCGGTGACGTATATGGTGCTGGAGCTGATCCGCGCGGTGTTCGGCCTGTTCGTGCTGGCCACCACGATCTTCTACGCCGGTGAACTGGTCTGGCGCGAACGCGAGACGCGCGTGGCCCAGATGTTCGACGCACTGCCGGTGCCGAGCTGGCTGCCGCTGGCCGGCAAGACCCTGGCCCTGGTCGGCCTGCAGGCGCTGCTGCTGCTGCTGGCCATGGTCACCGGCATGCTGATCCAGCTGTTCAAGGGCTACTTCCAGCTCGAGCCGGGGCTTTACCTGCACGCCCTGTTCACCATCCTGCTGCCGAACTACGCGCTGGTCGCGGTGCTGGCGATCGCGGCGCAGGTCATCGTCAACCACAAATACCTGGCCAACTTCCTGATGATCGCCTGGCTCGCGGCGGCGCTCCTGCTGAGCGGCACCGGCCAGAACCATCCGCTGTTGCTGTACGGGGTCTGGCCCGAGCTGACCTATTCACCGATGAACGGCTTTGGCCACCAGCTGCTGCGCGAGCGCCTGTACCTGCTGTACTGGAGCGGCGCGGCGCTGATGCTGCTGGCGCTGGCGCGCGCGCTGTGGCCGCGCGGCGTCGACGACGCCTGGCGCGAGCGCCTGCGCCTGGCGCGCCGCAACCTGACGCCAAAGGTGTTGACCTGCTTCGGCCTCGGCTTGGCCGTGTTCGCGGGCGCCGGCGGGGGCCTAGCCTGGGAGCTTTCGAGCGGCGGCTACCTGACCGCCTGGCGCAGCGAGCTGCTGCGCGCCGAATACGAGAAACGCTACCACGGCTTCGCCCGGCTGCCGCAGCCGCGCATCGTCGACGTCAGGCTCGACGCCGATATCGATCCCGCGCAGCGCGCCCTGCACGTCAAGGGCAGCTACCGGCTCGAGAACCGCAGCGGCGCGCCGATCCGCGACCTGGTGCTGTACCAGCAGCGCGGCGCGCAGCTCAAGGCCAGCTTCGGCCAGCCGGCGACGAGCGTGACGATCGATCCCGATCTCGGTCTCTACCACTATCGCCTGGCCACCCCGCTGGCCCCCGGCGCGCGCCTGGACTTCGACTTCGAACTCGACTACGCGCCGCGCGGCCCGCTGGGCCTGGGCAGCGACACGCCGGTGATCGCCAACGGCACCTTCTTCACCAACGAGGTCATGCCGCGCATCGGCTATCAACCCTCGGTCGAACTGGGCGACGCGCGCGACCGGCGCCGCCACGGACTGGCCGCACGCGCGCCCATGCCGGCGCGCGACGATCCGGCCGGCCGCGCCAGCCACCGCACCGGCGTCGACGCCGACTGGATCGGCTTCGACGCCACCGTCAGCACGAGCGCCGACCAGGTCGCGATCGCGCCCGGCACCCTGGTGCGCGAATGGAACGAAGGCGGACGGCGCCACTTCCGCTACAAGATGGACCGTCCGATGCAGAACGCCTATACCTTCCAGTCGGCGCGCTATGAAGTGCGCCACGACCGCTGGCAGGATGTGGCGATCGACGTCTATTACCAGCCGGGGCACGACGTCAACGTCGAGCGCCTGACCCGCGGCGCCCAGGCCGGCCTGGACTACGGCGCGCGCCACTTCGGCCGCTATCCGCTGCGCGAGCTGCGCATCGCCGAATACCCGCGCACCGTCCGCAACACCCAGTCCTTCCCGGGCCTGATCCCGCTCTCGGAAAGCGCCGCCTTCATCGCGCGCGTCGATCCCGGCTCGCCCAAGGACCTCGACTACCCGTTCTACGTCAGCGCCCGCGAGACCGCGCGCCAGTGGTGGGGCCAGCAACTGGTCGGCGCCGATACGCGCGGCGCGACCGTGCTGACCGAGAGCCTGGCCGAGTACACGGCGCTGATGGTCATGCGGCGCACCTACGGCGCGGACAAGATGCGGCGCTTCCTGCGCCATGACCAGGAAGCCTACCTGATTGGCCGCGCCCAGGAGCAGGAAAAGGAACTGCCGCTGGCGCACAACGAAAACCAGCGCTACATCCATCAGCGCAAGGGCGGCCTGGCGCTGTACCTGTTGCAGGACATGCTGGGCGAGGACGTGGTCAACGGCGTGCTGCGCGGCCTGCTGCGGCAATACGCCTATCGCGGCGCGCCCTATCCGACCGCCTCCAGCCTGGTCGATGGCTTGCGCGCCGTGACGCCGAAGGACAAGGCCTACCTGATCGACGACCTGTTCGAATCGATCGTGTTCTACGAGAACCGCGCCGCCAGCGCCGTCGCACGCCGCCGCCCGGACGGCAAGGTCGAGGTCACGATCGATGCCCACGCCGGCAAGCTCTCGATGACGGACGGGGGCGAGGAACGGCCGATGCCGCTGAACGACTACATCGAATTCGGCGTGGATGATCGCAATGGCAACCCACTGGTACGCGAACGGCGGCTGGTGACCCAGGCCGTGCAGCAGCTGACCCTGGTGGTCGATGGCGTACCGGGCCGCGCCGGCATCGATCCTGACAACAAATTGATCGATCGCAAACCGAATGACAATATGCTGCCAGTCGACAATCAATAGTTCTCGCGCTATGATCGAAGCAAAATTATAGGAGAGAGCATCATGTCCAACGCCGTCGCGGAAATCGCCGAACGACTCAAGTTGCTGAGCCCGGCCGAGAAACAGGAAGTCATGCAGCTGCTGCTACAGGATATCGACGGCCCCGACCAGGACGCCGATGAAGCGTGGCGCAACGAAGTGGTGCGGCG